>NZ_CP194010.1:2523333-2838750 GCF_042055075.2 Roseobacter phycocola | reverse complement strand
AGTCAGATCCTGGCCAGGGGTCAGTTCGTACGCCTGTCCCGAAAAGCTGTCAGAAAACACAAGAAGGACATATCCGTCCAGCGCCTCGAGCTTTGCATGATCGGGTGCGAGGGCTTCATCAGTGACCGCGTATCCATCGCTGAGATAGGCGGCAAGACCGACACCGGCCAGATCGCTGACCGGGAAAAGCTCTGTGCCCGCCGTATCCAGATGCGGGTCTCCGAGCAGCCCGCGGGCAACATCAGCAACCGGCGCATCCTTTAACAGGGCCTGTACCTCGGCCACCGGGCGGTTCACCGCAAAGACACGAATAGTGCCTGTTTCGCCGGCAGGTATCCCGATGGTCTGGCTCATGCGGCACCCTCGCGCGTCAGGCGCAGGTTGCGCGCAAGAAGGTCCATTGCAGCCATGCGCACGGCCACACCCATTTCAACCTGGTCCTGAATGACGGAGCGGTTGATGTCGTCCGCCAGGGTGCCATCGATCTCGACACCACGGTTCATCGGCCCGGGATGCATGACAATGGCGTCCGGTGCTGCATAAGACAGCTTTTCAGCATCGAGCCCGAAACGGTGATAATACTCGCGCTCGGACGGTATGAAGCCCCCGTCCATGCGCTCCTTCTGCAGACGCAGCATCATCACGACATCCACATCGCGCAACCCCTCGGCCATGTCGTCAAAGACCTCTACACCGAATTCGGCAATGCCCGCAGGCATCAGTGTCGGTGGTCCGATCAGCCGGATACGGTTTTCCATCTTGCCCAGAAGCATGATGTTGGAGCGGGCAACGCGGCTGTGTGCGATGTCTCCGCAGATGGCGATTGACAGGCGATGCAGGCGGCCTTTGGCGCGGCGGATGGTCAGCGCATCGAGCAGCGCCTGTGTCGGATGTTCATGACGCCCGTCACCGGCGTTCAGCACTGCGCAGTTCACTTTCTGCGCCAGCAGATCCACAGCACCCGAATGCGGGTGCCGCACCACCAGCAGGTCGGGATGCATCGCATTCAAAGTGAGAGCCGTGTCGATCAGCGTCTCGCCCTTTTTTAGAGAGCTGGCCTGCATCGCCATGTTCATCACGTCAGCGCCCAGGCGTTTGCCTGCGATTTCAAAGCTGGCCTGGGTGCGTGTTGAATTCTCAAAGAACATGTTGATCTGCGTCAGGCCGGTCAGGGCATCCGCATGTTTGTCGGGCTGTCTGTTGAGCGCCGCATAGGTGTCGGCAAGATCAAGAAGAGTGGTGATTTCCGCCGGGCGGAGGGCCTCGATCCCAAGCAGGTGTCGGTGCGGAAACGTCATTGCGGCAACCTCAGGCGATTTTCCACCTTATAGGGAGGCATACCGTTGCGGGCAAGCACTCGCAAAGCAAATCCGCAGGTTCAGTCTGCCGGGATCAGCAGTTAGAGTGGGCGCATGGAATCATCCGATTTTCATCATTCGCTGGCGTTGCTCGACTGGCAGATCGAACTGGGCGCGACCGAGGCCATATGTGATGCGCCGGTCAATTGTTATGATCTTCCTGCCGCTGCACCCGGCCAGCCGAAACGTGCAAAGCAAACGGAGCATCCATCGGCACCGGCGGCTGCACCAAAAACGCCCGTCGAAGCGGACGCTGCTGCGCAAGCGCGTGAGGCTGCACAGGCCGCACAGTCGCTGGACGCGTTGCGGCAGGCGATGGCCGGTTTTGAGCACTGCGCGCTGAAGAAGGGTGCACGCAATCTCGTGTTCAGTGATGGCAGGCCCGGTGCGCCGGTGATGATCGTCGGCGAGGCCCCCGGTCGGGATGAAGACCGCGAGGGCCGGCCCTTTGTCGGTGCTGCCGGTCAGTTGCTGGACCGTATGTTCGCGGCGATTGGCATGGGTCGGTCGGATGAAAATGCGCCGGTCTACATCACAAATGTACTGCCCTGGCGCCCGCCGCAGAACCGTGATCCGTCCCCTGAAGAAATTGCGATGATGAAGCCGTTTCTCGAACGCCACATCGCTTTGGCAGAGCCGCAAGTTCTGGTTGTGATGGGTAATATCAGCGCTCAGGCGCTGCTGGGCAAACGCGGGATTACGCGCCTGCGGGGCACCTGGACCGAAGCGCATGGCGTGCCGGTCATGCCAATGTGCCACCCTGCATATATTTTGCGCAACCCGGCGGCCAAGCGGGAGGCCTGGGCCGACCTGCTCGACATCCGCGCGCGGATTTCTGCGACCTGAAACTGCTGCAACCAGAGAGACATGCATGAGCCGAATTGACGAAACTCAGGATTTCATACCCGTGCGCATCGCGGTCCTGACCGTATCAGACAGCCGGGATCTGGGGTCAGACCGGTCGGGTGATGTGCTTGTGTCGCGCTTGCTGGAGGCGGGGCACGAACTGGCCGACCGGCGGATCCTGCCCGACGAGCGCGAGGAAATCGCACGTCAGCTGCGTGCCTGGTGCCGGGACAGTGGTATTGATGTTGTGCTGTCGACCGGTGGTACGGGCCTCACCGGGCGGGACGTAACCGTCGAGGCGCACCGGGATGTCTATGAGAAAGAGATCGATGCCTTTGGCACGGTCTTCACGATTGTATCGATGAAAAAAATCGGGACGAGCGCTGTTCAGAGCCGTGCAACAGGTGGCGTCGCAAACGGGACCTACCTTTTCGCACTGCCGGGCAGTCCGGGTGCCTGCAAGGACGCCTGGGACGAGATTCTGAAAATGCAGCTCGATTACCGCCACCGGCCCTGCAATTTTGTAGAAATTCTGCCGCGCCTGACCGAAAGTCAGCGACGGAAATAGCACCACGATCCGTAACACCCTTGTGGGTTGGTATTTTTTTTCCGCCGCCTAGGTTATAATGCGAGTGAACGTTGAGACGGATTCAGGGTGCCGATGCGGTTTCTGAGGCAAAGTATGACAGGGCTGTTCCTAGCGTCTCTGACGCTGGGCATGCTCGCTTTTGCCGGTATTCTGATCCGTGATGCGCTCGAAGTGCGCTTTGCAGATGCGCCGCCTTCCAGGGCAGCCGAAGAGCGGGTTTTCGCGGTCACCCTGACCCGCGCAGAACCCGGTACGCAGCAACCGGTGCTGCGCGCGTTCGGTGAGATTTCCTCGCGGCGGACCCTCGAACTGCGCGCGGCGCTGGCGGGCCGCATCGTATCACTAGCAGAAAATTTCGAGGATGGCGGCGCTGTGACCGCAGGGAGCGTTCTGCTGCAGATTGATCCAAGGGATGCACAATCGGACCTCGACCGGCTGACAGCGGATCTGGCAGATGCGCGTGCGGAAGTGCGCGATGCGGCCCGCAGTCTTGAGCTGGCGTTTCTGGAGCAGCAGGCGGCTGCTGACCAGGCAGATCTGCGTGCCCGGGCCTTTCAGCGGCAATCCGATCTGTCCGGCAGAGGTGTCGGCACAGCGGCAGCAGTTGAGACGGCAGAACTGGCAGCCGCCGCCGCCCGGGCCGTTGTCATATCCACACGACAGGCTGTGACCCAGGCTGAGGCACGGATTGATCAGGCGGACACCCGCCTCGCACGTGCTGAAATCGCTGTGGAGGAGGCGCGGCGGACGCTGGCAGATACAACGGTGACAGCGCCCTTTGATGGCGTGCTCAGTGATACAGCGGTGATCGCAGGCGGGTTGGTCGGCGTAAACGAACGTCTGGCGGATCTTGTTGATCCCGATGATCTTGAGGTTGCCTTCCGTATTTCGACCGCACAATACACCCGTCTTCTGGATCCATCGGGACGTCTTATCCCGGCGTCCGTTGTCGCCACACTTGACGTGACCGGCGCCGATGTCCGGGCCACCGGGCGGATCACCCGGGTCAGCGCCGGCGCCGCCGAAGGGCAGACCGGGCGCCTGATTTTTGCGACACTGGAAAACCCGCGTGGTTTCCGGCCCGGGGACTTTGTCACCGTGATGGTGGATGAACCGGCGCTTGATGGTGTTGTGCGTCTGCCGGCATCTGCTCTTGGTGCGGGCGGTGACGTCCTTGTTGTCGACGACAACAACCGGCTGCAGTCGGTCCCGGTTGTTCTGCTTCGGCGTCAGGGGGACGAAATTATCGTTTCCGGCGAAGGCATAGATGGCCGTGATGTTGTGAATGCGCGAACGCCGCTTCTGGGGCCCGGTATTTCTGTGCGACCGCTGGACGGTTCTCTTTTGTCTGATGAGCAGGCCCGGCTGACAATGCCTTATGCGGGTCCGGCGCAGGCGCGGTCCACCCGCCGTTCGTCTCCGGAACCAAAGTACAGAGCGACCGCTGCGCCAGGGGTGCGGGGTCAGGTGCTGACGGCAGTTACTGACCTGAACGCGCGGCAGTTAAGGCCGTCTGAAACCGGGACAAGCGGCTGAGTATGCGGGGAGTTGCAAAAGCATCATCCACCGGCCTTCTGTCCTATTTCACCCGGCACCGAACCGCTGCCAACCTGTTGCTTTTTGTGCTCCTGCTCTCGGGACTGGTGTCTCTGCCCAATCTGCGCACGCAGTTTTTCCCGGATGTCGTGCGTCAGACCGCTTCCGTTTCGGTGGTCTGGAAAGGTGCCGGTGCCGAAGAAGTGGACAGCGCCATCATCGATCTGATGACGCCATCCCTGCTGGGGGTTGAGGGCGTTGAGCAGGTGAGTTCCACAGCAAGAGCCGGGCGCGCCGGGTTCCGGATCAGCTTTGAGCCCGGCTGGAGCCTGGAGCAGGGCGTTGCGGACCTTCGCGTGGCGGTCGAGGAGGTAAGCGATCTGCCTGAAACGGCAGAGGAGCCTGATGTCAGGGCATCCGGGTGGCGGGAACGTGTGACCAATGTTGTCCTTCATGGGCCTGTTGCGCCTCTGCAACTCGCACAATACGGCGACGAGCTTGTTGATTTGCTGTATGCGCGGGGTGTCACACGCGTGACCATTGCGGGCGTTGCGCCGTCGCAGACTGTCGTCGAGGTGCCGACGGTAAATCTGGTGGCCCATGATCTCTCCATGGCGGATATTGCCGCGGCCATCGCGGCAGAAACCGATACAGACCCGGCCGGTAATGTCACGGGGACCAGTACCCGGATTGCAACCGGTTCAGGAAAACGAACACCTGACCAGATCGCGTCGATCGTTCTGAAGACCAATGATGATGGATCTCAGCTGGCGCTGGGAGACATAGCCGGGGTTAACCGTCTCGCATCAGACCGGCAACTCAGCCTTTTCGTCCGGGATAATCCGGCCGTTGTGCTCAGGGTGGAGCGGTCCGCGCAGGGTGATGCGATCGACATTCAGGACTCCGTTGAACAGACCGTTGCCATGCTGCAACCTACGCTGCCCGAAGGCGTTACCGCAGAACTGACGGGTACGCGCTCTGAAGCGATCTCTGCCCGGCTCAGTATGCTGATTGAGAACGGTCTGACCGGGCTTGTGCTTGTCGTCGGGCTGCTCTTTCTGTTCCTGAACGCGCGCACGGCGTTCTGGGTGGCAGCCGGTATCCCGGTTGCGATGCTTGCAGCATTGTCGATCATGTATATCGGCGGCCTGACCCTGAACATGATCACCCTTTTCGGTCTGATCATTACACTTGGCATTGTCGTGGATGACGCCATTGTGGTCGGTGAGCATGGGGATTTCCGTGCCCGCCACCTGGGTGAGCCGCCTGTTGTTGCCGCAGAGAACGCGGCCCGCCGTATGGCGCTTCCGGTGCTGGCGGCCACACTGACAACGATAATCGCCTTTGCAGGACTTGCGGCGATTGATGGATGGTATGGCCGGTTTATCCGGGATATTCCGCTTACCGTCGTTGCGGTGGTCGCAGCCTCGCTTATCGAATGCTTTCTGATCCTGCCCAACCACATGTCCCATGCATTGGCCGCGCGGGCCAAAGAGCGCTGGTATGACTGGCCAAGCCGGCAGGTAAACCGAGGCTTTGTCTGGTTTCGCGAACGACTTTTCCGTCCGTTTATGGGGCTTGTGATCACGTGCCGGTATGCGGTTCTTGCCGGCGCGATCCTGTTACTGGCCAGTCAGATCGCGGTATTCCTGCGCGGTGATGTGCAGTGGCGGTTTTTCAATGCGCCTGAGCGCAGCATGCTCTACGGCAATTTTGTCATGGCCGAGGGGGCGACGCGGGACGACACCCTCGTGATGATGCGACAGCTGCAGCGCGCTGTGGATGAAGTGTCTGTCGAATACGAAGAACGGTACGGGGTGGCACCAGTCCGGTCGGTAGTCTCACGGACCGGTGGCAATGTCGGCCGCAGGTTGTCCGGCACAGAGGGAAAGGGACGCGACCTGCTCGGTGGCATTACCGTCGAGCTGGCAGACGCGGATCTGCGGCCCTTTACCAGCGGCGCCTTTGTTGCGGATCTGCAGGAACGGGTGGTGGAACACCCGTTGGTCGAAATCGTGAGTTTCCGGCGCACACGCTCGGGGCCGGAAGCGGATACAATCGACATTGATTTATCCGGTGCGGGGGCGACTACTCTGAAGGCGGCCAGCCTGGAAATTCAGTCTGCGCTGAGTGGGTTTCCCGAAGTCTCGGCTCTGGAGGATTCACTCAGGTATGGCCGCGACGAACTCATTCTCGATCTCACAGCGCGGGGCATTGCACTTGGGTTCAACAGCGACTCACTGGGGCGTACGCTGCGCAACCGGCTGGGCGGTATCGAGGCGGCAACCTATCCTGAAGGCCGTCGCAGCGCCGAAATCCGGGTTGAGCTTCCGGAGGACGAACTGAGCGCAGATTTTCTGGAAAGCACTCAGCTGCGCACGCCTGACGGGCTCTATGTGCCGCTGACAGACATTGTTACCGTGCAGCAGCGCGCGGGGTTCACCGAAATTGCGCGCCGTAACGGCATACGTGTGGTTTCCGTCAAAGGGGACATATCCGAAGACAACCCGAGACGCGCCAATGAAATCATGGAAACCCTTGAGAAGGAAATCCTGCCGGACGTCGCCAGCAGGTATCAGATCCGTTATCAGCTGGCGGGTTTGTCTGAGCAGGAAAGTGCTTTTCTAAGCGGCGCCATGAACGGTCAGATCCTGTGTCTTGTGGGTATTTATCTGGTGCTGGCCTGGATTTTCGGCAGCTGGTCGCGACCGGCGGTGGTTATGGCCATCATTCCCTTTGGGCTGGTCGGGACAATTTATGGCCACGTCGCCTGGGACGTTCCGCTTAGCATGTTCACCGTTGTCGGGCTGTTGGGAATGACCGGCATCATCATCAACGATTCAATCGTTCTGGTGACGACCATCGATGAATACGCGCAGGACCGTGGCCTGATCCCGTCTATTATTGATGGTGCCGCCGACCGGCTGCGGCCCGTGATCCTGACCACACTGACCACCGTTCTGGGAATGATGCCGCTGCTTTACGAAAAAAGCGTTCAGGCGCAGTTTCTGAAGCCGTCCATAATCACGCTGGTTTACGGCCTTGGGTTCGGGGTGGTGCTCGTTCTGCTGGTTGTGCCTGCCATGCTCGCCATCGGCCATGACCTGTCGCGGCAGACGATGGCGATGCGTCGCGGGCTGCGGTCCCCCCTTCGCAGCGTGCGGGTCAGCTTTGCGGCGCTGTGGGTCATGATCGTGGCCTGGGCCGCATTCACACTGGGTTGGGTTGGCCTCGAGGGTGCTTTGCCGGGACCGCTGGTGGCTGCCGCGCCGACGCTGTCATCCATGGCGCCAGTGGGCGCAGCTCTGCTGCTGTTTCTGGTGGGTGCCGCGCTTATTGCCCTGCTGGGCTGGCTGGTTGCAGTGCTTTGGGTGGCGCTGATCCGCCGCAGGCCTCAGCCCGGTGTGCATCCCTGAATATCAACGGCGTGCTGACTTCCAAGCACGGTGATCCTGATGGCCTGCCGGTCGAGCGCTATGACGCCACCATCCGCGTGGATCATTTCGGATACAGCGGTAACTCTGCCGCCTGAGCGGGAAGTTTCTGCTTCGCTGACCCAGACACCGGGAACGCCGGATTCGATCACCGCAACTTCGCGCCCCCCCGCGGATGGCATTGTAACTTCAGCTTTCAGGCGGATCCCGTCTTCGGTCGGCTCGATTCGGCATGTTGCGGAAGAAACACCGGCTTCCCGTGCGGAAAAGGGACGCTCTGCGAGGGCTGCGGCGATTGCCGGGGTCGGCCGGGTAGCATCCGTGTCGAGCACTGCTTCAAAAGACAGCTGGTAGGGAATGCAGATGTCTGAACAGATGCCGAGATCCATTCCAACCGACAGACTTACAGGTTTGCCCGGGTTTGAAGGTGTGATCGTGAGCGGAATGACAAGGTTGTTTTCGTAACCGATCGAGCGCATGCCGTTCTGGTCGAAGACTTCCGGCGCGGGCCAGGAAATACCAACTGAATGCAGGTTCCGTGAACCGGACCAGTCAAAGGACGGCGGGATCCCGGCATCGCCAGGCGCGCGCCAGTAAGTTTTCCACCCGGGCTCCAGTGCGAGCTGCAGCGCAGCCACCCGTGTGCCGTCAGCGCGGACCCAGCCGGGCAGGACCTGAGCAGTCACCGGATCGGCAAAGCTGTCCTGCGCCGATGCGGTCGTTGAGGCGCTCATGCAGAGTATCGCGGTCAGAATGCTGTTTTTCATAGTCCCGATATGCGCGCAGAGGGTTGAAATGCCAAGTCACGATCCGGTCAGCGATGTTTCGTGCCATCGGAGCCACCCGGGGCTTGCGTGCTTATGGACTACAGGTCATGGTTGTATCATGACGGTCGCGCTGAACTCTGAAAACGGCCTGCATCTGACGGGTCGCCTGCTGGTCGCCATGCCGGGCATGGATGACCCGAGGTTTGTGCAATCTGTCGTGCTGATCTGCGATTATTCGGACAAAGGCGCGATGGGGCTGATCCTCAATAAGGTCGCAGAAGACATCCGGATGAGCGATGTGCTGGATCAGCTGGAGATCGAACCCACTGATGACGCAAAGGCCATGCCGGTTCATTTCGGAGGTCCCGTTGAAACCGGTCGTGGGTTTGTCCTGCATTCCGGGGACTATCAGTCGAACCTGCATACGCTGGCTGTCCCCGGTGGGTTCGGCATGACGGCAACCCTGGATATTCTTGAGGAGATCGCCCGCGGAGAAGGGCCACGTCGTGCGCGCATGATGCTGGGGTATGCCGGTTGGGGGCCAGGTCAGCTGGAGAGCGAGATTGCGCGTAATGGATGGCTGATTGCAGAGGCGTCGCCTGGGCTCGTTTTCGGCACCCGCGCAAACAGACAGTGGAGCGCAGCGCTCAGGACGATCGGAGTCGACCCGGTGGTTCTGTCGAGCGAGGCAGGTAACGCCTGAACGGGTCAGCGGGGTGCTGCTGCCCTGCGCAGACGATCATTGATCGCCGCCCCCAGACCTTTTTCCGGCACCGGCACCACGGCGATCGGTTTTCCTGTCTGATCCAGGCGATGAAGGTGATCAAAAAGATTTGCAGCAGCCTCGTGCAGATCACCCCCAGCAGACAGGTTCAGGTCACAGGGCACAGAGCCAAAACCCAGCAGCACTTCGCCGGGCTTCACGTCTGTTGCGTTCAATCGTACTGATGCGCCGGGGGCGTAATGCGACAGAAGCTGGCCGGGGCTTTGGATATCATCTGTCTGCGGCGGCACCGGGCGGGTGCCAAGAACCTTTTCAATGTCCCCCAGTGCAAGCCCGCCCGCGCGCAGCAATGTGGGCACCGGGTCCGGTGCAATAATCGTGCTCTCCAGACCTACGCTGCACGGTCCGTCATCCAGCACGGCTGCGATACGCCCGTCCAGGCCGGAAAGGACATGGGCCGCGCGCGTCGGACTGATCCGCCCGGATGGATTGGCTGACGGTGCAGCGACCGGCCCTTCAAATGCGTGCAAAAGGGCCCGCGCTGCCGGGTGTGCCGGGACGCGGATCGCGACAGTCGGCAGACCGGCCGTCACCAGCGTTGCGAGACCGTGATCCGCGCGCAGCGGCAGAACGAGTGTCAGCGGGCCCGGCCAGAAATGTGTGGCCAGCAGGTCCGCTGTTTCATTCCATTCCACAAAGCTGCGGGCCGCTTCCTTATCTGCGACATGTACGATCAGGGGGTTGAACGATGGTCTTCCCTTGGCGGCGTAAACAGAGGCCACGGCGCTGGCGTTGCGCGCATCAGCTCCAAGACCATAGACCGTCTCGGTCGGGAAGGCGACAAGACGGCCTTCGTGCAGGAGGCGCGCAGCTGTGGCGATACCCGGCGCATCAGCCCGGAGGGTTTGTGTCTGTGTTTCGGTCATCTTTGTTCGTGACGCCGCGTTCTGGTTGCTGCGGGGGACGTGCCGCTCCATGATCCTGCCCATGCCTTATAAGCTGCCATGCGCCTTGCCAAGCCAGTGCGCACCGGAGCCGGAGAACACTTCATGCCTTATACAGCCCCCCTTGATGATTTCTCATTCCTGCTTGACCAGGTGGTTGGATTTGACCGCGTCGCCGAAACGGAACGGTTTGCTGAGGCCACGCCTGATATGTCGCGGGCCATTCTGACGGAAGCTGCACGGATTTCCGAAGATGTCCTGGCGCCGCTGCAGAGGCCGGGTGATCTTCATCCCGCCCGGCTTGAGAATGGTGTCGTGCGCACGTCACCCGGATACGCCGAAGGCTACAGGGCGATTGCCGAAGGTGGCTGGGTCGGGATCTCGGCTGATCCTGAGCACGGGGGTATGGGATTGCCCCAGACCCTCGCTTCGGCGGTCAACGAGATGATGAGCGCCGCCTGCCTTTCGCTGCAGCTTGCCCCGCTTATGAGCCAGGGCCAGATCGAGGCGCTGGAGCATCACGCAAGCGACGCCCTGCGCGCCCTCTATCTGCCAAAGCTGATTTCGGGGGAGTGGACCGGTACGATGAACCTGACCGAGCCGCAGGCCGGATCGGATGTCGGGGCTCTGTCGACGAAAGCGGTCGATAACGGCGATGGGACTTATGCAGTGTCCGGGCAGAAAATCTATATCAGCTGGGGTGACCACGACGTGGCGGAAAACGTCTGTCATCTCGTCCTTGCCCGCCTGCCGGGTGCGCCGGACGGAACGAAAGGGATCAGCCTGTTTCTGGTGCCCAAGTTCATTCCCGACGCATCGGGTGCGCCAGGAGTTGCAAATGGTGTGCGGGTTGTCAGCCTTGAGCACAAACTGGGCCTGCACGGATCCCCGACGGCGGTGATGGAGTATGAAAACGCCACTGGCTGGCTTATCGGCGCACAACAGGGCGGCATGGCGGCGATGTTCACAATGATGAACAACGCCCGTCTTGGCGTGGGTATCCAGGGCATTGGTGTTGCCGAGGCAGCATTCCAGCACGCGCTGGCCTATGCCACGGAACGCCGTCAGGGGCGGAGTTCTGTCGAAAACGGCACCGGGACGATCATCGATCACGCCGATGTCCGCCGCATGCTGATGACCATGAAAGCGGATGTATTTGCAGCACGCGGCATTGCGCTCAGCTGTGCTGTCGCCATTGATATGGCCGCGGCAACAGAAGACGCCGCCTGGCGGGCGCGTGCGGCACTGCTGACGCCGGTCAACAAATCCTTCGGGACCGACACGGGTATTTCTGTCAGTGACATGGGTCTTCAGGTGCATGGCGGTATGGGGTTCATTGAGGAAACGGGTGCCGCTCAGTTCTGCCGCGATGTGCGTGTCACGGCCATCTATGAGGGAACAAACGGTATCCAGGCGATGGATCTGGTCGGTCGTAAAATGATGGATGGTGGCGATGCCGCGTTCCGGCTGATGGATGAGATCGAAGCCTGCGCTGAAGAGGCGCGGGGTGTCTGTCCGGATCTGGCCGAAGCCGTCTGGCAGGCCAGCGAGACTCTGCGCGAAACCACGGAATGGCTGGCGTCTCAGGACGATATGAACATCCGGTTCGGCGGGGCGGTGCCTTACCAGCGTGGGTTTGCCCGTGTGCTGGGCGCCTGGGTGCATCTGCGCGCAGCACTGGCCGGGCAGGGAACGCCGCGCGAAACGCTGGCACGGTTCTACATCACCCGGCTCTTGCCGGAATATGCCGGTCTGCTTGCGCAGGCACGGGAGGGCACCGGTGATCTGTATGCCCTGAGCGCGGATGAACTGGCGGCCTGATGAAGGACAATGATGCCAACGGGCTGAGATATCCCTGGTCTGAGCCGCCCGCCGAAGGAACCACGACCGAGGTCGCGCCCGGTGTGCTCTGGATGCGCCTGCCGCTTCCGATGAAGCTCGACCATGTCAACGTCTACGCGCTCGACGATGGGGATGGCTGGAGCATTGTGGACACCGGGTTTGCCTCGGACCGTGGCCGCGCGATCTGGCGGAAGCTGATCGAGGGGCCTTTGGGTGGCAGACCGGTCAACAGGGTAATCGTGACGCATCATCATCCGGATCACGTGGGCCTCGCAGGCTGGCTGATGTCGGAATACGGGGCGGAACTCGTGACCAGCCGGACCTCCTGGCTGATGGCGCGCATGCTGACACTTGATGTTCAGGCGGTGCCGCCGCCGGAAGCTATGGCATTTTACCGCGAAGCCGGCATGTCCGCGGACATTCTGGAAAAGCGCAGGAATGAGCGCCCGTTCAACTTTGCGGATGTGGTGGCGCCGCTTCCGCTCGGGTTCACCCGCATCCGGCAGGATGACACAATCCGGATGGGCGGGCGGACATGGGATGTGCACATCGGCAACGGGCACGCGCCTGAACATGCTACATTCTGGAGCCGGGACGATAATCTAGTCCTGGCAGGTGATCAGATCCTGCCATCGATCAGTCCGAATATCGGCGTCTACCCGACCGAGCCGATGGCGGACCCGGTCTCTGACTGGCTGGAGGCCTGTGAGAGGTTGTCCGGGCTTGCCCGATCTGATCATCTGGTGCTCGGAGGGCACAAGCTGCCCTTCACCGGGCTGCCGTTGCGGATGCGGCAGCTCATTGACAACCATCACGGCGCGCTGGAGCGGCTGCTCGATTTTCTCGACACACCCAAAGCTGCCGGCGAGTGTTTCGTGCCGCTCTTCAAGCGAAAAATCGGGCATGCTGAATATGGGCTTGCGCTGGTTGAAGCCTTTGCACATGTCAGTCATCTGTATCAGCAGGGGCTTGTCACGCGGAGCATGCGCGCCGATGGTGCGTGGGAGTATCAGCGCAAAGGATAAGCCATGGGTGATGAGATCAACACATCCGCTGAGGCCCGCGAGGCCGAAGTGCGCGCCGGGCTGCACGAGGTACATACCCGTCCCGGTGCAAAAAACGCTGGTGACAAACCAGTCCCCAAAGCCCTGTCAGACAAACCCGCGACCCAGAAATCGCCTGCACGATGGGCCTATGAGCGGCTGATCGTATATTTGCGGAACTTCGAGGAAGAGCTCGACAACGCGCATGAGGTCGCAATGGGGTTTGCCGGAGGTGATACCGGCGTTCTGCGGATTGAGGGCATGGGCTATTTTGACCCAGACATCGTGACGTTCTACGGCAGCGACGATTCCGGCGCCCGTATGCAGCTGGTACAGCATGTCAGCCAGCTGAACGTGATGCTGCGTGCGCTGCCGGTCCCGCAGGAGCGGCAGGGCGCTGCCCGCATTGGGTTCCGTCTTGTCGAGGATCTGGAAGCGGAAGCTGACGCTCAGGAGAGTGCTCAGAGCTGAACGCGCGACGGCGGCGCGGGCATATGCGCGCATCCCGTGCAATGCGGGTGACAGCGCGATCCGAATCCATTAGGGCTGGAGTCGAACGTTTGAATTACAGGGGCTGCGGCAATGGCAGATCACAAGCACGGCGAGATGGATACGTCGGTTCAGGAAAAAACATTTGACGGTTTCATGGCATGGACCAAATGGGCCGTGATCGTCATCATTGGCATCATCATCTGGATGGCCATTTTCATCACCTGATCCCGTAAACTGAAAGGCGGACCTGTGCGCTTAATTGTGGCTCTTGGTCTTGTGCTGCTGGTTGCAGGCTGCACAGCTGTTTCCCGACCGTTTGATGCATCTCCCGAACGGGTGGCGGCATCCGCCTATAAGGCGGACGGGCCGCCCACAATTACGGTTTTCACGATGGTCAACAACCGGTCCGAGACCGGCGGCCATACAGCGATTATGGTGAGTGGATCACAGCGGGTGATCTATGATCCGGCCGGGTCCTTCAAGCACCCCGATATCGCGAAACGCGCTGACGTCCTTTATGGTGTCACCCCTGCCTGGCTGCAGAGCTATAAAAGTGCTCACGCCCGCAGCACGTACCACGTGGTTTCGCAGGAGTTTACTGTGACCCCGGCACAGGCTGAAACGGCGCTGGCTCTGGTCAAGGCGCGGGGCGCTGTCCCCGGTTCTATGTGTACCAACGCGACATCCGGCGTGCTGCGGCAGGTTCCGGGATTTGAGGAAGTCGACCAGACCTGGTTCCCGATCAGGCTTATGAACCAGCTGGCGCAGCGCCCTGATGTGGTCACCGACCGTTACTACGAAAATGACGAGGGTGACGTGGTCGATGGGATTGTATCAGCGCAGAACTGACCGCTGTCAGCCCAGCAGGGACAGCAGGACAAACAGCGTCGCAGCACCGGCGAACAGGCCCGCGAAAACACTTTTGGACCAGTAGCCGACGCCCAGCGTCACAAGGGCTGCTGCCATGCGGGCCGTGTCGGGCTCACCACCTGTCGCCGCCGGCCAGATGACCTGAGGCGCCACAAGTGCAGGCAGAACGGCGACGGCCGTATACCGCAGGTGCCGCAACAGCCACGGGGGCATCGGCCGGTCGCCTACCAGACCGATAAAAGTGAACCGCAGCAGATAGCTGCCAATCCCGAGGCCCGCGATCACAATCCAGAGTGTGTCTTTTTCAATCATGTGGGCAGCTTTCTGGCTTCAAGCCAAAGCTCGGCGCGCGCGCCGGCCATCATCCCGCATATACCGGCGATGATAAGCCCAAGAGACCATGGAATGCCTGCGGCGAGCAGGCTGACCACGATTGAAACAAAAGCTGCCACCATATGCGCCGGTGTGCGCAGCATGGGCGCTACGAGCGCCAGAAATGTGATCGGCAGCGCAAAATCCAGCGCCAGCGTTTCCGGAATGCGGGTGCCCAGCAGCGCGCCCGCAACAGTGCAGCCATACCAGGTGGGCACCACGGGCAGAACCGCACCGGCGAAATAGGCGACCCGCTCCGAGACGCTCATCTCAGGTTCATCCTCGTAGCGGGCAATCGAGCAGGCGTACGACTGGTCCAGCGTGAAATAGGCCACCAGGGCACGCTGCCAGAGCGGGGCCGCCCCAATCCATGGTGTCAGCGACGCCGAATACATCGCCATGCGCAGATTGACCGCCAGTGCCGAGGCCAGGACGATTACTGTTGGCGCATTTTCCGTCATCAGCTGCAGCGCCGTGAACTGTGCGGCTCCGGCGATAACTACGACGGAAAACGCGAGGATCTCGAGCACGTTCAGGCCTGCTTCGGAGGCCAGAACGCCGAAAAGCACGGCAAAAGGGCCGACAACCAGGATAAACGGGACGCCGTCGCGGATGCCCTTCCAGAAATAGCCGGAGGTGCCTGGTGTTTTCGATGTGGTGGCGGACATGAGATGCTTTATAAAGTGATGCGCGAGACCTGGCACAGACGCAGGGGGGATGCAATTGGCCCGCATCGAAGACAGCAGCGACTATGTAATCGCCCCGGATCCCGGAGCCGCCAGGCTGACCCGGGCGGTCACAGGCACGGATCAGAACGGCGCGGAAATTACGGCCAGCGTGGTCGAGGAACGCCCGCTGACCATTTTTCTGAACGCACAGGAAATTGTTACGGCGATGACCATCGGCGATTACCCTGATTATCTGGCGCTTGGGTTTCTGCGCAATCAGGGCATGCTGAGCGATGCCGATGAGATTACGGGTGTGGATTATGACGAGGAGCTCGAAACCGTCATTGTGCGCACCGCCCGCAAGACCGACTACGAAGAGAAGATGCGCAAGAAAACCCGAACCAGCGGATGTGCGGTTGGCACCGTTTTCGGCGATATGATGGAAGGTCTGGAGGGTGTCACGCTGCCACAGACCCCGGTCCGGACATCCTGGCTCTATGCGCTGTCCGCGCGGATCAATCGTACGCCTTCGCTCTATCTGGAGGCCGGAGCCATTCATGGTACTGTCCTGTGCCAGCAGGACCGGCCGCTGGTCTATATGGAGGACGTGGGCAGACATAATGCGGTCGACAAGATTGCGGGCTGGATGCTGTCCGAAGGTATCCCGGCGGATGACAAAATCCTTTACACAACCGGGCGGCTCACCTCGGAAATGGTGATAAAAACGGCGATGATGGGTATTCCTGTTCTTGCGTCACGGTCGGGATTTACAGCCTGGGGCGTTGAAATCGCACGGGAAACCGGACTGACCCTGATTGGCCGGATGAAAGGAAGCCGGTTCGTCTGCCTGTCCGGTGAAGAGCGACTGGAGCGGGATGCGGACCCGTCGGATGTCCCACAGGAACCGCGCCGTGCCGGCCGAAAAGGTGCCGCGTGAAGCAGCCGCTGGGGGTCATTCTGGCCGGTGGGCAGGCCACGCGTATGGGCGGTGGCGACAAGGGGCTGCTGACGCTCGGTGGGCAAACGCTGCTGGCGCGGGTGATCGACCGGCTTGAGCCGCAGGTGGCGGGTCTGGCCCTGAATGCAAACGGTGATCCCGCCCGGTTTGATGGGTTTGGTTTGCCCGTGATCGAGGACAGTGTCACAGGTTTTGCGGGTCCGCTGGCCGGTGTCCTGGCGGGGCTCGACTGGGCCGCGGAAAAGGGTGCCGACACAATTGTCACAGCGGCAGCGGATACGCCGTTTTTCCCGGCGGATCTGGTTCCGCGGCTGTTGCTGGCGGCGGATGGTATGGCGCATCCGCTGGCTCTGGCGGCGACGCCGGACCCGGTGCGGAAAACCGTGCGGCACCCGACCTTTGGCCTCTGGCCCGTGGCACTCCGTGATGATCTGCGCGCAGCACTCAATGACGGTCTGCGTAAAGTAGTGCTTTGGACGGACAGGCATGGTGGCCGCCTTGCCGAGTTTCCGGTCGCCGGGACAGACCCGTTTTTCAACGTCAATACGCCCGATGATCTGGCGCAGGCCGGAGCAATGCTATGAAAATCTATGGTGTGGTCGGCTGGAAAAATGCAGGCAAGACGGGCCTGATGGAACGGCTGGTGACGGAGATCACAGGCAGGGGGGTTTCCGTGTCCACCGTCAAGCATGCCCACCACGTTTTTGATGTGGACCACAAGGGCAAGGACAGCTACCGCCACCGGCAGGCCGGTGCCACCGAAGTCCTGCTTGCCTCGCGCAAGCGCTTTGCGCTGATGCACGAGCTGCGGGACGAGGATGAGCTAACGCTGGACGAGCTGTTGGCGAAACTGGCGCCCGTCGATCTGGTCCTAATCGAGGGGTACAAAAGGGATGCTCATCCGAAAATCGAAGCGTTTCGCCAGGAGCCGGGAAATCCACTGATCGCGGAAACCGACCCGACCGTCCGGGCGATTGCCAGCGATACACCGCTGCAGACCGACAGACCCGTATTCGATTTGGATGATACGAGCGCCGTCGCAGATTTCATCCTTGCCGAGGTTGGTCTGTGACCACGTTCGACACCTTTGTGATGGTGGACTGGTCGGGCGGCAACGACCGGGGTCCGCGCCCCTGTGCGGATGCGATCTGGGCCTGTGTGGCGCGCGGTGGCCGCAGTGAGGAACCCGTGTACCTGCGCAACCGCACCGTTGCTGAAGAATGGCTGACAGACTTCCTGACCGCCGAACGTGCCGCCGGGCGCAGCGTCTTCGCCGGATTTGATTTTCCGTTCGGTTATCCGCAGGGCTTTTGCCGGTCGATAACGGGATCAGACGATCCGCTGGAACTTTGGGCCTGGCTGGAGGACCGGATAGAAGATGCACCTGATGCCAACAACCGTTTCGACCTTGCCGCTGAGATGAATCGTACCCTTGGCGGCACCGGGCCGTTCTGGGCGAATGCGCTCAAACGCGACATCGAAGGGTTGCCGCGTAACCTGAAGAACTATGCCAATCCCTTTCCCGACAGGCGCAGCGCAGAAACTGAGGCTACGGGGGCTTTCACGTGCTGGCAACTGGCAGGTGCGGGGGCTGTGGGCAGTCAGGTGCTGATGGGGTTGCCGGTCCTCGAACGCCTGCGCCGGAAGTTCGGGGCCGCTGTGTGGCCGTTTCAGGTGCTGGACGCCGGTATCGCTTTTGTTGAAATCTGGCCGTCCCTGACCCTGGGTGCGGCACCCGACGGAATGATCAAAGACGCCTGGCAGGTGCGCGAGACGGCGCGGATGTTTTCGCTCGTCCCACCCGGTCGCCTTGCGGCGATGCTGGATGTGGATGCCCCTGAAGAGGGGTGGATTCTGGGTCTTGGCTTCGAAGATGAGCTCCGCGAGGCGGCAGCTTTGCCCCCGTTGCTGACCAACAGCTGTTTTGCCCTGCCGCCCGGTGTGCACTGGACCCCTGTGCAGGACGCTCTGGACCATCTGCGCCGTAACCTGGCGCCTGTGACGCAGGTTCGGGACGTAGCGGTTGCACAGGCAACAGGCCACGTGACCGCAGCAGCGGTACTGGCTGAACGCAGCAACCCGCCGCTGCCAAATACCGCAGTCGATGGGTACGGTTTTGCCGGTGGCAAACCCGAAGGCGTGCACCGGATGCCGCTTGCCCCAGCACGCGCCGCTGCGGGCGATGCTCCGGGCATTCTGAAGAAGGGCGAAGCAATGCGGGTCCTCACGGGTGCTGCTTTGCCGGAAGGTGTCGACACCGTTGTGTTGCAGGAAGATGTGGCGGTGGCTGACGGTGCCATCTCCTTTCGCGGACCAGTCCGGCAGGGCGCGAACACCCGGAAAGCGGGTGAAGACGTCGAAGCCGGAGAGGTGGTGGTCGCAGCAGGCAGGCGGATCGGCGCTCCGGAGGCAGCACTTCTTGCCGCGACAGGGGTCCGTGCGGTGAGTGTCCGTGCCCCGTTGAGAGTTGCCGTTGTTTCCACGGGCGAGGAACTGGTGGAGCCCGGTGAGACCGCGCGCGACGGTCAGATTTTTGATGCGAACCGGCCCATGTTGCTGGATCTGGCCCGGCGGCTGGGGCATGCGCCTGTTGATATGGGCCGTGTGCCGGATGACCGGGATGCGCTGCGGGCGCGCCTCGACGCGGCAGCACAGGATGCGGATGTTATCCTGACCAGTGGCGGCGCCTCCGCCGGTGATGAAGACCATGTGTCCGCGCTGCTGGACGAAACGGGCACGATGACGCTCTGGCGCATTGCGGTGAAACCGGGCCGGCCGCTCGCACTTGGCCTCTGGCAGGGGAAACCTGTTTTTGGCCTGCCAGGAAATCCAGTGGCCGCACTGGTCTGTGCCCTTGTCTTTGCACGCCCGTCGATGGCGGTACTTGCCGGGGAAACCTGGCCGGAGCCGCAGGGATTTGATGTGCCGGCGGCGTTCTCCAAAAACAAAAAAGCTGGCCGCACTGAGTTTTTGCGGGCGCGCGTGCGGGACGGTGCTGCGGAAGTTTTTCCGTCAGAAGGGTCCGGCCGTATCAGCGGTCTGTCCTGGGCCGAGGGCCTCGTGGAGCTGCCGATGGAAGCGGCGGAGATCACACCCGGTACGATGGTACGCTTTATCCCCTACGGCAGCTTCGGTCTCTGACGCGTCAGTCGAACGTTCCGGCGACGCGTCCCAGCAGCATAAAGGCGCGTGCGGTGCGGGTCTCAGCGAGTGCTGAGATTTCCGCGTCCGAGGCATCCCGTTCGAACACGGCAAAGGTTTTGTCGAACAGCCGCAGAAAGTGATGTGCCGCATCGCGGAAAATCGGGTCCTGCTTCATCCGCCCTGCGGTCAGCGCGAGCGAAGACCGGTCGCGGATCCCACCCAGTGCGGCAATCGGCCTGCCACGCAGACCATGGCCGAACTGGCGCCAGATTTCCGGCCGGGCGCGGTCGGGACGCAGATCGTCCATGTAAATGCCGTCCTGACTGAGCAGGGTCAGCACGTCCTGTGCGGCCTGGATCAGCTGCGATGACGGCCTGTCGCGCAACGCACGGCGCAGGGCGGCGAAACCCGCCTCGTCCTCAGCCGTCTCGGGGAAGTTCAGCGCGCGGATAAAATCGGCCTTGGCCAGAGGCGGTGCGATTTCCGCAGCCGCTGTGCCGAGGGCAAGCGCGGGCTGATCGTCCGGTGTTGCCATCGTCTGTGGCTGTGCCGGTACCGGAGCCCCACGCTCGGAATCCCGGCGCGAGGTGAAGGTCGCAAGCACTGTTTCGGTATTGCGTGTGGCGGCGGCGATCTCGTCGAGGCGGCGCGCAACGGACGCCGGTTCAGCGCCTGTGGCACCGGCCTGGTTCTGGGTGATATAGGCCTGGCGGATCGCGTCAATCGCAGTCTGCAGGCGCTGGCTCTCCTCCCGCATCACCCGGCTGGAACGCGCGGCGGTCGCTGCCACCCAGATCATGCCGACGGGCATGAAAATGGCCAGCATCACCATCACAAAACGCAGGCCACCGCCAGTCGCGCCGGCGGAGGCGGGATCAGATGGTGCAAACAGGAAAAAAAGCGCCGCTGCGAGCAGCCAGACGCCCGACAGCGCAAGCGCAATCACCTCAATGCTGGTGAGCCCTTCGGTCCCGGGACGGTCGTAAATGCCGAGCGGGGTAGGCCGGCTGTGAGCCGGGGCGTCATCTTCGGTGTCTGGAGCATCCGACATCGCGGCTTTTCCTGTCAGGCGTAAACGATTTTGAGAACCTCGTAGGATTTCTCGCCGCCGGGGGTGCGGACCTCGACGCTGTCGCCCTCATCCTTGCCGATCAGGGCGCGGGCGATGGGTGATTTGATGTTGAGCAAACCTTTTTCGATGCTGGCTTCGTGCTCACCAACTATCTGCCAGGTCTTTTCCTCATCAGTGTCTTCATCCACCAGTGTGACAGTCGCACCAAATTTGATGCTGCCGGACAGTTTTGCGGGGTCGATGACCTCCGCCAGCCCCAGAACCCCTTCGAGCTCCTTGATGCGGCCTTCGATGAAGGACTGCTTTTCCCTCGCGGAATGGTATTCGGCATTTTCGGACAGATCGCCGTGTTCACGGGCCTCTGCAATCGCCTTGATGATTGCCGGACGCTCGACCGATTTCAGCTCTTTGAGCTCGGCTTCAAGATCCGCGTGGCCCTGGCGGGTCATTGGTATTTTGTCCATCTGCGCGTTCCACAAGATACTGCGGCCCGCCGGTCGTCGCCGGGGGCCGCGTTTAAAGATTCTCATTACCTGACCCGAGGGCGGGATAAATTGCAAGAGGACTCGTCCCTGCAGCGGGCCGGACAGGCGGCAGAACACTGCCGGCCCGGTGGTGTCAGTCGTACTGCACGATCTCGAATTCGATCCCGTCACTGTCATTGAAATAGAACCGCCGGCCCGGTTCATAATCTGCGTGGCTTTTGGGCTGAAAACCTGCGTCCCGGACCGCGTCTTCCATGGCGTCGATGTCAGTCACAGTCACGGCAAGGTGGTTGAGGCCGCCTGTGGTTTCATAGCTGGATGGGCCTGCACCGGTCTGGCGTGCCGGCTGATACAGGGCAAGATACGAGGTGTCAGTGCCCACATGGATCGAGCGCCCACCGTCGATGGCGGGGCCATCCCAGCGGATTTTCCACCCGAAAAGACGGGTCATCCAGGCGGCTGTTTTATCGGCGTCTGACACGGTGACATTGGCGTGTTCGAGCTCGGTCGACATGATTTTTTCCTTTCAGTTTGCATCTGTCACCACCTAGCGTAATTTCTCAACCTAACTTTAGGTCAAGGGAAAAGTTATGGCAGTAAGTGATGGTCTGAGTATTGGCGCCCTCGCAGAAAGAACCGGGCTGGCTGTATCCGCCATCCGCTACTATGAAACCCAGGGTCTGATCCGTCCCTGGCGCAACCCGGGCGGGCAAAGGCGGTTCCAGCGGTCCGACCTGCGCCGGCTCAGCTTTGTGATGATCGCCCAGCAGTTCGGGTTCACCCTGCCGGAAATCCGCGCTGAACTCGACAGGCTGCCGGGGGGGCGCACACCAACCAAGTCCGACTGGACACGGATCAGCGCATCGTTCCGGGCGCGTCTTGATGACAAGATCAGCGCTCTGGAAAAGCTGCGCGACAACCTGGATGGCTGCATCGGTTGTGGTTGTCTGAGTCTGCCGGCCTGTGCGCTTTACAATCCGGTGGATCGGGCCGCAGAACGGGGGCAGGGGCCGCGGTATCTGATGGGTGACACGCCCGGTTGAGCATATCGTAAACAAACCTGTCGCGAAATGACGCAGAATTGTGGTTTTCGCCTGATTGTGACGCCCGGTTGTGATTGCATTGAGCAGGCGCGTGGTTTAGCCAGTCGCGAACGATTGTTGCGCCGGTGCAGCCACACCGGACACTTAAGGAACAGGGAGCTGACCGATGAGCGACACCCAACGTGAAGCAATGGAATATGACGTCGTTATCGTGGGTGCCGGGCCTGCGGGTCTGTCGGCAGCCATCCGGCTGAAGCAGCTGGACGCAGACTGCAACGTCGTCGTGCTGGAAAAGGGCTCGGAAGTCGGCGCACATATCCTGTCGGGCGCTGTGCTGGACCCCGTCGGTCTCGACGCGCTGATCCCGGACTGGAAAGAGAAAGGCGCGCCGCTGAACGTGCCCGTGCGCGAAGACAACTTCTACATGCTCGGTGAGGCTGGCAAACTGCGCATACCGAATTTCCCGATGCCGCCGCTGATGAACAACCACGGCAACTACATCGTGTCGATGGGCAATGTCTGCCGCTGGATGGCCGAACAGGCCGAGGAAATGGGCGTTGAGATCTTTCCGGGCATGTCCTGCTCGGAGCTGGTTTATGGCGACAATGGCGAGGTCAAAGGCGTTGTTGCCGGTGAGTTCGGCAAGAACCCTGACGGCACGCACGGCGACAGCTATGAGCCCGGCATGGAACTGCACGGCAAATACGTGTTCCTCAGCGAAGGTGTGCGCGGCAGCCTCTCTAAGGAGGTGATCGAAAAGTACGGCCTTTCTGACGGGCACGAGCCGCAGAAGTTTGGTATCGGGATGAAAGAGATCTGGGAGATCGACCCCGCCAAACACAAAGAAGGCACCGTCACCCATACGATGGGCTGGCCGCTGAACAGCAACGCAGGCGGTGGTTCGTTCATCTACCACCTTGAGAACAATCAGGTTTATGTGGGCTTCGTCGTTCACCTGAACTACAAAAACCCGCATCTCTTCCCATACATGGAATTCCAGCGTTTCAAGCATCACCCGATGGTGGCCGACCTGCTCGAAGGCGGCAAACGCGTGGCGTACGGTGCGCGGGCGATCAGTGAAGGCGGGTATCAGTCCATGCCGAAAATGGTGGCGCCCGGTGTTGCTTTGTTGGGCTGCTCGGTGGGCATGGTCAACGTGCCGCGCATTAAGGGCAACCACAACGCCATGCTGTCGGGCAAGGCTGCGGCAGAGGCGGCGATTGCGGCCATGGCCGGTGGCCGTGCCAGCGATGAGCTTTCCGACTATGAGACCGAAGTGCGCAATGGTGCAATCGGCAATGACCTGAAAAAAGTGCGTAACGTCAAACCGCTGTGGTCGAAATATGGCCTGACAGCCAGCCTGATGCTGGGTGGGCTCGATATGTGGACGAACACGGCGGGCTTTTCGCTCTTTGGCACCGTGGGCCACGGCAAATCCGATGCCGAAGCGACCGAAGACGCCGCCGCGCACAAGCCGATCGACTACCCGAAACCGGACGGTAAACTGTCTTTCGACCGGCTGACCAATGTTGCGTTCTCGTTTACCAACCACGAAGAAAGCCAGCCTGCGCACCTGCAGCTGAAGAATGCGGACATCCCTGTGTCAACGAACCTGCCCAAATATGCAGGGCCGTCGGCGCGTTATTGTCCGGCCGGGGTGTACGAATTTGTTGAGGAAGAGGGCAAGGACACGCGCTTTGTGATCAACTTCCAGAACTGCGTGCACTGCAAAACCTGTGACATCAAAGACCCGTCGCAGAACATCACATGGACCACGCCCCAGGGTGGTGATGGTCCGAACTATCCCAACATGTGAGCAGACGGGGCGCTTTCGGGCGCCCCTTGCGGCTGTGGCATTGCGCCTGAACGCCAACCTGCTAGCCTGACGGGGCAGTCAAAAACAAAAAGGTTCGCACGCATGCGTCTTCTGTTCCGCCCATTGGCCGCTCTGGCCCTCAGCCTCGCAGTTGTCGCACCGGTTGCCGCGCAGTCAATCGCCGGTCCTTACCTGGCCGGGCGGTCTGCTGCGATGGACAGCGATTTCGAGCAGGCGGCCGCATACTACACCCGTGCTCTGGCGCGTGATCCGCGCAACACGCAATTGATGGCGAGCGCCGTTGTTGCGCAGATGGCGCTGGGCGAAGTGGACCGCGCCCTGCCCATCGCACAGGCCCTGCAGGCCGCTGGCGAAAGCAACCAGGTGGCCGAACTGGTCATCAAAATCGACATGATCCGTAAAGGTGCTTACGGCACCATGACCGCGCCGGTTGAAGAAGGGCGCGGCATCGGCCCGCTGGTTGACGGGCTGCTGCGGGCGTGGAGCTTTATGGGACAGGGCGAGGTCAGCAAAGCACTGGAAGCCTTCGAAGAAGTGCGGAACCAGCCGGGCCTTGAAGGTTTTGCGCTGTATCACGAGGCCAACGCGCTGGCATCCGTTGGTGATTTCGAGGGTGCAGAGGCGATCTATGGCTCTGACAGTGCGCGCGCGGCGCAACAGACCCGCCGGGGCGTCATGGCCCGGGTTGAGGTGCTGTCCCAGCTGGGCCGTTTCGACGAAGCGTTGGAGCTGTTGCAGACCATGTTCGCAGGGGCAACTGACCCGGAAATTGATGTCGTCATTGAAAACCTGCGCAACGAAACGGTTCTGCCTTTCAGCCACGTGACGTCGGTGCAGGATGGTTTTGCCGAAGTTTTCTATACGGTTGCCGACGCCCTGCGCGGCGAAGCGGGTGCTGAGTTTACGATTCTTTATGCCCAGGCGGCGCGGGTGCTGCGCCCGGATCATGTGGATGCTCTTCTGGCGACCGCTCAGCTCTTTGAAACACTTGGTCAGTTCGGTTCGGCAATTGAGGTTTACCGCGAGGTTCCGTCCGACGATCCGGCCTATCACGCGGCTGAACTCGGGCGCGCAGCAGCGCTGCGGCGGTCTGACCGGCCGGAAGCCTCCGTTGAGGTGCTTGAACAGCTTGCGCGCAGTCATGGCACTCTGGCCACGGTGCAGTCTGCCCTCGGTGACGCCTACCGACAGCAGGACCGTTTTGCTGAGGCCGTCGGGGCCTACAACGAAGCACTGGTTCTTGCAGAGGAGACAGGTGCCTCCAGCTGGTTCCTTCTTTATGCGCGGGCGATTTCCAACGAGCGGCTGGGGAACTGGGAGTTGGCCGAGGCAGATTTCCGGGCGGCACTGGAGATCAATCCAGGCCAGCCACAGGTGTTAAACTACCTTGGCTACTCGCTGGTCGAAAAACAGATCAAACTGGATGAAGCCCTTGGGATGATTGAGCGTGCAGTCGAGGCAAGCCCGGACAGTGGTTACATCATCGATTCTCTCGGCTGGGCGCTCTACCGCCTGCGCCGCTTTGAGGAAGCCGTTCCGCACATGGAGCGCGCGGTTGAGCTGATGCCCGTGGATCCGGTTGTGAATGATCATCTGGGCGATGTGTACTGGGCAGTCGGACGCTACCGCGAAGCAGAGTTCCAGTGGGCGCGCGCGCTGTCGTTTGTTGATCTCGAAAACGTCTCGGATGATGCGGATCCTGACCGCATCCGGCGCAAGCTGGAAGTCGGCCTGGATCAGGTGCTTGAGGAAGAGGGCGCGCAACCGCTGAAAGTTGCCAACGACGGATGAGCACGGACGCCGCAGTGCGCGTCTTTGCCCCGGCAAAGATAAATCTGACACTGCATGTGACCCGCCAGCAGAGTGACGGGTATCACCTGTTGGATTCGATGGTCGTTCTGGTCAGCACCGGTGACTGGCTGGAGTTGTCTGAAGCCCAGGAAACGACCCTGTCTGTGTCAGGACCAATGGCCCGGGGCGTGCCGTCGGACGCCTCCAACCTGGTTCTGCGTGCGGCGGAACTGATGCCGGTTACCGCCGATATCAGACTGGAAAAACACCTGCCTGCCGCAGCCGGGATCGGAGGCGGCTCATCGGATGCCGCGGCCTGTCTGAGAGGTCTAGCGCAATTGTCCGGTATGCCTTTGCCGGACCGCGAAGCGCTGTTGTCCTTAGGGGCCGACGTCCCTGTGTGTTTACATGCCGGTCTTACCAGAATGGGCGGTATCGGCGGCGACATAACGTCCGCCGGTCCCGCACCGGCATGGCCGATACTGCTGGTAAACCCGGGCATTTCCGTCCCTACACCCGCTGTTTTCAAAGGCCTCGCATCAAAGAACAACGCGCCTATGCCCGATACGTACCCCAAACGGGCCTCTTTGGCAGATCAGGCGGCGTGGATGGCACAGCAGCGGAATGATCTGGAGGCCCCAGCCATCGATCAGGCGCCGGAAATACGGGAGGTGCTGGACAACCTGAGGGGCATGGACGGTTGTCTTCTGGCGCGCATGTCCGGCAGTGGCGCGACCTGTTTCGCCATCATGAACACGGCTGGCGCGCGGGATGCCGCACTTCGCCAGCTGCGCGAGGCCCGTCCAGGATGGTGGGCGGCAGCGGCCACACCGCTCAATGAGCCTGAATTCAGCTGATCCGTTCGACCACGTAGTCGGCCAGATCAGACAGCATCGTGCGGATATCGTGATCGGGCAGCGGTTCGAGTGCCACGCGTGCCTTGTTGGCCCACATGCGGGCTTCTTGCGCCGTATCTTCAAGACAACCGTGTTTGTGCAACAGCGACAGCGCGGTTTCGAGATCCCCGTCTTCCTGGCGTCCTTTTTCGATCGTTCGCAACCAAAACGATCGCTCTTCTGCGTCAGCATGCGCCACTGCCTTGATCAGTGGCAGCGTCAGTTTGCGTTCGCGGAAGTCGTCTCCGACATTTTTGCCCGTCGCACCGGTATCGCCCTGAAAGTCCAGCAGATCATCAACAATCTGAAAGGCGATGCCGAGGGCGTCGCCATAGCTGTAGAGTGCGCGCACATGGGCCTCGGGCGCATCAGCGATCACGCCGCCAACTTCGGTCGCTGCTGAAAATAACGCCGCCGTTTTGCCCCGTACAACCTGCAGATAGATCTCTTCGGTGGTTGCCAGATCCTGACTTGCGGTCAGCTGCAACACTTCGCCTTCGGCAATCGTCGCAGACGCATTCGACAGAATGTCCAGCACCCGCAGTGATCCGGTTTCGACCATCAACTGGAAACTGCGCGAGAACAGGTAGTCTCCCACCAGGACCGACGATTTGTTGTCCCACAACAGGTTCGCCGTGGGTCGTCCGCGCCGTTGCCCGCTTTCGTCCACGACATCATCATGCAGCAGCGTGGCGGTGTGGATGAACTCGACAGTGGCGGCGAGGTTGATGTGAAACGGACCTTCGTACCCGCACAGATGTGCTGCAGCCAGCGTCAGCATCGGACGCAGGCGTTTGCCGCCTGCATCGACCAGATGCGCGGTAACCTCGGGAATGCGCGGCGCATGCTCGGAGGCCATCCGGGTGCGGATCAGGATATTGACCCGTTCCATATCCGCCGCCAGCCACGCGGCCAGTCTGTCATGCGGTTTCTGCGAATTTTCGGTCTTTTGCATCACTTCCCCGGCGGCGAGCCTCGACACTGGCCGAAACTGTCCTTACATCCCTGATATGAAGGAACTTTTGCGCAGCACTGACCCGACGATCATCGCCTTTGCCACGGCCCTTCTTCAGGGTGAGGATATAGCTTGCTTTGAAATGGACGTAAACATGAGCGTGCTCGAGGGAGGCATAGGAATTTTCCCCCGCAGGCTCATGGTGCGCACAGATGATCACGATGCCGCGATACGGGTGATGCGGGACAATGAAATCCCGCTCGGGCTGTGACCGGCGAACTCACACATGATGCATTTCTGGGGGGCAGGCTCCACCTGTGGCAACCAGCGAGAGGATACCGCGCGGGCTTAGATCCGGTGCTGCTGGCTGCCAGTGTGCCGGCACGGGCCGGCGAAACAGTGCTTGAACTCGGCTGTGGCGTGGGAGCCGCGGCATTGTGCCTTGGCGCGCGCGTGCCCGGTCTGTCGCTGACCGGGGTCGAAGTGCAGGAGGAGTATGCCGGGCTTGCACGCCGTAACGCAGGCGACACGATGGACGTTTTCTGTGCCGATATAACGGACCTTCCCCCTGAAGTGAGGCAACGGCAGTTCCACCACGTAATTGCCAACCCGCCCTACTACGCCCGCGGGGCGCACAGGGCATCGGCGGATCATGGAAGACAGAAAGCGCGGGGCGAGGAAACACCACTTGAAGCCTGGATCAAGGTCGCAGGCAAAAGGCTGGCGCCCGGCGGCATGGCTCATTTCATTCATCGGTGTGAGCGACTGCCAGACATACTCGGGGCGCTGGAGCATGACATGGGCAGCGTCGAGGTTTTGCCACTGAGCGCGCGCGCGGACCGTGCGCCAGACCGCGTCATCGTCCGGGCGCGCAAATCGGGACGGGGTGCATTCCGGCTGTACGCACCACTGATTCTCCATGAAGGACCAAGGCACGAAAAAGACGGGGACAGTTATGTTCAACTTATACGTGCAGTGCTCAGAGACGGCGCTTCTTTGCCGTTCTGACCGAAATTAAGACATTTTTAACGGCTTTTGTGCCCATGCTGCGGGTGCGGCGTGACTTGTGCCACAGGGTGTGGTCCAATTTACAGCGTAGCAAATGGAGGACTGAATGAGCGTAGCAGCACATGTTGATCAGCTGAAAAAGAAACATGAAACTCTCAGTGAGGCCGTAGAGCAGGCCCAGCGCGCACCGGGCATCGACGCCCTTGAAGTTGCAGACCTCAAAAAACAGAAACTCAAACTAAAAGAAGAAATCAGCCGTCTGACCAACTAGACGCAGTGCGGGCGCCAGCGCACCAGTGCCGCGCCCGCTACTGACCAGCCGTATCCAGAATCTTCATGGCGTCGGTGATGTATGTTGTCTTGTCAATCTCGGCGAGCATCCAGTCACGGAACGCTTTTACCTGTGGCCTGTTTTCGGTGCCCTCCGGGCAAAGAAACCTGAACCTCGCCCCCGTTGATATGGCCGTGCCATAAGGTGACACGAGCCGCCCCTCATCAATGTCCTTGACCACCAGTGCCCGCCGGCCCAGCACGACCCCGACACCGGCGAGGGCCGCGTCGACGGCGTGGTCTGCCTGACTGAACCTGGGCCCGTGCACCGGTGCGAAATCAATGTCCATAGCGTGAAACCAGGCCGACCAGTCACAGGGCGGATCCCTGAGAAAGCTTATTGAATCGTCAAAAATCAGGGGCGCTTCGGTGAGGCTTTCGGCAGTAGGGTACTTTTCCGCAAGGTTCGGAGTCATAACCGGCGCAACCCATTCCTCAGCCAGTGGCAGCGAGAAAACATCCGGGTCATCCTCGGCGCCGAAGCGGATCGCGACGTCGACGGCGTCCCGTGTCAGGTCCACCTTTTTCAGAGATGCAGAGAACCGCAGTTCAATTTCCGGATGCGCCTGAGCGAATTCATAAAGGCGTGGCGCCAGCCATTTTGCTGTGAAGGCCGGCCCGGCCGTTACCGTCAGGGTCTGTTCGTCCTGCAGGCGCTGGGCAGAACGCCATCCGGCGGCCAGTGATGCGAAGCCATCTGCCACGGCAGGTGCCAGAGCTGCTCCCGCTTCCGTCAGCTCAACCGCCCGGTTCAGGCGGCGGAACACGGGCGCTCCCAGGTGCTCTTCAAGAGACTTTATCTGGAAGCTCAGCGCAGCCGGCGTCACCGAAAGCTCCTCTGCCGCTTTGGCAAAAGACATATGTCGGGCAGCGGCATCAAATGCACGCATAGCTGTCAGTGGGGGCAGTCTGTTACTCATATCAGTTAAATATATCTTGTGTGATACGTTGAAAAGTCTCGTTTGTCGGTTTTGTTAGCGGATGCCATATAGGGTTCAGTTTAGAAACACTGGTCTCAACCGGAAAAGGAATTCAAAAATGTTTGAAGCAACCGCAAATCAGCAGGCCCGCTCGGCAATGCAACGTGCCCACGAAGAACGCGCGCAGGCAATGCGCGATGCGTGGCGCTGGCTGTTTGACTCTTCTTCCCGCTGATCGGCTGCAGCGTTCTTACGGGATGAACAAAGGGCCGGGCCTCAAACGAGACCCGGCCCTTATTGCTTTGCAGAACTGGCGTCAGACGAAGAACTGAGCGCCGTTCGCAGAAATGGTTGAGCCATTGATGAAGCCCGCGTCGTCAGAGGCAAGGAAGGCCACACAGCGTGCAATCTCTTCCGGCTCACCCAGGCGCCCGGCCGGGATCTGCGCGATGATCGATTCGCGGACCTTCTCCGGGACGGCCATAACCATGTCCGTCGCGATGTAGCCCGGGCAGATGGCGTTGGCCGTGATACCTGCGCGCGCGCCTTCCTGTGCGAGAGATTTTACAATACCCAGATCGCCGGCTTTGGTCGCAGCATAGTTCACCTGAGCGAACTGACCCTTCTGACCGTTGATCGAGCTGATCACGATGATGCGGCCGAATTTACGTTCGCGCATGCCTGGCCAGACCGGGTGGATAGTGTTGAAGACGCCGGTCAGGTTCGTATCGATGACGTCTTTCCATTGATCAGGTGTCATTTTGTGGAACGGTGCGTCGCGGGTGATGCCCGCGTTGGCGACAACCACATCGATGGGCCCCAGATCGGCTTCGACGCTTTCAATACCTGCTTTGCTGGAATCGTAGTCAGCCACGTTCCACTTGTAGGTTTTGATGCCGGTTTCATCCGTGAATTTCGCGGCGGCTTCGTCGTTGCCGGCATAGGTTGCAGCAACGCTGTAGCCTGCGTCTTTCAGTGCTCTGGAAATGGCGGCGCCGATACCCCGGCTGCCTCCGGTGACAAGTGCGACTCGCGACATTGTTGTATTCTCCTGTGTTCGTTGTCAGCTGCCCGGCGGGCAGGTCTGATGGGGCGGGCTGATGTCGTCAGGCGCCGCCCCGGTTGGTTCAGGGACGCTCGAGGCACATGGCGACACCCATGCCGCCGCCGATGCAGAGCGTTGCGAGGCCTTTTTTGGCGTCGCGGCGTTTCATTTCGAACAGCAGAGTGTTCAGGATGCGTGCACCGGACGCGCCAATCGGGTGGCCGATCGCAATCGCACCGCCGTTGACGTTCACAACAGCCGGATCCCAGCCCATGTCCTTGTTGACGGCACAAGCCTGTGCGGCGAAGGCCTCGTTGGCTTCTACCAGATCCAGATCCTCGGCCTTCCAGCCTGCTTTTTCCAGCGCCTTGCGGCTCGCATAGATGGGCCCCGCGCCCATGATGGACGGGTCAAGGCCAACGGTCGCATAGCTTGCAATGCGTGCCAGCGGCTCGATCCCGCGCTTCTCAGCTTCATCTGCGGACATCAGCAGAGCACCAGCCGCACCATCGTTCAGCCCGGAGGCGTTGGCCGCAGTGACCGAGCCGTCGCGGGTGAACGCAGGGCGCAGTTTCTGCATGGCCTCGATTGTGGCGCCATGGCGGATATATTCATCCTTGTTGACCTCAATATCGCCTTTGCGGGTTTTCACCGTGTAGGTAAAAACCTCATCATCGAATTTGCCGGCTTTCTGGGCTGCTTCGGCTTTGTTTTGCGAAGCGACGGCGAATTCGTCCTGCTGATCACGGCTGATCTGCCACTTTTCGGCAACGTTTTCTGCGGTCTGGCCCATGTGATAGCCGTTAAAGGCATCCCAGAGACCGTCACGGATCATTGTATCGATGTAGGTCATGTCGCCCATCTTGTGGCCGGCGCGCAAAGGAGCGGCATGCGGCGAGAGCGTCATGTTTTCCTGCCCACCGGCAGCCACAATGTCTGCGTCCCCAAGCTGGATATGCTGTGCAGCCAGTGCGACAGAGCGCAGGCCGGATCCACAGACCTGGTTGATCGTCCAGGCCGAGCTTGCCTGGGGCAGACCGGCATTGATGTGCGCCTGACGGGCCGGGTTCTGGCCCTGCGCGGCCGTCAGTACCTGGCCGAGAATGGTTTCGGAAACTTCTGATGCGTCAACACCGGCGCGCGCGACGATCTCCTGCAGCATTGCAGCGCCGAGATCGTGGGCGGGTGTATTTGCGAAAGACCCGCCAAAGCTGCCCACGGCAGTCCTGGCAGCCGATGCGATTACGACGTTCGTCATTGTGTTCTGGTCCTTTGCCTATTGTCCTGTCGGGCCCTGTCAGACAAGCCTGCGCAAGCAGCCGTCGACCCTCCACTTCCATACGGGGGTGCATACAGAATGACAAATAAGCGGACAACATGACGTCCGGTCGCACCGCCTGGTCAGCCGGTTTGCGCCAGGCGCATGGCTTTTCAGGCGGTCACACAGCCTTCTTCATTGCGCGGTCTTCGAGCCAGTGCGGGCGTGTTGTGGCGGCACCGAAATGGTACCCTTGGAGGCAATCAACGCCCAGGCTGACGAGCATGTCAGCGTCCTCCTGATTCTCCACGAACTCGGCAACCGTCAGCATATCGAAGTGCCGGGCAATCGATACCAGCGCTGCGGTCATTACCTGATTGTCCGGATCCTGCGCGATGCCCTGAACGAACTGGCCATCGATCTTAACGATGTCGAAACAGAAGTCCTTGAAATACCGCAAGGCGGTGTAGCCGGCACCGAAATCGTCCATCGCAAAGCTGATGCCTCGGAGCTGGAGACGGTCCATGAAATCAACGACCAGTTCCGGCACCATGATCGTGGAGGATTCGGTGATTTCCAGAACGAGACGTTCCGCAATAAGTTCGTTCCGCGACAGCCACCGGTCCAGCGTACGGTTCCACGCACGGTACCCGATGGATTTGGCTGACATGTTTATGGACAGCCGCAGAGACGGGTTCTCGTGCAGGGCGCGCAGCCCCAGGCCCAGTGCCAGCGTATCAAGCTGGCGCCCAAGCTCGGTATTCTCAATCGCGCCCATGAACTCACCCGCAGGGATGACGCGGCCGGTTTCGTCCAGCACACGGATCAGCCCTTCATAGAGCGCCACTTTGCTCTGGTCCCGCGATTGCATGATTGGCTGATAGGCCAGCAGAACCTGCTTGTGACGGATCGCCTGGGCAACCATGTCCAGCGCGTGACGATCGCGTCTTGAGACCGCGAAGTTGAGCGGATTATCCTCGCCCGGTGGCAGGTCAGCAACGGCTGTTTTTTCTTCGCGGTGCATCTGTCGTCTCCCTGACTATTGCAGCGTCAGATTTGCACCACACACCTTAATTCCCCGTAAATTTTCTCATTTTGTTCTATTTTTATCTGTGTTCTGTTCAAATGCACGGAACAGATACCGAAGGGGATATTTCATGGAGCGCTGCGGCTGGGCCGGACCCGAACAGATCTATCTTGAGTACCATGATACTGACTGGGGTGTGCCCGAATATGACAGCCGGGCGCTGTGGGAAAAACTGATCCTGGATGGGTTTCAGGCCGGGCTCAGCTGGATCACCATTCTGAAAAAGCGTGAGAACTTCCGGGAAGCCTTTGCCGGGTTTGACCCGAACATTATCGCTGCATGGGGACCTGCAGAGGTGGAGAAACTGCTGGGTAATCCGGGAATCATCCGGCATCGCGGTAAAATCGAGGCAACGATCTCGAACGCGAAGGTCTGGCAGACGATCGAAGCGCGCGAGGGTTTTGACCGGTTCCTGTGGAATTATGTCGACGGCGCCCCCCTGCAGAACAGATGGAAGACTTCTGAAGAAGTCCCTGCCTTTACGCCGTTGTCGGAACAGATCTCCAAAGATCTGAAGAAAGAAGGTTTCCGGTTCTGTGGCCCGACCATTGTATATGCCTTCATGCAGGCGGTGGGCATGGTCAATGACCATCTGGTCAGCTGTCACGCCCATGAAAAATGCGCCCGGCTCGCGCAAAGATAAGAGCAGGTCAAATCCGGTGTTACCGTACTGACAGGGATCGGGATGACCGGCCGCTCCTGATCGCGCTTCCGGCATTGACAAGCAAACCTGCGCGGATATAAGCGCGGCTTCATTGGTGTTGGTGGCCCCCGCAAGGGGTTCCCTGTCAGCCCGGCCAAATCCGGGCAGAGGACAACGCCCTCTTAAAACCTGAAAGAGGAGATCAGCCGTGACCAAACGCACGTCTGCCAAGTACAAAATAGATCGCCGCATGGGCGAAAACATCTGGGGTCGCCCCAAATCCCCCGTAAATCGCCGCGAATATGGCCCCGGCCAGCACGGTCAGCGCCGCAAAGGAAAGCTGTCTGATTTCGGCATCCAGCTGCGCGCCAAGCAGAAGCTCAAAGGCTACTATGGCGACCTGACGGAAAAGCAGTTCCGCCGCATCTATGCCGAAGCTGAGCGTGTAAAAGGCGACACAGGTGAAAACCTGATCGGTCTGCTGGAGCGCCGCCTCGACGCCGTTGTTTACCGCGCCAAATTCGTGCCGACCGTTTTTGCCGCCCGTCAGTTCGTGAACCACAAGCACGTGCGTGTGAACGGCCAGATCGTGAACATCCCGTCCTACCGCGTGAAAGAAGGCGACGTGATCGAAGTACGTGACCGTTCCAAACAGATGGCCGCGCTGATCGAGGCGACACAGCTGCCTGAGCGTGATGTGCCTGACTATATCGAAGCGGACCACTCCAAAATGTCCGCGCGGTTCGTGCGGACGCCGACACTGGGCGATGTGCCGTACCCGGTCATGATGGAACCGAACCTCGTGGTCGAATTCTACGCGAAGAACTGATTTTCTTCGCAGACCGCCAGAATTTCAGAACCGCGCAGCCTGCTGCGCGGTTTTTTCGTGGGTGGGGCAGGCCCGCCTTTGCGGCCGCCCCCGTTTTCGCTAAGCAATCCATATGACGGACAACCGCATCACAAATATTGCCAGCCTGACGGTCGTGGCCTCAGGTGTCCTGTGGGGGTTCTACTGGCTGCCGGTCCGGGCGCTGGAAGAGCATGGTCTGTCCGGCGCCTGGGGCACTGTTGCGATCACGCTGGCAGCACTCCTTGTCACAACGCCCGTTGTTTTTCTGCGCGGGTTCAGATTGCGACATGCATCCAGGGCAGGTCTTTGCTGGATCATGCTGGGCGGGGCCGCATTCGCGCTCTATTCCATAGGGTTCGTCTACGGACGCGTTGCGATCATTATTCTCCTGTTTTTCCTGACACCGGTCTGGAGCACGCTGATTGCACGTTTTGTGATGGGCTGGCACACGCCGGTCCTGCGGCTCTTCGCCATTGCGCTGGGACTGATTGGTCTTGGCATCATGCTCGGCGCGGATGGCCAGCTGCCCTGGCCGCGATCCGTTGGAGAATGGCTGGCACTGATTTCCGGTCTGATGTGGTCTGTTGCGACAACGGGCATGCGGGTCACGCCGGCCCCCGCGCCACCGGAAGCGGTCTTCGTCTTTGCATTCGGGGCCTGTGCCGCCTCGCTCACGCTCGCCTTCGTGCTGGCGCCCTGGCCGGGTGCGGAACTGACCGGGGCGCTGGCAGGCATTGCTGCGCTGGCGCTTGGGACCGGCGCGGTCTGGTGGGGTATCTTCATGGCCGCGCTGATGTGGGCGACGGTGCGGCTTGAACCTGCACGGATGGGCATCCTGCTGATGTCCGAAGTGCTGGTAGGTGCCGCATCGGCGGCGTGGTTTGCCGGTGAATACCTCAGTCCGGCGGAACTGGCCGGTGGGGCGCTCGTGCTCGTTGCCGGTGTGCTGGAGGTCTGGCCCGTAAGGCGCGCCGGCACCAACGGCCCACATGGCGCAAAAGACCGCGGTTTTACGCAGAGTTGACGGTGGCGCTCCTCAGCGCAGCCCGGTAGTGTCCGCGCGACAGGAGATGACGAAATGACCACCATGCCACCACCGCAACCCGGCATTATGGATATCGCCCTTTATCAGGGCGGAGCCTCAAAAATCGAGGGCCAGGAAAATCCGCTCAAGCTGAGCTCGAACGAAAACCCGTTCGGCTGCAGTCCGCTGGCCAGTGCGGCAGTCAGTGCGGCGGCTCTGGGCATGCATCGTTATCCCTCCACCGATCATGCGGACCTGCGCGCGGCCATCGCCGGGGTGCACAAACTGGCCGCTGAACGTATCATCTGCGGTGTTGGCTCAGACGAGCTGCTGACCCTCCTGGCGATGGCCTTCGCCGGGCCCGGTGACGAGGTTCTTTATCCCGAACATGGGTTCTCCATGTACCGGATTTTCGCGCTGTCTGCCGGTGCCACGCCCGTGACCGCACCGGAAAAAGACCGGCGTGTGGACGTAGACGCGCTCATCGCTCGCATCACGGACCGGACGCGCCTGATCTATATCGCCAACCCGGCCAATCCCACGGGCACCGCGCTGGAAAGTGACGACCTTGCCCGGCTCGCCGCAGCGGTGCCGTCTGAATGTCTGCTGGTGCTGGACGGTGCCTATGCGGAATTCGCGCACGGCTATGACGGCGGCGCGGCCCTCGTGGATCGTCACCCGAACGTGGTTATGACGCGGACTTTCTCCAAACTCTATGGTTTGGGCGGTCTGCGTGTGGGCTGGGCCTATGCTGCGCAGAGTGTGATCGACGTGCTGAACCGGGTACGCGGGCCCTTCAACCTCTCGACCGTGGCCATTGCAGGGGCAGAGGCCGCGATGCGGGACCGCGCCTTTGCCGAGCAGTGTATCGAGGACAATGCCGAACAGCGGGTGCGGCTCACCGGCGGTCTGCGCCAGCTGGGCATTGCCTGCGATGACAGTGCCGCAAATTTTGTGCTGGCCCGGTTCGCGGATGAAGATGAAGCGCTCGCAGCGGATGCGCATCTGAAATCCAGCGGGATCCTCGTACGCCTCGTCAAAGGCTACGGGTTTCCGGAAGCGCTGCGCATCACCGTGGGCAGCGCAGAGGATGTCACGCGTGTGCTCGCGGCACTGGCCGCATTCCGGGGGGCGGTATGAGCGTCATTTACAACCGTGTGGCTCTGATTGGCCTGGGCCTGATCGCCTCCTCGATGTTCTGGGCCACGAAACGCGCGGGCCTCGCGGGGGAGGTCACCGGGTATGCCCGCAGCAGTGCCACCCGCGACATCGCGCGCCGGATCGGGCTGTGTGACCGTGTCTGTGATACCATGGCCGAAGCCGTCGCTGACGCGGATCTGGTCATCCTTGCGGTGCCCGTTGGCGTTATGGGGGAGGTTGCCGCGGAAATCGCCGGTGCGCTGAAGCCCGGTGCCACGGTCACGGATGTGGGCTCGGTCAAGCGTGAGGTGATCAACGCAGTGGAGCCGCACCTGCCACCGGGCGTGCGTTTTGTGCCGGGCCACCCCCTCGCGGGTACGGAACATTCGGGGCCGGAATCCGGTTTCGCCGAACTGTTCGACGGGCGCTGGTGCCTGCTGGTCCCGCCAGAGGGGACCGATCGCGACGCTGTTGACCGCCTGCGCCACTACTGGGAAGGCCTGGGCAGCAACGTCGAGGAGATGGAAGCGGACCATCATGATCTGGTTCTTGCGGTGACCAGCCATGCACCTCACCTGATCGCCTACACGATGGTTGGTGTGGCCGATGATCTGCGGCGCGTCACCGACAGTGAGGTGATCAAATATTCTGCCGCCGGATTCCGGGACTTTACGCGGATTGCGGCCAGCGACCCGACCATGTGGCGCGATGTGTTCCTGTCCAACCGGGATGCAACCCTGGAAATCCTGGGCCGCTTTACCGAGGAACTTTTTGCCCTGCAACGAGCGATCCGCACAGGTGACGGAGACCATCTGCACGAATATTTCACGCGCACCCGGGCCATCCGCCGCGGCATCATCGAGGCTGGCCAGGATACGGATGCGCCGGATTTCGGCCGGGGCGCGAAAAAGCCGTGAAGCACCTGCGTCTGTTGCTGTTGTGCTGCGGTATCGCCATGGCGCAGGCCGCCGTGGCTGCCGGGCCGGACACCTCCCTGCGCCCCCAGCTGCGTCCTGAGCAGACGGCCGCACCGCAGGCGCCTGTGGCGCGGTCCGGCGCAGTGTCGAGTGTTCTGCGTCCGGTTGAACGCCCGCAGTCAGTTTTGCGCCGGGGCCGTGAGGCCGCATTGCTGCGCGAACGGGGGGCCATTTGCGGTAACCCTGATGTGCAGGGCGTGAGCATTGGCCGGGTAAGTTCACCCACGCGTGGGTGCGGAATCCCGGAGGCCGTACGCGTCCGGGCTGTGTCCGGAATATCGCTGAGCCCGGCCGCCGTTATGGACTGCCGGACGGCTCTGACACTGAACCACTGGGTGCAGGAATCTGCGGTGCCGCGCCTGCGTGATACGGGGGGCGGGCTGAAGGCCATGCGCGTCATCGGGCACTATGCCTGCCGGACACGCAATAACCGGTCCGGTGCCCGTATTTCCGAGCACGGCAAGGGCAAGGCCATCGATATTTCCGGATTTCGTCTGAGGGATGATACGGAGCTTACGGTTCTGCGCGACTGGAATTCCAAACGCGGGTTTCTGCCGCTCAAGAGCATGCATCGCGACGCCTGTGGCATCTTTGGTACCGTGCTGGGCCCCGGGTCGGATCGTTTTCACCAGGACCATTTTCATTTTGATACAGCACGGCATTTCAACGGTGCTTACTGCCGCTGACGCCGATCAGTGATCTGCGTAAGGGTTCTGACTCAGCGCAGGATCAGACGCGGCGCGGGGCCCAGCGGGATGAACCCCAGCGAAATCAGCCCGCCCGACAGCGTCAGATCCAGATCGAGGGCATCAGTATTGCCGCTGAGACCCGCAAAGGTCTCAAGCGTCCGCGTGACCTGTGGCACCAGCGCGGGTGGCAGGGTGCCGGCCCGCTCGGCCAGCGCGATAATATCACGCCAGTTGCGGACCTGAACGCTCAGCGGGCCTTCGGGCACACCTTCGGCATCCACCGTCAGGTCTGCGGCAAACCTGATCTGCAGATCGCCCCAGATGGCTTCCGCGCGTTCCAGCCGGACACGGCGCGGCTGCGGGCGGGCGTCCTCGACCGATGTGATGTCCCAGGCACGGTCGAATGCCACATCACCTGACAGCCGCAGGGCGTCAAAGGTGACGGGCCAGTCCGCCGGTACAAAAAGCGCATCGCGCAGCACCGAACCGGGCCGGACAGCACTGGCATCAAAATTCACGGCATAGGCCTGCGGATCGCTCTGATCCTGAATCATCGACGCGGTCAGCGGGCCGCCGGAGAGCAGATCGCCTGCGTCCCCGGTGATGCCCCAGTTTTCCGCGTCTGCCTGTAGGCGTTCAAGTTCCAGTGCAGTGCCCGGATGCAGGCGCAGACCGGCGATGGCGGCGGAAGTCGTCAGCTGTGCACGTCCTTCCGGACCGGCCAGCGCAATGCCGTCATCCGGCAGCGACAGCGTGATGTAGCCTGGCCACCATGTAGCCGCAGACAGCGTGAGCGCACTGGCCGAAAAGGCGACGCCTGTGCCGGGATCTGCCAGCGCGGGCGCCGCGATGTCAGCTGTCACATCGAGCGGCCAGCCGCTGAGGCCCACGTCTGCCAGCTCTGCCTGCCAGCCTTCCGTGCGCCGCTCTTCGAACCACGTGTAAATGCCCGTGCGGATGCCGAAAGCCGTGATGCCCCACCAGGCTGACCACAGAATGCCCGCGATGAGCAATAACCAGACGATCCGCCGCATTCTGACCCCTTTTCCTTTGGTGCAATTTGAGGTTTACGCAAAGCAGATAAGGAGAACCAGCACGATGACCATGTGGGTATTCGGATACGGCAGTCTGCTGTGGAACCCTGGCTTTGAGGTCGCCGAACAGGTGGTTGCGACCCTGCCGGGCTATGCACGCTCGTTCTGCATGCATTCCATCCACCACCGGGGCACCGAAGAGGCTCCCGGTCTCGTTCTGGCGCTTGATGAGGATCCTGCGCATGCCTGCGAGGGCGTGGCACTGGCGGTGGCGGAAGGGCGCGAAGAGACAACGCTGGCGTATCTGCGCGAGCGGGAGCTGATCTCGTCGGCCTATCTGGAACGTGAGCTGGAGATCGACCTGCATGACAACCGCCGCGTCACAGCGCTGGTCTATGTGATCAACCCGGATCATGTTCAGTATTGTGGCGGGATGCCGCTGGAGGAACAGGCGCAGATCATTGCGCGTGCACGCGGCGGCATGGGGCCGAACGACGAATACCTCTATAACACGGCTCAGCACCTGGCGGACATTGGCCTGCATGACCCGGACCTGGAATGGCTCAGCCATCGCGTCAGGGCGCTGGGCGCATAATTCCTTGGCGCTGCCCGATCTTTTCGGGTTAAATGCGCGCAGAGCAGCACAATAACGGTCAGGAGCGGAAGGCGCATGGCGTTACCGGACCAGGAAATAAGACCTGTATTCTCACAACCTGTCCGTCAGATCTCCCTGATGCTGATTGTGCTGGCGCTGTCGGGCTTTGGCGCCTTTCTTGCGTTGCCCCGTGTGCTGCCGGTGTTCGAGGCCAACCCCTACCTCAACGGGTTCATCCTGTTCGTCTTTGTGATCGGTGTCTTCGCCTGTTTCTATCAGGTGTTCCAGCTGATCGGCTCCGTGCGCTGGATCGAACGTTTTGCCACGGATACGCTGGATTCCAGCATCAAGGCCCCCCAGCTTCTGGCGCCGCTTGCGGCCCTTCTGCGCCAGCGTGGCGCTCGCATGCAGGTGAGTGCCACCTCCAGCCGTTCGATCCTTGAATCCGTCGCCACACGGATCGAGGAAGTCCGGGAAATCACCCGTTATATCGTTAACATGCTGATTTTCCTGGGTCTTCTGGGGACTTTCTATGGCCTTGCCACCACGGTCCCCGCTGTTGTCGACACGATCCGCAACCTCGCACCCGGCGATGGTGAAGGCGGCGTCGAAGTGTTCAACCGGCTCATGTCCGGCCTTGAGGCGCAGCTGGGTGGGATGGGCGTGGCCTTTGCCTCATCGCTTCTGGGGCTTGCGGGCTCGCTGATTGTGGGCCTGCTGGAGCTTTTTGCAGGGCATGGACAGAACCGCTTTTACCGCGAGCTTGAGGAATGGCTCAGCAGCATTACGCGGGTGGGCTTTTCGTCCGGTGACGAGGCGGCTGCGGACGGGAATACCATGGCAGTGGTCGTCGACCACATGGGGGAGCAGATGGAAGCGCTGCAGGCCATGTTCCTTGGTGCGGATGCGCGCAACACCGCAGTGGAACAACGGCTGGGCGAAGTTGTCGGGGCCATTGAGCACATGGCGCAGCGGATCGGTGGTGCTGATCCGACCAATGCTGCGCTTGAACGGGTTGCGGCGGGTCAGGAGCGGCTCATCAGCCTGATCGAGGCACAGGGTCAGGGCGGTGACGGCATCGATGCCGAAAGCCGCATGCGCCTGCGGTCCATCGACGTCCAGATGCTGCGCATCCTTGAGGAAATCTCAGCCGGTCGCCAGGAAAGCATGGCAGAGCTGCGCCGTGACATCGCGGGCCTGACCGAAGCTCTTAAAGCCCGGCGCGCGCGCCCTGCGGCCCCGCGGCGCCCTGACGGAGGCAGCTGAGCATGGCACTCGCCCGACGCACCGGTGCCCGGTTCCAGGCGTCGATCTGGCCGGGTTTCGTGGATGCGATGACGGGATTGCTGCTCGTCCTGATGTTCGTGCTGACGATTTTTATGATCGTGCAGTTTGTCCTCACCGAAAGGATCACAGGACAGGAAACCGAACTGGATCAGCTGGCAGGTGAGGTGGCCGCACTGGCCCAGGCGCTCGGTCTTGAGGAGCAGACCAGTGAAAACCTGCGGAACCGGGTTGGCGCGCTGGATGCCTCCCTGTCGGCCTCGCAGGCGCAGATCGCAGCGCTCACGGCGACGCGGGACGCTCAGACCGCGGCCCTGGCTGCGGCGGAAACCCGCATCACCAGTTTTGAGGCACAGGTTGCGGCACTTATTGCGCAGCGTGACACCGCTCTGGGCGACATCGCAGCACTTGAGGAGGTGCGCGACGCTCTGGAGGCGGCGCAGGCGGACCTGCTCAGCGAGCAGGACGCGCTGACACTGGCGCTCGCTTCGGCCCGTTCAGAAGTGGATGCCCAGGAAGAAGCAGCGAGGCTGGCGGCGGCGCAGCGTGAGGCGCTGGATGCGCTTGTAGCGGACCTCCGTGCACAGAACGCAGCTGCGAATGAAGAGATTGGTCAGCTGACGGGGGCCCTCGATGACACCCGCGATGCTCTTTCTGCTGAGGAAGCCGCCCGGCTGGCGGAGGCGGCTGCTGCGGAAGCGCTGCGCGCGCGTCTTGAAAACGCCGATGCGGAGCTGACGGCCATGACGCTGGCGCTGGAGGCACAGCGCAAGGAGGCCGAGGATACGCTGACCCTGCTTGCTGCGGCGCGGGCGGCGGAGGCTGATCTGGACACGGCTCTCGCAGCGGCTCTGCTGCAGCTTGAGGGGTCGCAGGCGACAGGCGCAGAGACTGCACAGGAACTGACAACTGCCCGCGCAAAGATAGATGTACTGCGGGCCGAAACCGATGATCTGCGGACCCGGTTACAGGCCGCAGACGCGCAGCTGTCTGATGCGCAGGCTGCTGCGGCAGAGGAAGAAGCCGCGCGGCTGGCCGCCGAGGCCGCCCGCGTAGCGGCGGAGTCCGCTCTTGACGAAACGAGGTCTCTTGCCGAAACGGACAGGGCCGACCTGCGGGCCCGCCTCGCCGAGGCCCTTGCGGCAAAGCTGGCGGCCGAAACGCTTGTGCAGGATACAAGCACAGATGCAGAGCGCCGCGCAGCACTTCTTGCCGAAGCCCGGCGTGCGCTGGCCGAAGAGGAAGCGGCAAGTGCCGAGGCGCAGCGTCAGACGGAGTTGCTGAACCAGCAGGTCGCGGCGTTACGCACGCAGCTGGGTGGGCTGCAGGCCCTGCTGGATGATGCAAAAGAACGGGACGCGGCGCAGCAGGTGCAACTGCAGTCTCTGGGGTCAGACCTGAACACCGCTCTGGCGCGGGTTGCCGCCGAAGAGCGCCGCCGTGCCGACCTGGAAGAAGCGGAAAGGCGCAGGCTGGAAGAAGAAGCGGCCCGTCTTGCTGCAGAAGCTGAGGATCTGGAGCTGTACCGCTCGGAATTTTTTGGCCGGCTGCGTGATGTGTTGGGCACCCAGGAGGGTGTGCGGATCGAGGGCGACCGGTTTGTCTTTTCCTCCGAGGTTCTGTTTGAGCCCGCACGCGCGAACCTGTCGCTGGAAGGTCAGTCTGAGGTTGCCAAGGTCGCGTCAATTCTCGCGGCGGTCGCGGATGAAATCCCGGACGGTATTGACTGGATCATCCGGGTGGATGGTCACACGGACAACCTGCCGCTGTCCGGTTTCGGCGCTTTTGCAGACAACTGGGAGCTGAGCCAGGCCCGTGCCCTGTCAGTGGTGCGGTATATGGTCGAAGCGCTGGGCATTCCGCCCAACCGGCTGGCGGCAAACGGGTTCGGGGAATTTCAGCCTGTGGCGCTGGGCGATACCGAGGAAGCCCGTGCGCAGAACCGCCGGATCGAACTGAAGTTCACGGAACGCTGACAGTCAGTGCGTTTCCCGCGCAGACAAGCCGATAGGACAGTTCAGAGACCAGTGTGTTTTACCAGACGCATGGGGGCAACTCTGGCAGCTGTGGAATAGCCGGCAGTCCCGGCTCACCTGCCGACGAAAAAAGCCCCGCTGTGAAGGGCGGGGCCTTGTTGTTTCTTATTCTGCTGTCAACAGCGGCGGCTTGTCGCCTGAGATACGCGGCTTGTCCGGTCCTTCGATCTTCAGGTCGATCTCGCCGGCCTTCACGCCCACGCGGACCACGCCACCCTTGGCGAGCTTGCCAAAGAGCAGATCTTCAGCCAGCGGCTTCTTGATATGCTCCTGGATCACGCGGCCCAGCGGGCGCGCGCCCATCTTGCTGTCATAGCCTCGTTCAGCCAGCCATTCGGCGGCAGGCTTGGTCAGTTCGATGGTGACGTTGCGGTCCATCAGCTGAGCTTCAAGCTGCAGCACGAACTTCTCAACCACGCGCAGGATGACTTCTTTGGGCAATGGTGCAAAGCTGATCACTGCGTCCAGACGATTGCGGAACTCGGGTGTGAACGTCCGCTCAATCGCGGCGGTGTCCTCGCCCTCGCGGCGGTCGCGTCCGAAGCCAATGGCCTCTTTCGCCTGCTCCGCTGCGCCCGCGTTCGATGTCATGATCAGCACGACATTGCGGAAATCCACCGTGCGTCCGTTGTGATCGGTCAACCTGCCGTGGTCCATCACCTGCAACAGAATGTTATACACATCCGGGTGCGCTTTCTCCATCTCATCGAGCAGGAGCACGCAATGCGGATGCTGATCGACACCGTCCGTCAGCATGCCGCCCTGGTCAAAGCCCACATAGCCCGGAGGTGCACCGATCAGGCGCGAAACGGCGTGTTTCTCCATGTATTCGGACATATCAAACCGCAGCAGCTCAACACCCAGCGTATCCGCCAGCTGTTTGGCCACCTCGGTTTTGCCGACACCGGTCGGGCCCGCAAAGAGGTAGTTGCCGATCGGTTTTTCCGGCTCCCGCAGACCGGCACGCGCCAGCTTGATTGCCGATGAGAGGGCTTCAATGGCCTTATCCTGGCCAAACACCACACGCTTCAGAGATCCTTCCAGATCCTTCAGCACTTCAGCATCGTCTTTGGACACGTTCTTGGGTGGAATGCGCGCGATTTTGGCAACCACGTTCTCGATCTCTTTTGTGCCGATCGTCTTACGACGCTTGGCTGCCACCACCAGATGCTGCGCGGCACCGGCCTCATCAATCACATCGATGGCACTGTCCGGCAATTTGCGGTCATTGATGTAGCGTGATGCCAGCTCCACACTCGTCTTGATCGCATCAGCGGTGTACTTCACCGAATGGTGATCCTCAAAGTAAGGTTTCAGACCGCGCAGGATCTTCACCGCGTCCTCGACAGAAGGCTCGTTCACGTCGATCTTCTGGAACCGGCGGCTCAGCGCGCGGTCCTTTTCAAAGTGCTGGCGGAATTCCTTGTAGGTTGTTGACCCCATCGTGCGCAGCTTGCCGCCTGCAAGCGCGGGTTTCAGCAGGTTGGACGCATCCATTGCACCGCCGGATGTGGCACCCGCGCCGATCACTGTGTGGATCTCATCGATAAAGAGGACCGCATCCCGGTGATCCTCGAGTTCCGCGACCACTGCTTTGAGGCGTTCCTCAAAATCACCCCGGTACCGGGTACCGGCCAGCAATGCGCCCATGTCGAGCGAATAAATGGTTGTCTCGGCAAGAACCTCAGGCGTCTCGCCCGCAACGATCTTGCGTGCGAGCCCCTCCGCGATGGCGGTTTTGCCCACGCCCGGGTCGCCCACCAGCAGCGGGTTGTTCTTGCGGCGGCGGCACAGCACCTGAATGCAGCGTTCTACCTCGGCATCGCGGCCAATCAGCGGGTCAATATCGCCTTCACGCGACTTGGCATTGAGATCCACGCAGTACTTTTCGAGCGCGCTCTCTTTTTTCTCGCCCTCGGTCACGCCCTGGGGCTCTTCTTCGGCTTCGGGGGCGCCGGAAACGGGACGCTGCTCGCCATAGGCGGGGTCTTTGGCGACACCGTGTGCGATGAAATTCACCGCGTCATAACGGGTCATGTCCTGCTCCTGCAGGAAATAGGCCGCATTGCTCTCGCGCTCGGCGAAAATGGCCACCAGCACATTGGCGCCTGTGACTTCCGTGCGGCCCGAAGACTGCACATGAATCGCGGCGCGCTGGATGACCCGCTGGAATGCGGCTGTCGGCACGGCTTCGGAACCGTCCACATCCGTTACAAGGTTGCTCAGGTCCTCATCGACGAATTCAACGAGTGTGGCACGCAGATCGTCGACATCGACGCTGCAGGCCTTCATCACGCGGGTCGCGTCGGGCTCGTCAATCAGGGCAAGAAGAAGATGCTCGAGGGTGGCAAACTCGTGCTGGCGTGCGTTGGCGAGCGCCAGGGCAGAGTGGATTGCCTGTTCCAGTGTGGTCGAGAATGAAGGCACGGCGCGTGCTCCTTCTGATCGGGGTCGGTGGGAGGGCTGATGAATGCCAGCCCCTCAGCCAACCATGGCCTCATAGTATTAGAGTTTGGTTGATCGCAGCCCGGCTTCAAGTTTTTTCTTTGATCTGACGGTCACAAATTGTGTGAAGCCGTCATGCTGGTCACGATACAGGCGTCAGAATGCGTCCTTGCGGGCGCGGATTTCGGCAAAGACGTCCACGTCCGGCGCGTCGGTCAGATCAAGGCGCCTGCGGATGTCCGGGTCAGTAGCTCTCAGAAACGGGTTGGTCGCCAGTTCGAGGGCCAGAGTTGAAGGGACAGTAGGGATCCCGGAGGCCCGCGCCGCCGTGATCTGCTCACTGCGTGATATAAGTTGAGGATTATCCGGATCAATAGTTAACGCGAACTTAGCATTGCTTGCGGTGTATTCATGGCCCGAACAGACCAGCGTTTCGGATGGCAGCTGCATCAGGGCGGACAAAGACGCCCACATCTGCGCCGGCGTGCCCTCGAAAAGCCGCCCGCATCCCAGTGCCATCAGGCTGTCGGCGGTAAAGACGGCGCCTGCGGCCTCGCAATAAAAGGCAATGTGACCGTTCGTGTGCCCGGAAACGTCCATCACGCGCACCCCGTGGCCTGCAAAATCAAAAAGATCTCCGTCTGCCACCTGCCGGTCCAGGGCGGGCAGGCGGTGCGCGTCGGCGGCAGCGCCTGTGACCCGGGCGGGATGAGTGTTCAGAACAGCGCCCAGTCCCTGAACGTGGTCATCGTGATGATGTGTGATCCAGACCTCATCCAGCTGCCATCCGCGATCCTCCAGCGCGGCCAGCACCGGGGCCGCTTCGGGCACATCCACGAGGGCCGTGCGTCCGGCTGCTGCGTCATGGATCAGAAAGGCGTAGTTATCGCTCAGGCAGGGTATTGTGACAATTTCTGGGGCCATGGTCATTCTCCGGCAGTTTTGCGACACTATATCCAGACACTGAACCAACACGGGACCGGCTGCAATGCACCTGGATGTGCAGGACCTGCGGAATTTCTATTATCGCTCCGCGCTTGGCCGTGCGGCTCAGGCGAGCCTGCGTGGCCGGATGCTGGAAATCTGGCCCGAAGCGCAGGGCCAGACGGTGGTGGGCTACGGCTTTGCGGCACCTCTGCTGCGCCCCTATCTGAAAGATGCCCGGCGGGTGATGGCCCTGATGCCGGGGCCGCAGGGTGTTATGCCCTGGCCTGCCGCAATGGAAAACGTGTCTGCTCTGATCGAAGAGACTCACTGGCCCATCGAAACCGGCCATGTGGACAAGCTGGTGCTGCTGCACGGGCTGGAAACCTCAGAGCGGGCCTTTGATCTGCTGGAAGAATGCTGGCGGGTACTGGGGCCGGGCGGGCGGGCGCTCTTTATTGTGCCGAACCGCGCGGGGCTCTGGGCACGGCGCGACCGCACTCCCTTTGGTTTCGGACGGCCCTATTCTCCGGGCCAGCTGGAAACGCAGCTGCGCAAACACCAGTTCCTGCCTGAGCGGCATCTCGGTGCGCTTTATCAGGTGCCATCGTCAAAACGCTGGTGGATGAAATCCGGCCCGGCCTTTGAGAATATCGGACGGCGCATGCCGACGATGATGGCCGGCGGTGCCTTTATGGTTGAAGCGACAAAACTGGTCTATCCGCCCAAGGGCCGGGTGTCGCGTGCGCCCCGTGCCAGCGCGGTCGGTGTGCTCAAACCGGCAGCACCCGGTGCCTGAACAGCGATCACGGGTGAAAAGCAGCGAAATGCGCGAATTTGCAGCACGGGAATCGCGCCGGGCACGGTATATTTCACCGTTTTTGTGAACTTTCTGACCTGCCAAACCGTCGCACCTGCGCCAAGGGTCTGAAAACATGGAAAAAGACCCCTCAGGGCCCGTTGCGATCATCTGTTGCGGGGTGTGGTAACGTCTGTTACATCACCGCTGATTTCGACGTCTTGACTTGATTCAAGCCGCGCCAACAACTCCGGTGACGCGTTCTTTTCGCATATCCGGGGCCAGAACATCGGAAGGGTGGACGTGTCAGAACCAGCTTCGATCTCCACAGGCATTGCCACGCGCTATGCCACCGCGGTCTTTGAGATCGCAAAAGAAGGCAAAGCCGTCAAAGCACTGGAATCAGACATTGCGGCACTGCAGGGCGCGATGAGCGACAGTGCAGATTTTGACGCGCTGATCCAATCGCCTGTCTACACACGCGACGAACAGGCCGGTGCTATTGCTGCTATCGCGCAGAAAATGGGCCTGTCGGACACAACCGCCAACACACTGGCGCTGATGGCGCAGAAACGACGCCTCTTTGTCCTGCCGCAGCTGCTGTCCACACTTGAGGATCTGATTGCCGCAGACAAAGGCGAGGTCACCGCCGAGGTGGTCTCCGCGAAAGCCCTTACAAAAACCCAGTCGGACAAGCTCGCGAAAACGCTGAAAGCTTCCACTGGCAAAGACGTGACACTCAAAGCATCCGTTGATGAAAGCCTCATCGGCGGTCTTGTTGTTAAAGTTGGTTCGCGCATGATCGACACGTCGATCCGCTCGAAACTGAATTCCCTCCAGAATGCAATGAAAGAGGTCGGATAAATGGGTATCCAAGCAGCAGAGATTTCTGCGATCCTGAAAGACCAGATCAAAAACTTCGGCCAGGAAGCCGAAGTGGCCGAAGTGGGCCGCGTGCTCTCCGTCGGTGACGGTATCGCGCGTGTGTACGGTCTGGACAACGTGCAGGCCGGTGAAATGGTCGAATTCCCCGGTGGTATCCAGGGTATGGCGCTGAACCTCGAATCCGACAACGTCGGTGTGGTTATCTTCGGCTCCGACCGCGACATTAAAGAAGGCGACACCGTCAAGCGCACGAACTCCATCGTGTCCGTGCCGGCCGGTGACGAACTGCTGGGCCGCGTTGTGGATGGCCTCGGCAACCCGATCGACGGCAAAGGCCCGATCAACGCTTCCAAATCGCTCGTTGCAGACGTGAAAGCGCCGGGCATCATCCCGCGTAAATCCGTGCACGAACCGATGGCGACAGGCCTCAAGGCCGTTGACTCCATGATCCCCATTGGCCGTGGTCAGCGCGAACTGATCATCGGCGACCGTCAGACCGGTAAAACCGCTGTGGCGCTCGACGCGATCCTGAACCAGAAATCCTACAACGACGCCGCCGGCGACGACGAGAGCAAAAAGCTCTACTGCGTATACGTGGCGATCGGCCAGAAGCGTTCCACCGTGGCGCAGCTGGTGAAAAAGCTCGAAGAGACCGGCGCGATTGAATACTCCATCGTTGTGGCCGCGACAGCTTCTGAGCCTGCCCCGATGCAGTTCCTGGCACCCTACGCCGCGACCGCGATGGCAGAGCACTTCCGCGACAACGGCCGCCACGCGCTGATCATCTATGATGACCTTTCCAAGCAGGCCGTGTCTTACCGCCAGATGTCGCTGCTGCTGCGCCGTCCGCCCGGACGTGAAGCCTACCCGGGTGACGTTTTCTATCTTCACTCCCGCCTTCTGGAACGCTCCGCGAAGCTGGGTGATGACGCAGGCAACGGCTCGCTGACGGCTCTGCCGATCATCGAGACCCAGGGTGGTGACGTTTCCGCGTTTATTCCGACCAACGTGATTTCGATCACCGACGGTCAGATCTTCCTTGAAACCGAACTCTTCTACCAGGGTATCCGTCCGGCCGTGAACACCGGTCTGTCGGTCTCCCGCGTGGGCTCCTCGGCGCAGACCAAGGCGATGTCCTCCGTGGCGGGTCCGGTGAAACTGTCCCTCGCGCAGTACCGCGAAATGGCGGCCTTTGCGCAGTTCGGCTCCGATCTTGACGCCTCCACCCAGCAGCTGCTGGCACGTGGTGCCCGTCTGACCGAGCTGATGAAGCAGGCGCAGTATTCGCCGCTGACAAACGCTGAAATCGTCTGCGTCATTTTCGCAGGCACCAACGGTTTCCTCGACAAGGTCGACGTCAAGGACGTGGGTCGTTTTGAGGCCGGTCTGCTGGCGCACCTGCGTGCCAAGCACCAGGACCTGCTGGACGACATCACCAACAACGACCGTAAGGTGAAAGACGATCTGGCCGACGCGATCAAGGCTGCTCTGGACGGTTTCGCCGCCGACTTCGCCTGAAGCGGGAGATAGGCAATGCCAAGTCTTAAGGACCTGAAAAACAGGATCGAGTCGGTCAAATCGACCCGCAAGATCACCAAGGCCATGCAGATGGTTGCCGCGGCGAAACTTCGCCGCGCGCAGGAGGCTGCCGAACAGTCGCGCCCGTACACAGAGCGTTTCAATGCGGTCATGGCGAACCTCGCCGCGTCCGTGGGGGGCTCTGATTCTGCGCCCAAATTGCTGTCGGGTACCGGCAGCGACAAGGTGCAGCTTCTGGTCGTGATGACCTCCGAGCGGGGTCTGTGCGGCGGCTTTAACTCGAACATCGCCAAGCTGGCGAAAACCCATGCAGCCAAACTGCAGGCCGAGGGCAAAGAGGTCAAAATCCTCACTGTCGGCAAAAAGGGCCGCGACCAGCTGAAGCGTGATTTCGGATCGCTCTTTATCGGTCACGTGGACCTCACTGAGGTCAAGAGGATCGGTTATGCGGATGCACAGGGTATCGCCAAAGACGTGCTTGCGCGCTTTGACGGTGGTGAGTTTGACGTCGCCACGATCTTCTATGCGAAGTTCGTGAACGTGGTCAGCCAGATCCCGACAGCACAGCAGATCATCCCGGCCAGCTTCGAGCAGGCTGAAGGGGAAGAGGCGTCTACTCTGTTCGACTACGAACCGGACGAAGAGGCGATCCTCGCCGATCTTCTGCCGCGCGGTGTGGCGACACAGATCTTCTCTGCTCTGCTGGAAAACGGCGCCTCCGAACAGGGTGCCCGGATGTCCGCAATGGACAACGCGACCCGCAACGCAGGCGAAATGATCGACCAGCTGACCATCGAGTTCAACCGCTCGCGTCAGGCTGTCATCACCAACGAGCTGATCGAAATTATTTCCGGCGCGGAAGCGCTGTAGAACAAACCGGAGAAACGACATGGCAAATGCAGTCGGCAAACTTACACAGGTCATCGGCGCGGTCGTCGACGTCCAGTTCGAGGATCACCTGCCGGAGATTCTCAACGCGCTTGAAACAGACAACAACGGCAACCGCCTGGTCCTCGAGGTTGCTCAGCACCTCGGTGAGAACACCGTGCGCGCCATTGCGATGGACTCCACCGAAGGTCTCGTGCGTGGTCAGTCCGTGACCGACACCGACGGTCCGATCTCCATCCCCGTTGGTAACGCCACACTGGGCCGCATCATGAACGTCGTGGGCGAGCCTGTGGACGAACAGGGCCCGGTGAACGCTGACGAAAAGCGCTCCATTCACCAGGACGCGCCGGAGTTCGCGGCACAGTCCACCACGTCCGAGGTGCTGGAAACAGGCATCAAGGTGATCGACCTTCTCGCCCCCTACGCCAAGGGTGGTAAGATCGGCCTCTTCGGCGGTGCTGGCGTTGGTAAAACCGTTCTCATCATGGAACTGATCAACAACATCGCCAAAGTTCACTCGGGCTACTCCGTGTTCGCCGGTGTGGGGGAACGGACCCGTGAGGGCAACGACCTCTACCACGAGATGATCGAATCCAACGTGATCGACCCCGAGAACCTGGAGAACTCCCAGGTGGCCCTCGTGTACGGTCAGATGAACGAGCCTCCCGGAGCGCGTATGCGTGTTGCTCTGACCGGTCTGACACTGGCCGAGCAGTTCCGTGACCAGTCCGGGACCGACGTTCTGTTTTTCGTGGACAACATCTTCCGCTTTACACAGGCGGGTTCCGAGGTGTCCGCTCTGCTTGGCCGTATTCCTTCCGCTGTGGGCTACCAGCCGACACTCGCGACCGACATGGGTGCGATGCAGGAACGGATTACATCGACCAAAGCAGGCTCCATTACATCGGTGCAGGCCGTTTACGTTCCGGCGGACGACCTTACCGACCCCGCGCCCGCGACATCCTTTGCGCACCTCGACGCGACAACGGTTCTTTCCCGTGCCATTTCCGAGCTGGGCATCTACCCGGCGGTTGACCCGCTCGATTCCACATCGCGTCTGATGGATCCGGCGGTTGTGGGCGAAGAGCACTACGCCGTTGCCCGTGACGTGCAGGGTATCCTGCAGCGCTACAAGTCGCTTCAGGACATCATCGCGATCCTCGGCATGGACGAACTCAGCGAAGAGGACAAGCTGACCGTTGCCCGTGCGCGTAAGATCCAGCGTTTCCTGTCGCAGCCGTTCGACGTGGCCAAGGTCTTCACCGGTTCTGACGGTGTGCAGGTCCCTCTTGCAGAGACCATCGAGTCCTTCAAGGCAGTTGTGGCCGGCGAATATGACCATCTCCCCGAAGGTGCCTTCTACATGGTTGGCGGCATCGAGGAAGTGAAAGCCAAAGCCGAGAAAATGGCGGCCGACGCCGCTTAAGGAGCCTGACCCATGGCAGATACAGTCCAGTTCGACCTCGTCTCACCGGAACGCCGCCTCGCCTCTGCGCAGGTGACCGCGGTGCAGATTCCGGGTGCCGACGGTGACATGACGGCGATGGCGGGACACGCGCCCACCATCACCACACTGCGCCCGGGCGTGCTCAGCGCGGAAGGCCCTGACGGGACCACGGACTACGTGGTCACCGGCGGTTTCGCAGAGATCAGCGCCGAGGGTATCTCGGTGCTGGCCGAACGCGCGATCCCGAAGGCTGAGATGACCAAAGACGATCATGACGCGATGGTCAAAGAGGCCGAAGAAGCGCTGGCAAATGCCAAGGAGGTCTTTGCCAACGAACCCGGCCCGGTCGATGATGCCGCCAAACTGCTCGCCGATATGGTGGCCGTGGGCGATCACATCAGCGTCTGAACCGCAGCACAGAAGTTTCCGGAAAGGCCCCCTCAGCGGGGCCTTTTCTGTGTCAGGCAGGTTGATCCTGTTTTTGCCGCCGCAGCCACTTCAGAAAGGTGGTCAGGGAGGGTGAGACGCGTCCGGGCACGGTTACGATGTGATACCCCACCCCCTGTTCCCGGAGCGCACAGACCGCCACCAGTTGCCCGCTGCGCAGCTCCCGCTCGACCAGGGAACGCGGCTGGAAGGTCACGCCGAGGCCCGAAACTGCCGCTGAGAGCGCCAGTTCGTTGGTGCTCAGCATCGTAACCTTTATCTTGTCCAGATCGACGCCCTCACGCTCGATGATGCGGCGGCGTTCCATCACATGGGAGTCCAGCAGCCAGGGCAGATCCAGCAGATCATCCAGGCAGTTGGCCTCGCGCCCGGCTATCAGGTCCGGATGTGCGAGGCCGAGGTATTCCGCCCGCGCCAGCAGTTCGGCGTCAAGGCCAGGCCAGCTGCCCTCTCCATAGCGAACGGCCACATCAAACCCGTCACGGCGCAGATCCACCACGTCAGAGCTGGGGTTAATGCTGATCTGTACCTCGGGATGAGACGCCCAGAAATCCCCTATCCGCGGCATAAGCCAGCCCGCCGCAAAGGCCGGCGTCACGCTGATGTTCACAGGCCTGTCCGCACCGCGCTGGCGCAGTTCCATGACCACCTCTCTGATCCCGGCAAAACCCTTGGCCAGCCCGGCCGCCAGATGGCGGCCTGCATCTGTAGCGGTGACGCCGCGCCCTTCGCGCACCAGCAGGCTTTCCCCGAACTCCTGTTCCAGCGTGCGTACATGCTGGGCAATAGCCGCATGGGTCACGTTCAGTTCGCGGGCTGCTGCGCTCAGGCTCTGATGCCGGGCGGCGGCCTCAAAGGCGCGCAGGGCGGCAAGTGATGGGATGCGGTTCCAGTCCATATTGTAATTTCAACTTACATATTGAAAAGCGTATTGCTTTGCAGATCGGGGCACGCAGTAACTATGTTCAACTCCAGATGCGAAATCAAGGAGAGTAAAATGTTCGGAATACTTTCAAATACCCTGAAGACAGCGACCCGCGAGGAGGTCTGGGGCAACCGCAGCACGCTTCCAGAACAGGACGGTATGATGTCCGAGGTGGAGCGGCGCACCGGCGGCGCCCGCGGACGCTGGCGCGCGCCGGAAAGCTGGGTCCGCCGCTGAAGGTCGCTGCCGCTCTCCCAGCCGTCGCTGGCGCTCTTGTCCTGTCGCGCCATTCCCCCTAATGACATCCGGGGACAGCGCGCAGGGGAGGGCGGCACATGCAGAAAACAGTCGTAAACAGCTGGAACGAATGGGACCCGCTGAAACATGTGATCGTAGGCCGTGCCGATGACTGTCACATCCCGCCCGAAGAGCCCGCGCTGGATGCCAAAGTGCCCGAAGACAGCGACATGCGCGGCCAGTGGGGCCGCCGTCCGCAGGAAACCATCGACCGCGCCAACGAGCTGCTGGACAATTTCGCGGGCCAGCTGCGCGCGCGGGGTATCCGTGTGGACCGGCCCACGTCGATCGACCACGCGCTGCCCGCCACAACACCGGATTTCCACACGGACAGCCAGTTTGGCTGTATGCCGCCACGTGATGTGCTGCTGACCGTTGGCAGCGAGATTCTGGAAGCGACAATGTCTTATCGCTGCCGGTGGTTTGAATACCTCAACTATCGCCCGCTGATGCAGCAGTACTGGGACGAAGACCCGAATTTCCGCCACGAGGCGGCCCCCAAGCCGCGCCTGACAGATGCGGATTATCACCCGGATTACCTGTCTGACAAAATCGGCGTGGAAAAGCGTCTGCAGTGGGCGGCGGAGAAGTTCTTTGTCACGACCGAGGAAGAGCCGCTTTTTGATGCCGCTGACGTGCTGCGCTTTGGCCGCGATCTGGTGGTCCAGCACGGGTTCACCACCAACCTGAAAGGCATTGAATGGCTGCGCCGCCATTTCCCGGAACACCGCGTGCATACGGTGAACTTCCCCGGTGATCCGTATCCGATCCACATCGACGCGACCTTTACGCCGCTGCGGCCGGGACTGATCCTGAACAACCCGCAGCGCCGTCTGCCCGAAGACCAGCGTGGCATGTTTGAAAAGAACGGCTGGGAGATTGTCGATGCGGCCCAGCCCGCACATAACGCGCCGCCGCCGTTGTGTTACTCTTCGACCTGGCTGAGCATGAACGTGCTGGTGCTGGACCCGAAGACTGTATGTGTTGAGAAATCAGAAGTCTGGCAGGCCGAACAGATGGACAAACTGGGCATGGAAGTTGTCGAGGTGGAGCTGCGTGACGCCTATGCCTTTGGTGGCGGGCTGCACTGCTGCACCGCAGATGTGTATCGCGAAGGCGACTGCCAGGATTATTTCCCGAATATGTGAGGGCCCGATGAACAAGCGCAAATGGACTACGTTTTTTGAGGTGTTGGGCTCGGGGCTGGCCATTCTCTATGCCCTGCTGATCGCGTCCAATACGGGCAATGAGATCACCGGGTTTGCGCTGCTGCTGGCTTCTGCCCTGCTGTTTGCGGCCTGGGCGGTGATCGACAAACGCTGGGCCTTTCTGCTGCTGCAGTTTTTTTATGCAACCTCGGCCATAATCGGTCTGATCCGCTGGTCCTGACCGGGCGCGTGATCCGGCGGCCTGCCCCGCGCTGATGCGCGGGACAGACGCTATTCCCTCGGCGCGTGTGACCACGCGCCATACGCCGCGGAACCGGTGCTGGCTGTGTCTTACGGGCGTGCGAAGCGGCAGTGATTTGTCAGGAAAACAGGTGTTTTCGGGTGGTCAGAATCCGGAACCGACGAAAACACCGACGTAATACCGACGTTAAACCGACATGATGCCGACGCCGGTTTTTCCCTTGTTAGAAAGGGTGTTATCAGCGTTCTGACCCGGGGCCCCGTTCAGAGTGCCAGCGTGTTGCGCGTGCGCTGCGTTTACTCTGCGGCATACATTCCGTCATAGATCGGGCTCAGGGTTTCCGCCTCGAAAAGCGAAGAGACCGAGGTGCCGTTCCAGATGTTCAGGATAGCCTGGGCAAAGACCGGGGCGGTGGGTACGACACGGATGTTGTGCGCGGCCTGCACCGGTTTGGTCGGTGCGATGGTGTCTGTGATGACCAGCGACTTCATCACAGAGTTTGTGACCCGCTCGACCGCCGGGCCGGAGAGGACGCCATGGGTAATATAGGAGTGTACTTCCTTGGCGCCCGCCTGAATCAGGACCTCTGCCGCCTTGCAGAGGGTACCAGCCGTGTCGCAGATATCATCCACGATCAGGCAGGTTTTCCCCGTCACATCGCCGATGACTGTCATTTCTGCAATTTCGCCGGGCTTTTCGCGGCGTTTGTCCACAATGGCGAGCGGCGAGTTGATCCGTTTCGCCAGTTCGCGCGCGCGGGCCACGCCTCCCACGTCCGGTGACACGACCATCAGTTCGTCCATGCGGTCCCTGAATTCTGATTTGATATCAAGGGCAAAGATCGGCGAGGCATAAAGGTTGTCGACGGGGATGTCGAAAAACCCCTGGATCTGTGCTGCGTGCAGATCCATCGTCAGCACCCGCTCGATCCCGGTGCCGACGAGCATGTTAGCGACCAGTTTGGCCGTGATCGGGGTGCGGGCTTTGGTGCGGCGGTCCTGACGGGCATAGCCGAAATAGGGCAGGACGGCGGTGACCCGCGCGGCCGAAGAGCGGCGCAGGGCATCTGCCATGATCAGCAGTTCCATCAGGTTGTCGTTGGCAGGGTTCGAGGTGGACTGGAGAATGAACATATCCTCGCCGCGCACGTTCTCGAAAACCTCAACGAAGATCTCACCGTCGTTGAACCGCTCGACCCGCGCATCGACCAGCCCCACCTGCATGCCCCGGTGCATCGACATGCGCCGTGCGATGGCCTGGGCCAGCGGCATATTGGCATTGCCGGAGATCAGTTTGGGTTCTTGAAGCTGTGGCATGGGGGAGGGGTCCTGGAGCAGAGGCACGGGAATGTGACAGATTCGTGATGTTGACACCAGTTAACACGGCCTTACCAATCGGCAAAGAACCCAGACCCAGCAAGGAGCCGCAAAATGGCGCATATCGATCTGTTTTTCTCGACCATCTCACCCTATGCCTACCTTGCCGGGAACCGTGCCGAGGAAGTCGCGCAAAAGCATGGCGCGACCATCACCTACAAACCGCTGGATATCATGGCGCTCTTTGCCCGCACGGGCGGGACGCCGCCCAAGGACCGGCACTTCAGCCGTGTGGACTACCGGGCGCAGGAACTGGTGCGTCAGGCGCGTAAACTGGACATGCCCTTTAATCTCAGACCCGCGCACTGGCCCACCAATCAGGCGCCCTCGGCCTATGCGGTGATTGCCGCTCAGAACGCGGGTGGTGGTGATATGGGCAAGCTCTGTGCGGGCCTTCTGCGGGCCGTATGGGCCGAAGAAAAGGACATCGCGCAGGATGATGTGGTCCGCGCCTGTCTGGAGGATGCCGGGTTTGATCCGTCACTGGCGGACAGCGGGATGCTGGTCGGGGCCGAAACCTATGCGGCCAACCTGGAAGAAGCGGTGGAGCGTGGCGTCTTTGGCTCTCCATTCTATATCACCGACGGGGACCAGCGGTTCTGGGGTCAGGACCGGATTGAGGACCTGGACGCGCATCTGTCCGGTAACCTGTGACCGCAGATCCGGACGCCCGGGTCTGGGGCAGCGGTCCGGCGCCGGCGCTGGCGATCCACTGCACGCTGGGTCATTCCGGTATGTGGCGCGGGGTCGGGCAGTATCTGGCAGCCAGCACAACACTGACTGCCTTCGACCTGCCCGGACATGGGCGCGCGCCGGACTGGGATGGCACGGATGATCTGCACCGGGCCTGCTGTGATGCGGCCCAGCCATTCCTTGATCAGCCCGTGCATCTGATTGGTCATTCTTTCGGCGCGACCGTGGCCCTGCGCCTGGCGATCGAGCACCCGGATCAGGTCCGCAGCCTGACCCTGGTTGAACCTGTATTCTTTGCTGCACTGCCTGAGGCCGAACCGGAGCTTGCCGACCATCTGGCCGAAGCGGCGCCCTACATCGCGGCCCTGAACGAAAGGGACTACGCCCTGGCGGCGCGGCTGTTCAACCGCCTTTGGGGGGATGGCACGCGCTGGCCGGACATTCCGGAGACTGCACGGCAGTATATGTCGGACAGGATGTATCTGGTGCCGGGCCAGTCCCCTGCCATTTTTGATGACAATGCAGGTCTGATGCGACCGGGTGTCCTGGAGCGCGCGTCCATGCCCGTGCTGCTGATGCGCGGCGATCAGAGCCCGGAGATCACGCGACATATCAATGCCGCTCTCGCCCGCCGGTTACCGGCGGCGACCCTGTGCACGGTCGCGGGTGCGGGACATATGGCGCCCCTGACGCACGCCAGCGAGGTCGCAAGAGTTGTCAGGTCACTGATTGAAGTGGCCGAGGAAGGCGTCGATCTGCGCAGTGGTGACTGACCAGTCGCACACGAGGCGCGCCTCCAGCATCTCTTCCGGGTCGTCTCCTTCCAGCTTGCCGGACCAGATGTAGTAGACCGCTCCGGCGTCATGCAGAGCCTGGTGGATGCGCCGCGGGAAGGAGGCGAAAATCATATTGGCCTGTGGCTCATGCACAAACTGCGCGCCAGCTTCGCGCAGGCCGGCGATCAGATGCGCGGCATTGGCATTGGCCTGCCGGGCCGAACGCACCCACAGATCGTTTTCCAGATAACCCGCCATCTGAGCCGACAGATACCGGTGCTTGGAGAAAAGATGCGCACCGCGTTTGCGGCGCAGTTCGAATTCCCAGGCTTTTTCCGGATCAAACAGAATGACAGCCTCAACACCGAGGCAGCCGTTTTTCGTACCGCCAAAGCTGACCACATCCACACCAGCTTTCCAGGTCATTTCGGCGGGCGTGCATCCCAGTGCCACCATCGCATTGGCAAAGCGGGCACCGTCGAGGTGCACCGGCAGGTCATACTTTCGGGCGACCGCTGTCAGCGCGTTCAGTTCTTCCAGGGTGTAGACGCTGCCCCGTTCCGTCACCTGGGTGATCGACACCGGCCCGCGTTGCGGCCCGTGCACCCCGCGTGTGTTCTCCGCCAAGATAGCTGTTTCCAGCGCGTCCGCTGTCATTTTGTCGCCGCCGCGCACCAGCGTCAGCTTGGCTCCGGAATAGAACTCCGGCGCATTGCATTCGTCCTCGTGCACATGCGCTACTTCAGAACAGAAGGTCGTCTGCCAGGGCTGGCAGTAGCAGGCCAGTGCCAGGCTGTTGGCGGCAGTCCCGGTGGCAACCAGGTACAGGGCGGCATCGGGCGCCTCGAACACATCGCGGATTTTCTGGCGCACACCTTCCATGATCGGATCAGCACCATACGGCATGGCAAAGCCTGTATTGGCGTCATTCACATGCTGCATCACCTGAGGATGCGCCGCACCAGCGTTGTCAGAAGCAAAATACATCAGGTCGGCTCCTCGATTATGTGCTCTTCCCATTCGTCTTCGGGGATGTCGAATTCACTCAGCGTTGTACCCCGCACGGAGATACCGGCAACGTGCACTGACTGCGGTGTGCCGCTGATCAGCGGGTGCCAGTCGGGCAGGGGCTTGCCGAGCCAGAGCAGGCGGTACGCACAGGTCTGCGGCATCCAGTAGGCGTGCGTGTCCAGGTTGCCCGGCTTCAGCACGATGCAGTCGGGCACGAACTGGTGGCGGATGTCGTACTGGGCACAGCGGCAGGTATCATCGTCCAGCAACCGGCAGGCCACCCGCGTCAGGGCAACTTCGCCGCTGTCTTCGTCCTCAAGCTTGTTCAGGCAGCATTTGCCGCATCCGTCACACAGCGCTTCCCATTCCTGGTCATTCATGGCTGACAGCGCCTTGCGCTCCCAGAACCGGTGTCCGAGGCCTGCGCGGTTGATCGGATCTTTCATAGGGCTGCCAGTACGCTGCGGGCCCGCGCGCTGTCTGCGTCCATCTGCGTGATCAGCGCGTCGAGCCCGTCGAACTTTTCCTCGGGCCGCAGGTATTCAACGAGGCCAACTGACAGAGGGGTGCCGTAGAGGTCCCCCTGGAAATCAAAGATAAAGGTCTCCAGATTGGGCCGGTTTTCACCGAACATCGGCCTGACCCCCATAGAGGCCACACCGTGATAGCTGCCCGCATGGGGTCCGCTGAGCACATCAACCAGCACCGCATAGACGCCAAAGGCAGGCGGGTGCAGCCCGTCGATGGACATATTTGCCGTGGGGTAGCCCAGTTCGCGCCCGCGCTGTTCGCCGCCGATGACGGGCCCTTCGATGCGGTGCCAGTGCCCGAGCATATCGGCGGCTTCATCCGGCGCCCCATCGGACAGAGCGCGGCGGATCGCCGTGGATGAAACGGTCTTTGCCGACTGGGCGACCAGCGGTGCAACTGTGACGCCGAAATCCATCTGCCGGCCAAAGGCTTCGAGATCCGCAGCAGTGCCGGCGCGGCCTTTGCCAAAACAGAAATCTGACCCGACGATCACGTGGCGCAGTCCGAAGCCATCTGCGATCACCCGCTGGGCGAATTCCTCGGGCGACAGGGCCGCGAGTGCCGCGTTGAAGTTCAGTTCGCAGAGGACTTCGACCCCCAGTTTTTCCAGACGGCTCGCACGGGCTTCGCGGCTCATCAGGCGGAATGGGGGGGCATCGGGGGCAAAAAAGGCGCGGGGGTGGGGCTCAAAGGTCAGCACACCGAGTGGCGCATCCGGGGCCGCATCACGCGCCAGCCGGATGACAGACTGGTGGCCAATGTGCACCCCGTCGAAATTGCCGATGGCTGCCGTGGCACCGCGGTCATCAGGATCTACAAACTGGTAGTCGCGCAGGATCTTCATGCGTCCTGGTTAGCCGCAGCGACGCACCTGTGCAAGCGCAGAGGGCAGCAGGCCCCCGGCGGTGTCAGTCGAATTTGCGGGACGGTGCCAGCACGGTTGCCTCACCGACCAGAACCTTTTTACCGTCCACGGTGCACTGGCAGTTCATCCGCACGCGGCGTTTGGCGGGATCAATGTCCGTTACAGTGACCTCTGCATGTACCAGATCGCCGGGACGAACGGGCGCCAGAAACTTCAGCGACTGCCCCATATAGACTGTTCCGTGCCCGGGCAGCTGCTCGCCGATCACAGCGGAAATCAGGCCCGCTGTGAGCATGCCGTGCGCGATACGGCCTTCAAAGATCGTGTCCCGGGCGTAATCATCGTCCAGATGCACCGGATTCCGGTCTGTAGAGATCTGTGCGAACATCTCGATGTCCTCGTCGGTCACCACCTTCTGGAGGTAGCGGGACATGCCCATTTCGATGTCTTCGATACAGATCGTGCCGCGGGGCAGATTGTCCAACATGATGACCCTTCCGGTAATTTTCTGACAACTAAGTCACATAAGTTGAAACTTAATTACTTTGCGCGCGCAGAAAATCAAGGGAAAAGAGGGTCAGCAAAGATGACCTATTGTGTAGGTGGGGCTTGATTTTTCCTTTTCCAGGTAGCCACTTAACGCATCGGCGTCTGGTTGATCGATGGTTTTTGTTTCCTCCGCCGCAAGGCCACCGGAAATAAACAACGAATCGATGTCTTCGCCCATGGCACCGGCGATATCCGTCAGAACACCGTCACCGATGGCCAGAATCCGGTCATCTGCGACCTGTGGCCCGAGTTCAGCAAGCCTCCGCCGTGCCAGATCATAGATGGGCGGGTGCGGTTTTCCGAAATAGAGGCTCTCTCCGCCCATTTCGGTATACAGCGCGGCCAGTGCGCCGGCACACCACTCCCGAACGTCACCCCGGTCGACAACGATGTCAGGGTTGGCGCAGAGCAGTTTCAGCCCGCGCTGCTTGGCCAGCAGAAACTCCGGGCGCATGACGGACGGGTCCGCCATCGGGTCCCGTGGCCCCGTGCACACGATCCCCTCGGCCTCGTCCAGCGGAACAGATTCAACGTCGACCGGGTGCCGCACGACACCGATGGGTTCAAAGAAACGTTCATCCCCCGGATATCCGATATGCCAGACTTTTTGACCCACCACGCCGCGGAACATCGCTGATCGCGCGCTGTCGCCGGATGTGGCAATGGTGTCCCAGGCATCGTCCGGCACACCGAAATGCACCAGCTGTTTTGTCACACCGGCACGTGGGCGGGGGGAATTGGTCACAAGCACAACCTTCCCACCGCCCGCGCGGTACGCCTGCAGAGCAGAGACAGCACCTGGCAGGGCATGCACGCCGTTGTGCACGCAGCCCCAGAGATCGACAAACAGTGCGTCATACTGCGCAGAGATTTCTGAGAGAGAGCTGATAATCCGGGTCATGCTGAACGGCTTCCTGAACTGACATTTTGCGTCGTTCTATGCAGGACTGACCGGATATGCGCCAGAAAAAAGCAGAATTCAGTTGCTGACGCTCTGGAAAAACCGGGGCGTGTTCCGTTCATTCTGACCGCCAAACCCGGAGAATTCGAACGCTTCAAGATGTGGCAGCGCCAGTGGCACGGCAATTGCTGCCGCCCAGACAAGCGGCACAGCATTCAGCACGAAACCGAACGGTTGTTTTCTGGTTTTGTGTCGGAACCGGCGTTGGGCCAGTTTCGCCGCAGGCCAGCCGCCACAAAAGGAGAGGGTCAGCAGCGTAGCTTCCGGTATCCGGCGCGCTTCCGCAAGTGCGCGGTGTTTGTCCGCCCGGAATGCCATCCAGGTCAGCGCATTGAGCGGTACAAGATATAAAAGCAGAACTGTCGTAAGCATGTCGCCTGCATGGAATGACAAAACGGCGCCAATGCGGCGCCGTTCGGAAAAATCATGGCATTTGCGGTCGCGTCAGACCGCGAGGTTCGGAATGATCTGCTTTTTACGGCTCATGATGCCGGGCAGAACAACCGTGTCACCGCCGACTGCCGCGTCAAAGCTTTTCTCGGCCACGGTTTTCACAATGTCGTTCGGCACCAGCAGTGTCGCCTCTTCGTTCAGGATATCGACAACAAACAGGAGCACTTCATCTGCGCCGTCTTCTTTCGCGACGCCCGGCATGGCGGCCATCAGCGCATCTTTGCGCTCAAGGACCTGAGCAGGTGACGTTGTTTCCAGAACCGAGACGCGGAACTGTTTACCACCCACGGCATATTCCTTGCTGTCCATGCGGAGCAGTTCAGCTTCGGAGAACGCCGAAACATCGGATTTCGCCGCAAACATTTCGGCGGCATATTCAGAAATATCAACGCCCAGGTCTTTGGCCAGGTCATGCGCGATGGCCTTATCTTCCTGCGTGGTGGTCGGGCTGCGGAATTCGAGCGTATCGGACAGAATGCACGACAGCATCGCGCCTTTGACGCCTTCGGGCATCTGCGCCATGTCTTTGCCGATCATTTTCCACATGATCGTGGCTGTGCAGGCCAGCGGCTCGATCCTGATGTCGATGGGCCCTTTGGTTTCCAATCCGCCGACGAGTTTGTGGTGATCAATGATCTGGCGGATGTCCGCGTCGTTGATGTTATCCGGCAGCTCTGCGGGGTTGTTGGTGTCAACGATGACAACCGGCGCGTTGTCTTCCAGCTTTCCGAGCACGCGCGGCATGGTCAGGCCCCAGCGTTCCACGACAAACTTCGCCTCGGTGTTTGTGTCGCCCAGCAGGACGGCCTCGGCTTTTTCGCCTTTGATCTGGTTAAGGTACCAGGCCCAGATGATGGGCGATCCGGTGCTGTCTGTGTCTGGGGATTTGTGGCCGAAAACGAGCGTGGTCATGTTTCTTTTCCTGATCGTACAACTGAATTTTCGCGCCTTATAACACGGTGTCCGGACATGTCACCCCGTGGATGCTGCGCTGCGGCATTATGGTTTACACGGGCGCAGTGTTGCACTTGCCGTCCGGTTCCGGGCAGAGTCGTCCGGACCGGATCCGGGGCAGCAGTTGTGACGAAATCAAGCGAAACAGAACTCTATCCGCCTGTAAAAACCTTTCTGGAGGAGCAGGGCTATGTCGTGAAGTCAGAGGTCGGTGCTGCGGATGTTGTCGCGGTGCGCGGGGGCGAGCCACCGGTCATTGTGGAGCTGAAGCTCGGATTTTCACTCGCTTTGTTTCATCAGTGTATAGCGCGCCAGTCCGTGACGGACGATGTGTACCTTGCTGTCGCGCGTCAGCCCGGCAAACGGTTCGCCAGAGCGCTGAAAGAGAACACTGCCATGGCGCGCCGGCTTGGTCTTGGTCTGATGACTGTCCGCCTGTCTGATAACCTTGTCGAAGTACATTGCGACCCCGGACCCTATCGCCCGCGGAAGTCGGCAAAACGTCAGGGTGCTCTGCTGCGGGAGTTCGCCCGGCGTCAGGGCGATCCGAATGAGGGTGGTCAGACGCGCCGCGGTCTGGTGACAGCCTACCGTCAGGATGCACTGAAACTTGCGCTTTATCTGTTCGAAGCAGGCGCCAGTAAGGGCGCAGATGTGGCGCGCGAAACGGGTGTTCCCCGTGCGACACGGATGATGGCGGATGACCACTACGGCTGGTTTGAGCGTGTTGAAACAGGAATTTACGGGCTGACCCCGGCTGGTGCGACGGCGGCGGAGGCCTCTGCTGACGTTCTGGGGTCCGGCTGAAACCTGCTGGAAAGATTCATAAAAATTTTGCGATGCCTCTGGTTGACACCCCGGGGAGGCTTCCTTAGCTATGCGCCGTTAGCACTCACCGTAAGAGAGTGATAACGGGCCGCCGCTGAAATGGTGCGGTGGCTCTGAATGGGAGAAACTTTGAGCCTCAAGGAGCTGCAAAGATGGCATTGAAACCGCTTCATGACCGCGTGCTGGTACGCCGCACGGAAAGCGAAGAGAAAACTGCTGGCGGACTGATCATCCCCGACAGCGCGAAAGAAAAGCCCTCCGAGGGCGAAGTGGTGGCTTGCGGTGCAGGCGCCCGTAAAGACAGCGGCGAGCTGATCGAAATGGCTGTGAAGCCCGGCGACAAAATTCTGTTCGGCAAATGGTCCGGCACAGAAGTGACGCTCGACGGCGAAGAACTGCTGATGATGAAAGAAAGCGACATCATGGGGATCATCGAGTAAGCGCATCCGCTGCTCTGATCCTTCGCTGATTTCAAACTGATATTTCCCAAGAGGAGAAAACAAGATGGCAAAAGACGTCAAATTCGACACAGATGCCCGTAACCGTATGCTGAGCGGCGTGAACGTTCTGGCAGACGCGGTCAAAGTGACCCTCGGCCCGAAAGGCCGCAACGTGGTTCTGGACAAATCCTTCGGCGCACCGCGCATCACCAAAGACGGTGTTTCCGTGGCCAAAGAGATTGATCTCGAGGACAAGTTCGAGAACATGGGCGCGCAGATGGTCAAGGAAGTGGCCAGCCGCACCAACGACGAAGCAGGCGATGGTACAACAACCGCGACTGTTCTGGCTCAGGCCATCGTCAAGGAAGGCATGAAGTCGGTTGCCGCAGGCATGAACCCGATGGACCTCAAGCGTGGTATTGATCTGGCGACATCCAAAGTTGTCGAAGCGATCAAATCCGCGTCCCGTGAAGTGAGTGACAGCGCCGAAGTGGCACAGGTCGGTACCATCTCCGCAAACGGCGAAGCTGAAATCGGCCAGCAGATCGCAGACGCGATGCAGAAAGTCGGCAACGAGGGTGTGATCACCGTCGAGGAAAACAAAGGTCTGGAAACAGAGACAGACGTCGTCGAAGGCATGCAGTTCGACCGCGGCTATCTGAGCCCCTACTTTGTCACCAACGCAGACAAAATGACCACAGAGCTGGAAGACTGCATCGTGCTGCTGCACGAAAAGAAACTGTCTTCGCTGCAGCCCATGGTGCCGCTGCTGGAGCAGGTCATCCAGTCGCAGAAACCGCTGCTGATCATTGCAGAAGACGTTGAAGGCGAAGCGCTGGCAACTCTGGTTGTGAACAAACTGCGTGGCGGTCTGAAAATCGCAGCTGTTAAAGCACCGGGCTTCGGCGATCGCCGCAAAGCCATGCTGCAGGACATCGCGATCCTCACAGGCGGTCAGGTTATCTCCGAAGATCTGGGCATGAAGCTTGAGTCCGTGACAATGGACATGCTGGGTTCGGCCAAGAAAGTGCAGATCACCAAGGACGAGACAACAATCGTTGATGGTGCTGGCGAGAAAGCCGAGATCGAAGCGCGTGTTGCTCAGATCCGCACTCAGATCGAAGAAACCACATCTGACTACGACCGAGAGAAACTGCAGGAACGCGTTGCCAAACTGGCAGGCGGTGTTGCCGTGATCCGCGTTGGCGGCATGACAGAAGTCGAAGTGAAAGAGCGCAAGGACCGTGTGGACGATGCTCTGAACGCGACCCGTGCCGCTGTTCAGGAAGGCGTTGTTGTCGGCGGTGGTGTTGCTCTGGTGCAGGCCGGCAAATCACTGGACGGCGTCGAAGGCATCAACAACGACCAGAACGTCGGTATCAACATCGTGCGCAAGGCCATCGAGGCGCCGCTGCGTCAGATCGCTGAGAACGCTGGTGTTGACGGTGCGGTTGTTGCGGGCAAAGTCCGTGAGAGCTCTGACGTGACCTACGGTTTCAACGCTCAGACCGAAGAGTACGGCGACATGTTTGCCTTTGGTGTGATCGACCCTGCCAAGGTTGTGCGGACTGCACTGCAGGATGCGGCATCTGTTGCAGGTCTGCTGATCACAACAGAAGCGATGGTTGCTGACAAGCCGGCGAAAGAAGGTGCTGCACCCGCAGGCGGTATGCCCGACATGGGCGGCATGGGCGGCATGATGTAAGCCAGCCAGGCAAACAGACTATTACGGGGCCCGCCTTTTTGGTGGGCCCTTTTTGATTGTGTCTGCCGGTTCTGGTTCAGGCAATTGCCTGTTGGGAAGCAGGCCCGCCGCCGAGTTTGCTCAGAGCTGCGAACAGGCTTTCACGCGGGTTGTCCTTGCACAGATGTCCGGCGACATGTGGGCGATAAGGCGCCAGCGCGTCACGGATTTTGCCGTTGGAAGCAAACGGGAAAACGACAATGTTCTTCAGTTCGGGCTTCCTGCGCAGGGCGTCAAGAAACTCGATCCCGTTCATCCGCGGCATGTTGATATCAAGAGCCACAATAAACGGAGGCAGTGATCCGCCGGCTGAATCTGCCTCGGTCTCCAGAATATCGAGGGCTTCCTGCCCGTCGTGAGCAACAAGAGTGCGGTTGGCAATTGCAAGTTTACGCATTGCCCGCTGAAGCGAAAGGATGCTGATCTGGTCATCGTCGACCAGCAGAAAAGTCGCGTCATCCAGTTGTTCGCTCATCAGTTTTCCTCCGTTCTTTGCAGCGATCTGCTGTCCGATCCGGTGCCGTGAGGATCAGACATGAGCCTGATCCGTTTAAGGCCATCAGGTTTACGGAGCGTTGCCTGCGCAGGATTTTTGTCATGAGGCCTGCGTTAACCTGGTATTCAAAGCTGACTGGTACCACCACCCGCGCAGTACACTTAAAGGTCCAGTCCATGCATAATCCTGATCCGGTTTCTGACAGTGGGGGCAAAGCGATGCCTGAAGTCGGTCCGCCGACATCCCGTGAGTTTGAAGACTTCGTCTATCTGATCAGCCATGATGTGCGGAACTCTGTCAGGGCCCTGATTGAACTGCCCCAGTGGATTGAAGAAGATCTGTCAGAAGCGGGCGTGAAAATGGATGGCCCGGTTGGCAGAAACATCGAACTGATGAACCGTCACACCGGCCGGCTGGACCGTATGCTGGTTGATCTGCTCGCTTTTTCGCGCGTCGGCCGCATGCAGGAGATGGTTCATGCAGACCTGGCGGCAGTGCTGGACGAAGTGCTGGATGAAGTCATCCTGCCCGCAGGTTTCCGGCTTGTACGCGCGTTTGACTGTACGCATCTGCACATCGGTGAACGGGACATTCTCACTTTGCTCACTGCGCTGATATCCAATGCAGTCAAGCATCACGATCGCGCGGCGGGCAAAATCATCGTCTCGGCACACAGGGAAAAAGCAAACGTTATGCTTTCCGTTACAGACGATGGGCCTGGAATTCCCGAAAACTTCCGCGGTCAGGTTATGGATGCGATGACAACACTGCGCCCCCGTGATGAAGTCGAAGGCAGTGGTATGGGGCTGGCGATCGCGCGAAAGATTGCCCTGCGCTACGGCGGTTCCATTTCTCTGAGCGCACCCTCAGATGATCGCGGAACGCGGGTGCAGGTCGTTCTGCCGCAATAAAATCCATAGAATATCTTCAATTTCGCGGCACCGCTGATGCCGCTTCGTTAAATCCGCTTGGCCACAGGTCCGCGAGCCGCTAATGGGGGCTATGCGCCTCTGTCTGCTGACCATGATCACCATGGTGGCCTTTGCCTCCAATTCCCTGCTGACACGGCTCGCAGTCGACACCGGTGCATCCGACCCCTACAGCTTTGCGCTTCTGCGGGTGTTCGCCGGTGCCGCCGTTCTGTCAGTGATCCTGAGGGTCGGCGGAAAGCCAGTGACCTTCAGCCCGCGACAACGTGCGACCAGTGCTCTCAGCCTCGCGGTTTATATGATCGGGTTTTCGCTGGCTTATCTGACCCTTGATGCGGGTCTTGGCGCGCTGATCCTGTTTGGCGTCGTGCAAATTGCAATGTTTGCACACAGCGCGGTCACCGGCCGGCAGCCGACGGGGCGACAGATGACAGGTGCCGCAATTGCCTTCGGGGGGCTGTTTCTGGTTTTGTGGCCTGCAGGCGGAGCATCCACCGATGTGGCGGGAGCCATTTTCATGGTCCTCGCAGGGCTGGGGTGGGCCGTGTATACGATATCAGGCCGGGCCGCTTCCGATCCGGTCGCCATGACCGGTGCAAATTTCCTGCTCTGCCTGCCGGTCATGCTGGTTTTTCTGCTGGCACCGGACAGAAACGTGACCGCGGGCGGTTATCTTCTCGCGCTTATCTGTGGCGGGCTGACCTCCGGGCTGGGATATGCGCTCTGGTACCGGGTCCTGCCGGACCTCCAACAGACCGCCGCCGCGGTGGTTCAGCTCAGCGTGCCGGTCATCGCGATCATCGGAGGTGCGCTTGTGCTTGGGGAACCGGTCTCCGGTAAGGTGGCCGTGGCTGCAATGCTGGTCCTTGGCGGCATCGCGTTCGCGGTCACATCACGATCGTCTCAAGCGGGTCGTAGGTGACGGCGCCAGGCTGCGCGAAAGCAATTGCCTTCAGGCCATCCGGTTTCACCCGTACCGTTTCCGACCGCGCTTCAGTCACCCAGATGTGGCGGTCAACAATTTTCTCGGGGTCACGCCACTCGCTGCTGATGTTCGCATTGCCCGCAATGCTGCACCGGAAAAATATCTCCACCTGGTGGAAGCCGATACGCGGATCGTGGAATTCATTGACCATGCACGGCGCGCCCACTTCAATGCGCAGGCCGGTCTCTTCGTACACTTCACGGGCCAGGTTCTCGGGCAGGCTGCTGCCCGTCTCCACGCCGCCGCCCGGGGCGCACATCAGATCACTTTTCCCGTCCGGCCAGGCGTTCACCAAAAGCAGGTGACCGTCATGAACGATGATGGCGCGGACAGCGACGCGTGGTGATTTTGAGGGCATTCCGGCTATACTCCGCACTTTAGCGTTACGTCATTCTTTTGTACTGAAGCGAATGCACCTATCTCAATGGCCATGAAACACCTGAGTGTTCTTTTGATTGCTGTATCGCTGTTCTGGGGCCTGGCTGCACCGGTGCAGGCGCGCTGCGTGGTGCTTTTACATGGCCTTGCGCGGACGGAACTCTCATTCGCACTGATGGAGACGGCGCTGGCCGCTGAAGGGTACGAGGTTGTCAGGCCCGGATACCCTTCGACCACCGCAGAGGTTGAAGAACTGGTGCAGCGCACAGTCCCGGATGCCGTGTCAGCCTGCGGGCCGCGCAATACCGTGGATTTTGTGACCCATTCCATGGGCGGCATCCTGGTGCGGCAGTGGGCGAAAGCCAATCCGGATGCTGCAATCGGCCGAGTGGTTATGCTGGCCCCCCCCAATCAGGGAAGCGAGCTTGTCGACGCACTGGATGACATCGATGCGTTTGACTGGATCAACGGCCCGGCAGGAGCCCAGCTGGGCACCGGGCCGGACTCGCTGCCGCGCAATCTGCCACCTGTGAATTTTCCGCTCGGCGTGATTGCCGGGGATCAGTCTCTCAATCCATATTTTTCCTCCCTTTTGCCAGGGCGCGATGACGGGAAGGTGTCGGTCGCTTCCACAAGGGTGTCCGGCATGCGGGATCACATCGTTCTGCCGGTCACGCATACCTTCATGATGAACAACCCGCGCGTCATTGCGCAGACCGTTGCATTTCTGAGCACGGGCGAATTTGATCATTCTCTAAGCTGGCTCGATGCTGTACTGGGACAGCTCGGCTGCCCCGATGGCAGCTGCGTGCCGGGGGTGGGCACAGTCATTGGTAAACCTTGATCTGAAAAACGCACAGGTGCTGCGGCCCCATGGTCTGGTGCGCGAAACCCTGTCCTTTGCCGACGGCGAAATCGTCAGCGAAACAACAGGCCGGGCCGCTGATCTGAGCGGTTTCACGGTTCTGCCCGGCATTATTGATCTGCACGGTGACGGTTTTGAACGCCATCTGGCGCCCCGCCGTGGTGCGATGAAGCAGATGTCCGAAGGTCTCGTGGCGACGGCGGCTGAGCTTGCGGCGAACGGGATCACGACAGGTGTTCTGGCGCAGTTTGTCAGCTGGGAAGGCGGCGTTCGCGGGCCGGAATTTGCGGCCAAAGTATTTGAGGCTATCAGGGATACAGCCCCCACGCTGGACACGGATATCCGCGCACAGCTGCGCCTCGAGATGCACCTGCTCGACCTTTATGATGACTTGCCGGACCGGATACGGGACTGGGGGATCGACTATGTGGTCTTTAACGACCACCTGCCGCATGACCGTCTGTCAGAAGGCCGCAGACCGCCGCGCCTGACCGGCCAGGCTCTGAAGGCCGGGCGCAATCCGGATGATCATTTTGAAATGCTGCTAGCCCTGCATGCCCGCAGGGATGAAGTGCCTGCAGCGCTGGACCGCCTCTGCCCCAGGCTTGCGGCGATGAATGTCCGGATGGGCAGCCACGATGATAACACTGCTGCGGGCCGCGATACCTGGCACAATCGGGGGGCCATGCTTGCTGAATTCCCGGAAACGATGGAGGCCGCCGAAGCGGCACAGTCCACCGGGGCGACGGTGGTCCTTGGGGCACCGAACGTTGTGCGCGGCGGATCACACAAAGGCAATGTCAGTGCAGTTGAACTGGTGGCTATGGGGCTCTGTGATGTGCTGGCCTCGGACTACCATTATCCCAGCCCGCGCCGCGCCGCTTTGATGCTGGCGGACACCGGGATGACGGACCTTGCCGGCGCCTGGTCGCTTGTCTCCGAAGGGCCCGCACGGGCACTTGGCCTTGAGGACAGGGGCAGCCTTGTTGCAGGAAAGCGCGCCGACATCGTCATTCTGGACGACAAATCCCGCAGGGTTGCCGCTACAATTGCCGGCGGCCGGTTTACCTATCTTTCGGGCGAACTTGGCGCGCGTCTGCTGACCTGACGCCGGTACTGTCAGGCAGAGATGCGGTTGACGTGGCCCATCTTCCGGCCCGCTTTGACTTCTGCCTTACCATAAAGGTGCAGTGCTGCTGATGGCTCGCGGGCGATCTGCGGTACCCTGTCCATGTCGTCACCGATCAGGTTTTCCATCACGACGTCGGAGTGCCGCATGCCATCCCCGAGGGGCCATCCGGCCACGGCGCGGATGTGCTGTTCGAACTGATCCACGGCACAGCCGTTTTGTGTCCAGTGACCGGAGTTATGAACCCGCGGTGCGATCTCATTCACAATCAGACCACCGGGCGTCACAAAAAGCTCCACGCCCAGCACACCGACATAATCCAGTGCGTTCAGGATGCGTGCGGCCATCAGAACAGCATCTGTCCGTTGTGCCGCGCTGAGACGGGCGGGCACCGTTGTGGTGTGCAGAATGCCGTCGCGGTGCACGTTTTCGCCCGGATCAAAACAGGCGACTTCACCGTCCGCACCACGGGCGGCAATCACTGAGACTTCGTGTGAAAAGTCGACGAACCCCTCCAGGATCGCCGGCTGTCCCGCCATGTCATTCCAGGCGTTGCCGGTATCTTCAGACGACTTCAGGCGTGCCTGACCTTTGCCGTCATAGCCAAACCGCCGTGTTTTCAGGATCGACGGTGTCCCGATGGCCGCCACGGCGTCGGCGAGGCTTTCGGGGCCTGTCACATCCGCGAAAGGGGCGACCTGGAGCCCCAGATCCTGCAGAAACGTCTTTTCTGTCAGCCGGTCCTGGCTGATGCGCAGGGCTTCGCGTCCGGGTCGGATCGGCACGATTTCTTCGATGATATCAAGGGCGTCTGTGGGAATGTTCTCGAACTCATAGGTAACCACACTGACGCTGGCGGCAAAGGCGCGCAGCGCGTCCGCGTCATCATAGGCGGCGGTCGTGACTGTTTCGGAGACGTGACCCGCAGGCGCACCTGCGCCAGGCTCAAAGATATGGGTGCGGAAGCCGAGGCGTGCTGCCGCTACAGACAGCATGCGGCCCAGCTGGCCGCCGCCCAGAATACCGATTACAGCACCCGTCAGCAGCGGTTCAGTCATCTGTCGGGACCTCCGGAATGGACGCGGACAGCGCGGCCCGCCAGTCGTCCAGCCGCCGGGCCAGGGCGTCATCGTGCAGGGCCAGAATACCAGCGGCCATCAGGCCCGCGTTCTTTGCCCCTGCGGCACCGATGGCCATCGTCGCAACAGGGTAGCCCCGCGGCATCTGCAGAATGGAATAGAGCGAATCGACACCCGAAAGGGCGCGTGTCTGCACCGGCACGCCGATGACGGGGACACGGGTTTTGGAGGCCATCATGCCCGGCAGATGCGCCGCACCGCCCGCACCTGCAATAATGACCTGCAGACCACGATCCACTGCTGTTTTGCCATAATCCCACAACCGGTCCGGTGTCCGGTGTGCTGAAACAATGCGCTTTTCGTAGGGGACACCCAGTTCGTCGAGAACGTCTGCGGCCTCCGACATTGTCGGCCAGTCCGACTGGCTGCCCATAATGATCCCGACAGAGACAGTTGTCATGAAAAAGGCCCTTTCGCCCGTAACTTGCGAAGCGGCACTATAGCCAAAACCGGGGGTCAGGCAATGATGTCCGGCGTGAGTCTGTCCTCGATCTGCGCGATCAGGTCCTTGAGGCGGAGTTTGCGCTTTTTCAGGCGCTGCAGCGTGAGCTGATCGCTGACGCCTTTGTCCACAAGAGCGTGGATTGCCTCGTCCAGATCCCGGTGCTCGCGCCGGAAAACCTCGAGCTCCACGCGGAGCACCTCATCGGTTTTCATCGACAGATCAGAGGGCGCATTCATAAAGGTCTGATTCCAAAGCTGCGGTGCACATAACATAAGGTGTCAGGGGCGAACCGCCTAGCCCTTGCGTCATCCCGGCTTGCTCCCCATATTCTATGCAGGTGTCGCCGGAACGGGGCGCCTCACAGACTGTCGCTTGACCAAAAAGGACGTGTCGCATGACGAAAATGACGCTGGGATCCTATCCCCATATGCTCGGGTTCGAGCAGCTGGAGCGGTTGCTGGAACGCACCGCAAAGTCCGGGAACGAAGGCTACCCGCCTTTTAACATCGAACAGACATCTGATTTTTCTTACCGCATCACACTGGCGGTTGCCGGTTTCGCAGAAGAAGACCTGTCTATCACCGTTGAGGACCGTCAGCTGGTCATCCGGGGTCGGCAGTCCGACGACAGTGAGGGCCGGGTGTTTTTGCACCGTGGCATCGCATCACGCCAGTTTCAGCGCAGCTTCGTGCTCGCGGATGGCGTGGATGTCGGCGAGGCCGTTATGGAAAATGGTTTGCTGCACGTGGATCTGACACGCGCGCGCCCGGAAAAAATTGTTCAGACGATCAGCATCAGGAAAGGGTAAGATATGACCGAAGCATTTGACGCGACGCCCGAAGAAAGCCGTATCGTCTATGTAAAGACGGTGCATGTGGCTGAACTGCCTGATGAAGTGCAGGGACAGGTTGAGGGTTTTGAGCATCTTTATGCGGTGCATGACGCAGAAGGTCAGCAACTGGCCCTCGTCGCGGATCGCAAGCTTGCCTTTCAGCTTGCACGACAGAACGATTATGCACCCGTTGCCGTGCATTGACGCGGGTGACAAAGCGATGAATTCTGAAAGGGCCGCAGTATTCTGCGGCCTTTTTTGACGGAGCGCAGCATGCAGTTTGATTTTGATTGGGTCGATGCCTTTTCGGAGGTCCCTTTCGGCGGCAACGGATGTGCAGTGGTGCATGAAGGCGCGGGACTGCCGGATGATATGTGCATGGCCTATGTGCGTGAAACATCGCTTGTCGAGTGCACCTTCACCGGCCCGTCAGAGGTTGCAGATCTGCGTGTGCGCTATTTTCTGGCCAGCCGCGAGATCCCCTTTGCCGGCCATCCGACGGTTGCAACAGTTGTGGCGCTGCGCGCGCGCGGTCTGATCGGGGATGGCGATCTTGTGCTGGAAACGCTGGCAGGGAATGTGCCGGTTTCGGTGCAGGGCAACCGGGTGCGCATGACACAGATTGCACCGCAGTTCGGTGATGACGTCCCCGCAGATATTGTTGCGGCAGTTGGCGGGATCGCATCGCAGGACATCATCGCGCCGCCGCGCATCGTCTCAACCGGCCTGCCGTTCTGCATCACTCTGTTAAAGAACCGGGCTGTACTGGACAGTCTGCAGATGGATGCCCAAGCGCTGCGCCGCTTCGCCGATCATCTGGGCCAGCCGGGCGTGGATATGATGGAGCCATTCTGGGTCACGCTGCAGGACACACCGCCTGGCAGTGATACGATGAGCCGCCTGCTGATCGCGCCGCCCAGCCCGCCCGAGGACCCTTTCACGGGCTCAGCGACCGGTGCGATGGCGGCTTACCTCTGGGCGGGAGGTCATATACCAGGGCCGGAATTCACCGCCGCGCAGGGTGATGGCATGGGCCGCCCGGGCCGGGCGCAGGTCCGGGTGCTTGGCGAACCTACGGCCATTTCGGGCGTCGAGGTCAGTGGTTCCGGGGCTGTGGTGATGTCCGGGCAGGTGACTTTTCCGTCCACAGGTCAGGCCACCAGCCTGAGCTGAGCCTGCTGGCGCAGAACAACCGGCAGACCGCCTTTCGGTTTCGGGATCGGCATCCGCTGCCATTCCGGCGCACCGTTGGGCAGTTCAAGCTGGTGATCGCGCAGCAGCGTCGCGATGAAAAGCTTCACCTGCATTCGGGCAAAATGCATGCCGATACACTTGTGAGCACCGCCGCCAAACGGGGTCCAGGCGAACCGGTGCTTCTGGTCTTCGGCGCGCTCAGGCGAAAACCGGTCCGGGTCGAATTCGGTCGGATTGGTGTAGAGTTCGGGCGACAGCATCGTCACACCGGGGTTGAGCGCAAGCGATGTTCCGGCGGGAATGTCGTACCCATGCCAGTGGAAATCGCGCACAGCCTTGCGCGGAATAAAGGGTACGGGCGGCACCAGCCGCAATGCTTCACGGAACACTTTGTCCGTTTCGGTCATCGACTTCAGCGCGTCTTCGTCCAGCGGCCCGCTGCCGAGTGCTGCGACCTCACGCGACAGCCGCATCTGCCAGTCAGGATGTGTGCCGAGTGCTGCCATCATAACAGACAGTGACGTGGCGGTTGTATCATGCGCGGCCATGATCAGCAGGTTGAACTGGTTGAGGATCTCATCCTCGGTCCAGGACTTGCCGTCCTCATCCGTGGCATTGCACATCTGCGAAAAGAAGTCGTCGCCACCTTTGGCCCGCCGCTCCGGAATCATCGTGCGGAAGGTTTCCCGCAGAAAATCGCGCCCGCGCACGCCGTGCCACATCGGCGTAAAGGGGATCGCCTGACGGATCGGCGTTACCGAGGCGCGGATCTCATCGGTGATCGCGCGGTTGATCTGCTTTGCCAGATCGCCGTCGAGCGGCAGCCCCATGAAAACAGCACCACCCACACGCAGGGTAAGGTCTTTTATCGCAGTGTAGAAACAGAACGGTGTGTCCTTGGGCCAGGTCGCCAGCAGTTCGGCCATGGTTTCGGCCATCCGTTCGCGGTAGTCGCGGATGGCGGATGCCCGGAATGCCGCATTCATAATCCGGCGGTTCTGCCGGTGGTGATCAAAGTCCTGCAGGATCAGTCCGCCCGGATAGATCCGTGCCAGCGCGTCCCATCCACCTTCGGAGGAGAAGTTTTTCTCCTGGTCCATCAGAACGTATTCGAGCGCGTCTGGCCCGCACAAATTGACCCGCCAGACGCCCAGCATCTTCGTTTTGTACACATCGCCATAGCGGCGGATGTATTCCTGCTGAGTGCCATAGCTGTCGCGCGCGATGGTCAGTGTGTGGCCGATCACGGGCGGAACCGGGGGGCCGGGAATGTGAGACAGGGCGGCACGGGTGGGCATGATGAACCTCGCAGCATTCAGAAAAGCAACGCGTCCGGGTGGACACGTTATGCTTTATCCCGCTGGAGGGTTGGGAGTGGCTTAACCCACCGTACGCACGCAACACCGGCGCGCCGGTAGTGAGGATTATTCCGCGGCGCTGTCGGTCAGAACGGCGGTTTCCCCGTTTTCGTTCTCGGCCAGAAAACGCTCTGCCTCAAGGGCCGCCATGCACCCCATACCGGCTGATGTCACAGCCTGACGGTATTTGTGGTCTGTCAGGTCTCCCGCTGCGAAAACACCAGGGATCGACGTCTCAGTGCTGTCCGGCTTGGTCACTACGTAGCCGCCCATATGGGTTTCCAGTACGTCTTTCACCAACTCGTTTGAAGGTGCGTGACCGATGGCGACAAAGACACCTTTGGCAGGAATTTCGGTGATTTCGCCGGTCTTTGTGTGCTTCACGCGCACAGATTCCACGCCAAGCGGCGCGTCCGTGCCGACCACTTCTTCGAGTTCATGGAACCACAGAGGTTCGATTTTGGGGTTTTTCATAAGCCGGTCGATGAGGATTTTTTCGGCACGCAGCTCATCACGACGGTGAATCAACGTCACTTTGGACGCAAAGTTGGTCAGGAAAAGCGCTTCCTCCACAGCGGTATTGCCGCCCCCGATGACAACAATTTCCTGGCCGCGATAGAAAAAGCCGTCACAGGTCGCACAGGCCGAAACGCCAAAGCCCTTGAACTTTTCTTCGGACGGCAGCCCCAGCCATTTCGCGCGGGCGCCGGTCGCAAGGATCACGGCATCGGCCACGTATGTCGTGCCGCTGTCGCCGGTTGCCACAAAGGGGCGCTTGCTGAGGTCCAAGTCGTTGATGATGTCGCCGATGATCTTCGTGCCCATCGCCGAGGCATGGGCTTCCATGCGCACCATCAGGTCGGGGCCCTGAACTTCCGTGTCGCCGGGCCAGTTCTCCACCTCGGTGGTTGTGGTCAGTTGCCCGCCAGGCTCAATTCCCTGCACCAGAATGGGTTCCAGCATGGCGCGGCTGGCGTAAACGCCTGCTGTATAGCCGGCCGGACCTGATCCGATGATCAGAACGCGTGTCTTCCGTGTGTCGCCCATTGCATCCCCCGAGAATCTGACACTGTGTAGCAGACCCGATATACAGTTCACACGTCGGGTCTTAAACCCCTGCTGTCTTGGCCACGGTCACAGGTTCGCTATCAGGCACAGTGACATGTGTGAAAGAATGTTGCGTGGTTGCGAAACATTGTTGCGCGTAGCTTCGGGGCTGTTATAACTTCCGCAAAATAAAGCGGGGGACTCATGGCCGGAACACGTCTGGATCCGATTGATCGAAAAATTCTGGCAGAACTGCAGGCTGATGGTCGCATGACCAACGTTGAGCTGGCCAAACGTGTTGGCATATCTGCTCCTCCCTGTCTGCGTCGTGTGCGAACACTTGAGGAAGCAGGATATATTCGCGGATATCACGCCGAGGTTGATGCGCGCGAACTGGGTTTTGAGGTTCAGGTATTTGCAATGGTCGGTCTGGCCAGCCAGGCGGAGGCTGATCTGTCCGCCTTTGAGGAACGCTGCCGGGCATGGCCGCTGGTGCGCGAGTGCCACATGCTCAACGGCGAGGTTGATTTCATCCTCAAGTGTGCAGCGCCCGATCTGTCGAGTTTTCAGAAATTTCTGACCGGCGAGTTGCTGACCACACCAAACGTGGCCAGTGTGAAAACCTCACTGGTCATCCGCGGTGCCAAGGATGAGCCCGGCGTTCCGTTTGATGTACTCGAAGAGCGGCTCGCTTCCGGCGATTAGGCGGCTGTCAGGTCGCCGTTTTCATCCGGGACACGCATCAGGCGCAGCGGACCGAAATCGGTGAGCGTGCTGACATGCGGAAACAGGGACATGAAAACGCTGCTCAGTGTCGGAGACATATACTGCAGCGGATTTTGGCCTGGGTGATAGCTCTCAACCTCAAGCCCGGCGGCAACAATCGCCGCATGCCGGCGCAGCCCGATATGAAAGAGGCGCACAGGCGTGGGCGGTGACATTTCGATGACATTGACCCCGTCAACAAAAGCCCTGGCCGGTGTCAGAACCTGCTGACCTTCGCGCGCACGCGCCGTGCCGGGCTGTGCCTGCAGAAGACGGGCTCCTCCACCGAGGCTGATGAAACTGTCCGGACGGCTGACGCCGAAGCTTCCCGCCATGATCCGTGTCAGCGGCATCCTGGCCATTCCCTGCGACGGAGAAAAGGATGCTGACCCGATCCATGTCACTTCTGTGTGCTGACCGTCCGAGGTCAGAACCCTGTCACCAGGGTGCAGATCCTCCACCGCAGACTGCCCGTTTTCTGTCTGTATCAGTGTGCCCTGTGCAAAGGCCGAAAAGGCTGCATCAAATACCGGATGAGAGGGGATGCGCCGCTGACCGATCACAGTGCTGCCGTCCTCGCGCAGGGCCGAGATATCGACAACGCGGGCACCGGGTGCGCTTTGCGTCAGATTGCCAGCTGTGTGCCCCAGGGTAACAGAATGGGGGGTCAGGGTCATGCGATCACCTTTTAACGGTTGGTCACATCCCGTGCCGGCCCCCACCGACGATCACGGAAAGGACAATTTACAGTTCTTTCGTGTACAGGGTGGCTTCAGAATGGGGTATCATCTCTCAATCTGTCAAAAATCAGCGTTAATTGTTCCTTGACGAATGTCAGTCCGGGCAGCGCAGGTGTTTTGTTTCCCGATCCCGGCAGGCGGCGTCACATTTGAGTGCGCATAAGAAAACCCTCCTGCGATTCGACGCAGGAGGGTTTCTGTCGACAGTAAAACCTCTGTTGGGGCAGAGGGGAGTTTCAGGCAGATACCCGCGTCGGGGTCTGCTCTTGCTTGCGACGCGCAATGAAATCCGCCCGGCGGATGCCGCGGTGCCAGGGCATATCGGGGTCTGATGCCGATGTTGTCCTGACGACCGATTTAGTAAAACGTGCGTTTCTTTTCATCGTCGTGTCCTGCTCGATTATCTGCGATTGGGCCTTTTTGCCTCTTGTTGACCCTTAAATTGCCCGGTCAATCGGGCCGGAATTTGACCGGTGGTAAAAAAAATCAACAATAAATCAGATTGTTTCGCTGCAATTTTGGACGAATTGCCGCAATTATCAGAAAATACGCAGAAAATTGAATCTATTGAGAAAATTCAGTTCTGGCTGGCGGCGGCAGGGACAATGGCAGGAAAATCATCCGATTGTTCAGGTGATCTGCGGCAATTTCCGGGCACGATCTGCCAGATTGTTGCCCGGATCGGTGCTTTTTCAGAGCGTTATCGCGGCGATGAGCCGGCCGTAGTCTGCTTCTTTTGCATGCGTGCTGCGGCGGTATGAATAAAACCGGTCCGCATCTGCATAGGTGCAGTGGCGCGTCCATTCGGCTTCGCCAATACCTGCAGTGCGCAGGCGGTGCAGGCCATAGGCAGGCAGGTCAAACTGAAAACGGTCACCGGATCCCCCCGCGAAAAACCGCGCGTTTTCGTCACCCTCTGCCATGAAGGTATCAAAAAACTCCGGGCCGACCTCATAAGCTGCCTGCGAAATTGAGGGCCCTATGACGGCGCGGATTGCTTCGCGCGCGGCACCAAGACCGATCATCGCGTCAATGGTGGCTTCGAGAACGCCATCCAGCGCGCCACGCCAGCCTGCGTGTGCGGCCCCGATGACCCCGGCAGAAGGGTCCGCGAAAAGGACGGGCTGGCAGTCTGCGGTGAGAACGGAAAGCGCGATACCCGGCGTCCGGGTGACCAGCCCGTCGGCGCGGGGTCTGTCCGTCGTCGGTTCGTTTACAACGACAACATCTGCCGAGTGAACCTGATGCACCCCTGCCAGATGCTCCGGTGGCACCTGCATCGCACCGGCAACCCGGGCGCGGTTAATAGCCACAATTTCTGACTGATCCGAACTGCCTGTTCCACAGTTCAGACCGGCAAAAACGCCGGAGGACGCACCACCACGGCGGGTGAAGAAACCGTGGCGTGTGTCGCCGAGAATGTCAGAGGTCAGTACTTCAAGCGTCATACGTCCAGTCCGGGCGGAGGGCTGTTGCCATGCGGGAAAAGGCCAAGAACCTTGAACAGGTTTCCCATTTCCGCCGGATGCGTCAAGCGGCGATGTGCAGCGATGTGCTGGTCAAGCGCGGCGCCGCTCAGCCCGGCGGCAAGCGCCTGCGCGCGGGCCGTGATCCCAAGGCGTTCCAGAAATACGCCCTGAGGCGTCAGTTTCGAGCAGGCACAGGGCGCGGCGGCAAACAGAGCTTCAAAGTCCACATGCGCGGTCAGGTCAGCTTTGCCGGGTGACGCAAGCGGGTCTGCCGGTTTCTGATCCTGCAGCGCCTGCAGTGTATCCCCCTGACTGCGCCAGTCGCCGTAGTCGATGATCAGCGCAGCACCGCCATGAGCTGTAATCCGTTGCCCGATCGCATCAACAGTGGGTGCGGCAGCAGGGCGGTATTCAACCAGGTTTCCCGGTTCTGTATCGGCCAGCCGGTCTGCAAGCGCGGGCTGGGGCGTTTCCGGACCAAGGCCAAAACTCAGATCATCTTCACTCAGCCCGACCATACGCTCGTGCCAGTGGTGTTCGCCGCGCTGAAACTGGCGCACGGGCAGTGCATCGAAGAACTCGTTTGCCACCAGATAGAGCGGGGCGTCCGGCAGGTCATCCGGGGTTTCGATGAATATTGGCTCCGCGTCGGGCAGCGTCTCGCGCTGAACCTGACGCAGCCGCTCGGACGCCTCGATCAGCACGACCTGTGCTGCTGCGCCGAAACCCGGCACCTGTCCGGTCGCCCGCAGGATGTCGGCCATCAGTGTGCCGCGGCCGGGGCCTGCCTCGGCCAGGGTAAAGGACGCGGGCTGCCCCTGATCTATCCACGTCTGAGCGAGGCACAGGCCGATCAGTTCCCCGAACATCTGGCTGATCTCCGGGGCCGTAATGAAATCCCCGTCTGTCCCGAAAGGTTCCTGTGTCGTGTAGTATCCGGCGGTCGGGTGCAGCAGGCATTCCTGCATATACTCGGCCACAGTCATCGGTCCCTGTGCCGCGATGCGGGCCACCAGTTTTTCCCGCAGGTTCACCGGGCGCGTCCTGCGCGCAGGATCAGCCAAAGGCCGGCAAGGATCATAGGTGCGGACAGGATCTGGCCCATCGTCAGCCCCCAGCCGCCCACATGCCAGGCGAGCCCCAGCGGGTTGCCGGGTGCAACGAAGTGAGCATCCGGCTGGCGTACGAATTCCACCAGGAAACGGGAGAGCCCGTAGCCGGCGAAAAAGACACCGGCAATGAGACCCGGCCGCCTGAGCGCGCCAGAACGCCACACAAGCCAGAGCAGCACAGCGCCCAGCAAAAGTCCTTCAAGACCTGCTTCATAGAGTTGCGAGGGATGACGACCGCAGAGCCCCACAACATCCGGGCAGTTCCGTGCATCCGTACCGGGAAAGGCGACGCCCCAGGGCAGATCTGTGGGCCTACCCCAGAGCTCACCATTGATGAAATTCGCTAGCCGGCCCAGCAGCAGACCTGGCGGTACCCCGATCGCAATTGCATCTGCGAGGCTCAGGCGGGGCAGCGCATGTTTCCAAGCATAGAGAAACGCAGCGGTGATCACGCCCAGCAGCCCACCGTGAAAAGCCATGCCGCCCTGCCACACGGCGAGAATCTCGCCCGGGTGCGCCAGATAGTAGTCGCGCTGGTAGAAAAAGACATATCCCAGCCTGCCACCCAGAATGACGCCGATGATCACCCAGGTCAGCAGGTCTTCGATCTGGCGGTCTGTGGCGGGTGGCGTCTCTTCCGGCCAGAGCGCAGGGCGCCGCAGGGCAGAGACAACCAGACGCCAGCCGATGACGATGCCGACGATATACGCGAGCGCATACCAGCGCAGCGCAAAGTCAAAGCCAAAAAGGCTGATGGAAAAAATCTCCGGCGAGATCTCCGGAAACGGGAGGACAGCTTGCATGACGCCCAATTGCCCGCGCCGCGCCAGGGAAGTCAACCTTGCAGCGCAGGCCGATCAGGCCCATATAGGAAGGACACCGACACGGAGAGACACGATGCAGACGCGCAACAAAATGTTCGACGACATTTCTCAGCTGATGACCAACGCGATGGGCGTGGCGCAGGGCGCGCGCGAAGAAGCCGAAACCGCGATGAAAAGCCTCGTCGACCGCTGGCTCGCGGACCGTGATTTTGTGACACGCGAAGAGTTCGACGCGGTGCGCAGCATGGCGCAGAAAGCCCGCGAAGAGAACGAAGCACTGCGTGCGCGTCTCGACGCGCTTGAAGCCGGTAAGTAACGCCGGACGGCCCGAAACGTGCCCGGGCCGCGCTGATCCGTAAACAAATCCTTTACCGCTTGTCCGTGTCTTAACAGATGCGGACAATTTGAGCCCTGTTTTGTGATATCCACAACTTATTGTGTTAACCCGCAAGAAAAGGGGTTGCCACAGAGCCTCATGCACAGCACCATATCATGTATGGGTCGAGGGGATCGCCCCGATCCATAGCGCAGGCACCTGGTTCCTGGGGGCCATCAGGCCACCATCGCCAGAGCGAAAAAAAGAGGTGTACCTATGGCCCTGTCCGAGCAGTATCTGGAAGAAGACATTCACCCCATCGATATCGTTGAACATCTGGCTGCCCACCATGAGTGGGATTTTGACCGGATTTCCGACGAGCAGATTGCGATGGCCGTCGAAGGGCAGTGGCGCACCTATTCACTGACACTCGCCTGGTCGGCCTTTGATGAAACGCTGCGTATGATCTGCACGTTTGACATGGAACCACCCGAGGACAAGCTGGCGCAGACCTTTGAGCTGCTGAACCATATCAATGACCAGTGCTGGGCCGGGGCCTTTACATACTGGGAAGAACAGAAACTCATGGTGTACCGCTATGGCCTCGTGCTGTCCGGCGGCCATGTGGCGTCCGCAGATCAGATCGATACGATGATCCGGGCCGCTGTGATGAGCGCCGAGCGGTATTACCCGGCGATGCAGCTGCTGGCTTGGGGGGATCAGACGCCCGCCGAGGCCCTGCAGGTGGCCATTGCAGAGGCGTACGGCCGCGCGTAAACCTGACCCCCAGATCATTCGCGGGGGGACACATGGAAAACAGCCGGATTGCACAACAGGGACTGGTCCTGCTGGGCTGTGGAAAAATGGGCTCGGCCATGCTGGAAGGCTGGCTGAGCAGGGGCCTTCCGGCCGCTTCGGTCAGTGTGATCGATCCCTACCCATCTGACTGGCTGCAAAGCACCGGGGTGGCTCTGAACGGCGAACTGCCTCCGGCACCCGCGGTTGTCCTGGTCGCGGTCAAACCACAGATGATGGCAGATGCACTGCCCCGTCTGCAGGCGATGGGCGGCGGCAGTACTGTTTTTGTCAGTGTCGCCGCCGGGATCACGATCGACTACTTCGAGAGCATCCTTGGGGCTGACACACCTGTTGTCCGCGCGATGCCGAACACGCCGGCGGCGATATCAAAAGGGATCACCGCCATTGCCGGCAACAGCGCAGCAGGTGAAGCGTCACTGTCCGAGGCTGAAGAGCTGTTGTCTGCGGTCGGCGAGGTCGTGCGCGTCAAAGCGGAGGCTGACATTGATGCGGTGACGGGCGTCAGCGGGTCAGGCCCGGCCTATGTGTTCCATATGATCGAAACGCTTGCCGCGGCGGGTGCCGCCGAAGGCCTCCCGCCGGAGCTGGCGATGCGGCTGGCCACAGCTACGGTCGCGGGCGCCGGCGCGCTGGCCCAGGCTGCTGATGTCGGTCCGGATCAGCTTAGGATCAACGTCACCTCTCCAAACGGGACGACACAGGCGGCGCTCGAAGTGCTGATGGACGAAGAGAACGGCTTTCCCGCGCTGATGAAACGCGCGGTCCGGGCCGCAACAGAAAGATCAAGAGAACTGGCAAATGGCTGAGATCACATTCGATGACTTCATGGCGGTAGATATCCGCAAGGGAACGGTGCTGAGGGCGGAACCTTTCCCCGAAGCCCGCAAACCCGCAATCAAGGTCTGGATCGACTTTGGCCCGGAGATTGGAGAGAAGAAAACCTCTGCGCAGATCACGGCGCATTACACACCGGAAAAGCTGGTGGGGCGCCAGGTGATGGGGGTCGTGAATTTTCCACCACGCCAGATCGGCCCGTTCATGTCGGAGGTTCTGCTGCTTGGCGTGTCTGACAGCGAAGGTGGCATTGTGCTGATCAGCCCGGATCACGACGTCCCGGACGGAGGGCGGATGCATTGACCCGTGTTTTTATGAGCCGCCCGCTGCCTGAAACGGTACAGGCCGCCGCCCGCGCGCGTTTTGAGCTGACTGTCCGGCCGGAAACCGGCCCGCTCAGCCGCGATGAAATGCTGGCTTCGCTCAGGGAGTATGACGCGGTGGTCCCGACCCTCGGTGATCTCTATGACGCCGATATTTTTGCGGCTGTACCGGATGCGCGCTGCCGGCTGCTGGCTAACTTTGGCGTGGGCTACAACCATATCGACACGGATGCAGCAAAGGCGGCGGGTATAGCAGTATCCAATACGCCGGGTGCGGTCACGGATGCCACTGCAGACACCGCCATGACGCTGATGCTGATGAGCGCGCGCCGGGCGGGTGAAGGTGAACGGATTGTCCGCGCGGGCACCTGGGAAGGCTGGCATCCGACGCAGCTTCTGGGGATGCATCTCAGCGGTAAAACGGTTGGCATTGTCGGAATGGGTCGTATCGGTCAAGCGATTGCGCGGCGCTGTCATTTTGGCTTTGACATGCAGGTCGCCTATCACAGCCGGTCGGAAAAACAGCTCGATTTTCCGGCGGCCCGGGCGGACAGCCTGCTGGCGCTGGCAGGTCAGGTCGATGTGCTGGTCACGGCAGTGCCGGGCGGAGCAGAAACAAACCATCTGATCAATGCAGAGGTTCTGGCGGCCATGCAGCCGCATGCGCATCTGATCAATATTGCGCGTGGCAATGTGGTGCAGGAAACCGCCCTGATCGAGGCACTTCAGCAGCGGCGCATCGGCGGAGCGGGGCTGGATGTTTATGAATTTGAGCCTGAGGTCCCGGACGCACTGAAAGCGCTGGAGAACGTGGTTCTGCTGCCCCATATCGGCACCGCAGCGCTGGAGGTGCGCGAGGACATGGGCCTCATGAGCGTGAATAACCTGATTGCGTTTTTCGACGGGAATCCACTGCCCAACGCAGTTTAGGCGCCGTCGCCGACCGCCTCGCGCCAGTGGCGGCGGCAGAGTGACACATAGGTTTCATTGCCGCCGATCTGTACCTGCGCCCCGTCACGCAGTGCATTGCCGTCCGCGTCCTGGCGGACCACCATGGTGGCTTTTTTGCCGCAGTGGCAGATGGTGCGGACCTCACGCATTTCATCGGCCAGGGCGAGAAGCGTGGCTGAGCCTGGAAAAAGCTCTCCCCGGAAATCGACGCGCAGCCCGAAACACATCACCGGAATATGCAGGTCATCAACGGCCCGAGCGAGCTGCCACACCTGATCCTTGCTCAGAAACTGTGCCTCATCCACAAAGGCGCAGGCAACCGGACCCGCATTAAGGCGCTGCGCGATCAGATCAAACAGATTGTCCTCTGGCCCGAATGTGTCCGCCGGCTCGCCAATGCCGATCCGGGACGCGATTCTGCCCTTGCCGGCCCTGTTATCAAACCGCGCGGTCAGCAGGTATGTTTCCATGCCCCGTTCGCGGTAGTTGTGCGCGGCCTGCAGCAGCACCGTCGACTTGCCGGCATTCATTGTGGAGTAGTGAAAGTACAGTTTGGCCATGCGGCTTGATAAGCCGCAGTATTACCGGTCGCAAGCGCCTCAGGGGCGTTGAAGGGAGCGGCTGCGCAATATCCGGCGGGGGCCGGACTGTTTTCCCGTCACAACAGAGCGCAGCGCGGCTCCTACCAAAAAACCAGCTGCGGGATCGCCGGCCACTCATTACCCCCCAAAACACGCGGGTGTGCTTTTATAAATGACATTTCCCTGACATCCGATTAATGGGAGAACGCAAGTATCTATCCGGCATCTGAACCACGTGACCGGCCACGGGAGAAGACTCAATGACTGCGATCGGGCGCTACCTGAAAAAACACACCGAAGCTCTGGTGAAAGACGTCGGTATCGAACAGGCGTGCCGTGTCACCGGCAAGTCCAAGGCGACACTGGGGCGGTACTATTCCGATCACGACGAACATGCGGACCGGTACATGCCCATCGAGACGGTTGCTCTGCTGGAGCAGGCCGCGCGGTACCCGCATGTGACAGGCGCGCTGGCGGAGCTGTCGGGGACATCTTTGCAGTACGATGAGCGCCGGCCCAATTCTGAACGTCCGGGTGGCGTGAACAGCGACGTGATCGCGCTCAGCCAGCGGTTTGCGATGCTCATGGGCGAGTATCAGCAGTCAATGGAAGACGGCAAAATCACCGTCAATGAAGCCAAGCGGCTGCTCAAGGAAACGACGCTGTTGCAGCAGGTTCTGATCGATATGAAGCTGCACCTCGAACAGGATCACGGTGCCGCCTGAGGATATTCCGGTCAGGCGCGCCGGCGCACCAGCACGGAGCCCACTGAATACCCTGCACCGAACGAGCAGATCAGACCTGTGTCGCCCTCGGCCAGGTCATCCGAATACTTTGAAAAAGCGATGATCGAGCCTGCAGAGGATGTGTTGGCGTAGTCCTGCAGAATGTTGGGTTGTTCCTCGGGTGCGGGCGTCCGGCCCAGCACTTTGCGGCCAATAAAGTCGTTCATCGTTTTGTTGGCCTGGTGCAGCCAGAGACGTCTGAGATCGTCTGCTTCAACGCCGTTGCTCTGCATGTGTGCCGCAATATGCTCTGACACCATCGGCAGCACTTCTTTGAACACTTTGCGACCGTTCTGCATGAACTGCATGTCGCGGCGGTCCACCATGCCTGCCGGGCGTGACCGGCGCAGGTAGCCGTTGTTGTTCCTGATATTATTGGAAAATTCTGTTGCGCACCGTGTCGAGAGGATCTCGAAATACGCGCCCTGCGCGGCATCAGCGCGTTCGATCAGGGTTGCGGTTGCCACGTCGCCAAAGATGAAATGACAATCCCTGTCGCGCCATTCCAGGTGCGCTGAGCAGATCTCGGGGTTGATGACCAGCGCGCTGCGGATGCTGCCGGAGCGTACCATATCGGCCGCAGCCTGGATACCGAAGGTCGCCGACGAACAGGCCACGTTCATGTCAAAGGCAAAGCCCTCAATCCCGAGGAGTTGCTGTATTTCAATGGCCACCGCCGGGTAGGCGCGTTCCATGTTGGAGGCAGCACAGATCACCAGATCAACATCCGCTGCCTTGCGCCCCGCCTGGGCCAGCGCTTTGGCCGCGGCATCCACGCCCATCTCTGCCATCAAAGACGGCTCGTCATCCTCCCGCTGGCGCAGCAACGGGTGCATCACGGATGGGTCAAGCACACCGGTTTTGTCGATCACATGACGCTGCTCAATGCCGGAGGCTTTGACGATGAATTCTTCGGAGGAATATTCTTTGGCCGCGATGGTGCCGGCCGAAATTGCCTCAGCATTTTCCGTGTTGAAAAGGTCAACATAGGCGTTGAAAGCCGTCACCAGTTCGGCGTTGGTGATCACATTGTCCGGGGTGAAAACACCGGTTCCGGTGATGGCTGGTTTATACATGGGTCATACCTTTTGAGGGTGCAGTGTTCTCAGCCCATGCAGGCCGCTGCGTCAAGAGCCGTAAGGGCAAGTGACGCAGCGTCGGCCAGCGCGGTCGTGGCCTGTCGGTGCGGCGTCGGTACCACGTCGGTTTAACGTCGGTATTACGTCGGTGCGCAGCGCGCGCACCTGCAGCGCTCTGTTAACGCACCGGCACCGAGTAGAGAATGTAGCCATCACGCTGTGCAACTTCGACAGCGCCGGTGTCGATCACGAAGACGCCGAGGTTCTCTGCATCTGCCGGACAGGCGACGAGATCAGCAGCATCATCGAGGAACTGATTGGTGAAATCATCCTCTCCCACGCGGCGGCAGATGTCCCCTTTGAACCGGTAGCCGTCGCCGAAAAGCGGCAGGGATCCGGTCACGGGTTCGGGGGCTGGTGCGGGGGTGCAGGCGGAAACGAGGGCGGCAAATACAATGAGAGCGGAAAAGCGCATCGAAAAAACTCCTTTTGGAACTGCTGCCCGATGATGACACAAGCCAGGGCATTCGGGAACTGTGCCGCACAAGGCGGGCTCTGCCGTCGCAGTTTCCTGCCGGGCCGCCGTCGGACGCCCGCGCGTTTTCTCCTGTTTACGGTGGCAGAAAAGGTCCCGGATCCGGCGGACAAGTTGGGGCGACTGTCCGGGCAGGTGACCGGAAAAAACAATTTTTGGTTGAATTAATGACCCTCTGAGGGCTAGCTTAAGGAATTGGTAACATTATTGTGAAGGGTAATTTTATGAAAATTCTCATCAGTTCATTTACAGCATCATTGCTGCTGGCCAGCGGTGTTTTGGCCGCGCCGGTGGATCTGTCAGGATGGAGTGTCGAGCAGGGACCGGGGGCACAACCTGCCGGCAACTGGTCGCTGGCACCTGACAACAACTCGGTCACTCAGACCGTGAACAGCCAGGTCTCGGTCTTTTACGATGGCGCGGCGTCATCTCAGGGAAAGGCGCTGAGCGGCACGATCCGCGTTAATACGTCCTTCGACGACGATTTCGTAGGATTTGTCCTCGGTATGGATGCCGGCGAAGTGGACGGCAGCGCCGGGACGGTCGATTACTGGCTGGTCGACTGGAAACAGGGCAACCAGACGTACCTGGATACTCTGGGCGAAGCGGGCCTGAGCCTGAGTCATGTCACCGGTTCCACGCTGGCTGAACAGGATTTCTGGGGACACATCGGTGTTCTGTCCGAGAAGAAAACAGCAACAAACCTTGGCGCGACGGGCTGGAATGATTTACAGACCTACACCTTTGAACTGATCTTTACCGAAACACTGATCGAAGTGTCCGTCGATGGGGTCAAAGAGATCAGCTATACCTCGGCAGAGCATGGATCGCTGTTCAAGGATGGCGGGTTCGGGTTCTACAACTATTCGCAGGGTAATGTGACCTATGCGGGTATTGAGGAGGAACCAGCGCCGCCTTCAACGGTTCCGCTTCCTGCTGGTATGCCGCTGCTGCTGGCCGGTCTGGGTGGTCTGGGCCTGCTGGGCCACAGGAAGCGGTCGTAAACTGAGCCTTCGTTCTGATCTGCAAAGGCGCCCGACACACCGGGCGCCTTTTTTAATTGCAGCGCATCCGCCCGCGAAACCGTTGTCGGTTCCGCCTGTTGCTCCTGCAGCGCATTGACGCCTGAAGCCTTCGCCGCCTGCGCGCGCATGGCCAGCTCTGCGGAGCAGGAGCCGGAGGCACCGCTCAACCGTCGCCGGGACGCTGGTCCACCACAGACTGCACGACCGCTTCGCAGTCTCCGGGACTTTCGGGCAGGCATGCGTAATACAGGCTGCGCACCTTCACCTGGGACAACTCATACGAACCATTAACGCCCTGCACTGTACTGGTCCGGAACAGGTATTCTTCGCCGTTCACAGTGATCGTCGAATTCGTGACGTCAGACGTCGAAGCGCATCCGGCGACAACTGGCAGGCTGAATGCGATCGCGTATCTCAGGTGCACCGGCGTTTTTCCTCATCTTTGTGCGGGCGGGGATGCACCTGTTGTAGTACGCCATGGCTTCCTGACCAGGCGGGAAGGATGCTTTTGCGATGAACAGGTGCGGAAGCCTCCCGCACCGGGAGTGCTCTGAAACCTGCCATCGACGCTGATGTCAGACAGTCCGGATTGCCGACGGCCCGGGGCGCAAAACGGTTTTTTCTGCGCTGCATCCCGCAGAACAATAAGCCGACCAGGCGTGAGCGGATGCTGCCGGATCAGGCCTGCAGCGCTTTGACGCCCACATCGTCCGCGGCCTGGGCCTGAATGGCGAGCGCTGCGGCGTAGGAGCCGGCGGCGGTGGTGAAATAGGGGATCCGGTCATAGAGCGCGATGGAGCGGATGGACTTGCTGTCCTCCACAGCCTGGGTGCCTTCGGTCGAGTTCATCACCAGCTGGATGCCTTCGTCCTTCATCATGTCGGTCACATCCGGGCGGCCCTCGTAGACCTTGTTCACGGTGCCGCAGGTCAGGTCATGATCGTTCAGCCATTTTGCCGTGCCGCGCGTGGCCACAAGGGTAAAGCCCTGTTCCAGGAGAATTTTTGCGGCTGACAGCATGTCGTCCGTTTTGTCCGCGTCCTTGATCGAGATGAAGGCGCAGCCCGAGGTCGGCAGCGGGTTGCCCGCGCCCATCTGCGCCTTGAGGAAGGCGCGGGGGAAGTCGCGGTCCCAGCCCATCACTTCGCCGGTAGAGCGCATTTCCGGCCCCAGGATTGTATCCACACCGGGGAAACGGGCGAAGGGCAGAACGGCCTCTTTGACAGAGAACCAGGGCATGTTCGGGTCAGCCAGGGTCATCGGATCGCCCAGCGGCAATACGGCATCGTATGCTGCGGTCTCGTCATAGGCGGGGCGCTGCGGGAAGTTCGCGAGCGGCTCACCGGCCATGATACGCGCGGCGATGGAGGCAATGGCGCTGTCGGTGGCTTTGGCGACAAAGGGCACGGTGCGTGAGGCGCGGGGGTTGACCTCAATGAGGTAGATTTCGCCGTCCTTGATCGCGAACTGGATGTTCATCAGGCCGACCACGTTGAGTGCCTTTGCGAGCGCGCGTGTCTGCTCTTCGACCTCAGCGATCACATCGCGGGAGAGGGAGTAGGGCGGCAGGGAACAGGCGCTGTCGCCCGAGTGCACGCCGGCCTCTTCGATGTGCTGCATGATGCCCGCGACGTGCACGTCTGTGCCATCACAGAGCGCGTCAACGTCCAGCTCCACCGCACCGGCGAGATAGCTGTCGAGCAGCACCGGGCTGTCGCCCGAGACGACCACGGCGGTGGTGATGTAGCGCTCCAGGCTCGCCTGATCGCGCACGATCTCCATGGCGCGGCCGCCCAGCACGTAGGAGGGGCGGATCACGAGCGGGAAGCCGATGTCTTTAGCAATCTCCAGCGCCTCGGTGTCGGAATGGGCGATGCCGTTGTTGGGCTGTTTCAGGCCCAGCCCCTGCACCAGCTGCTGGAAGCGTTCGCGGTCCTCCGCCAGGTCAATCGCGTCGGGCGTGGTGCCCAGGATCGGGATGCCCGCCCCCTCAAGCGCATTGGCGAGTTTCAGCGGCGTCTGGCCACCGAACTGTACGATCACGCCGTGCAGGGTGCCATTTTCCTGCTCGACACGCAAAATTTCCATGACGTGTTCAAAGGTCAGCGGCTCGAAATAGAGCCGGTCGGAGGTGTCATAGTCGGTCGAGACGGTTTCGGGGTTGCAGTTGACCATGATGGTCTCGTAGCCCGCGTCGGTCAGCGCGTAACAGGCATGACAGCAGCAGTAATCGAACTCGATGCCCTGGCCGATCCGGTTCGGACCGCCACCAAGGATGACGACCTTCTTGCGGTCCGACGGGCGGGCCTCACATTCCACCTCGCCGAAGACGGGCGATTCGTAGGTGGAATACATATAGGGCGTCTGGGCTTCGAATTCGGCGGCACAGGTGTCTATGCGTTTGAACACGGCGGTGACACCCAGATCGGTGCGCGCGCGGCGCACGGCGGTTTCATCCTGGCCGGTGAGCTGGCCAAGCCGCGCATCGGTGAAGCCCATCATTTTGAGCTGGCGCAGAGCGGTTGCATCCTGGGGCAGGCCGCCCGCGCGCAGATCCCGTTCGGTGTCGATGATTTCGCGGATTCGCGCCAGGAACCACGGGTCGAACATCGTCACGCCGTGGATGTCATCATCGCTGAGACCGTGCCGCATGGCCTGGGCGATGGTGCGCAGCCGGTCAGGTGTCTGCTGGCTGATCGCTTTGACGATCGCGGCTTCATTGGCACCTTCGCTCTCCCAGTGGCCGACGCCGACACCGTCGATGTCGATCTCGTCAAAGCCGGTGAGGCCCTGTTCCATGGAGGCGAGCGCCTTCTGCATGCTCTCGTGGATCGTGCGGCCGATGGACATTGCCTCGCCCACGGATTTCATCGCGGTGGTCAGATCGGGCGTAGCGCCCGGGAATTTCTCAAAGGCAAATTTCGGGATCTTGGTGACGACATAGTCGATGGTCGGCTCAAAGCTCGCCGGTGTCACGCGCGTGATGTCATTGTCGAGCTCATCGAGCGTGTAGCCCACCGCCAGTTTCGCGGCGATCTTGGCAATCGGGAAACCGGTGGCTTTGGACGCCAGAGCAGAGGACCGTGACACCCGCGGGTTCATCTCGATCACAACCATGCGCCCGTCTGCCGGGTTCACCGCCCACTGCACGTTTGAGCCGCCGGTTTCGACCCCGATCTCGCGCAGCACGGCAATCGAATGGTTGCGCATGATCTGGTATTCTTTGTCGGTGAGCGTCAGCGCGGGGGCTACGGTGATGCTGTCGCCCGTGTGCACGCCCATCGGGTCCACGTTTTCGATGGAGCAGACGATGATGGCGTTGTCAGCGGTGTCGCGCACCACCTCCATCTCGTATTCTTTCCAGCCCAGCAGCGATTCATCGACCAGAATCTGACCCACGGGGGAGGCGTCCATGCCGGAGCGGCAGATCGCCTCGTAATCGTCGCGGTTATAGGCCACGCCGCCCCCCGTTCCGCCCATGGTAAAGGCCGGGCGGATGATGGCGGGCAGGCCCACCTCTTCGAGGGTTTCAAGCGCCAGGCGCACGCCTTCGGCCAGGTCCTTGCGGCCGGTATCGTCTTTGGGTGCGGTGACAATCGCCGCTTTGGGGTTTTCGATGCCCAGACGGTCCATCGCCTCGCGGAAGAGCTTGCGGTCCTCGGCCATCTCGATGGCGGCACGCCGGGCGCCGATCATCTCGACGCTGAACTTGTCCAGAACGCCCATTTCCTCAAGCGCCAGCGAGGTGTTCAGGCCGGTCTGGCCGCCCATCGTCGGCAGCAGCGCGTCGGGGCGTTCCTTTTCGATGATCTTGGCGACCATTTCGGGGGTGATCGGTTCGATATAGGTGGCATCCGCGAGGCCGGGGTCGGTCATGATCGTGGCCGGGTTCGAGTTCACCAGGATGACCCGGTATCCCTCTTCCTTGAGCGCCTTACAGGCCTGTGCGCCGGAGTAGTCGAATTCGCAGGCCTGGCCGATAACAATGGGCCCCGCGCCGATGATCATGATCGATTTGATATCGGTTCTCTTTGGCATGGCGCAGCCCCTTTTTGATCGGACACCCCCATGTGTCCAAATTGTCCTGCGTTATAGGCATGAAAGGCCGCTGTGCAAGGGGGAATGGGAGAATAGCGCGGTGTTTGTGCCGGCCCGCCGCCGGGCGCGTGCTCAGAGCCCGAGGAATGTGCGCACAGCCGCCTCAAACTCGCGTGGTTTTTCGGCATGCAGCCAGTGACCGGCACCGGGCAGTTTGGCGAAATGCGAACGGGGAAACAGCCGTTTGATCTCTGGCCGGTCGTCGGGTTTCACATAGCCCGAGAGCGCGCCTGAGAGAAACAGGGTTTCGCCGTCAAACTGCCTGTCGACCTGCGGGAAGGCCAGGATCTTGTCCATCTCGCGTTCCAGCGTGTCGAGATTTATGCGCCAGGCCTTGCCGGGCACATCCAGCGACTGGGTGAAAAAGCTGCAGAGCGCGGGTTCCACGCCCAGTTCGGCCAGCTGCGCCTCGGCCTCGGACCGGCGGGTCACGCGGCTGAGGTCCACGGCGCGCATGGCGTGGATGTACTGCACCTGAGAATGGCCATAAGAGACGGGTGCGATGTCTGCCACCACCAGGCGGTCCACCAGGTCGGGACGGGTCAGGGCCAGCATCATGGAGGCCTTGCCCCCCATTGAATGACCGACCACATGCAGCGGTCCGCCGAGATGGTCGATCAGTTCCGCCAGATCGGTGGCCAGATCCGGGTAGCTGTGGGTTTCCGTGCGCGGGCTGGTGCCGTGATTGCGCATATCCACGGTGATCACACGCGCCGCGTCAGAAAGACGCTTGGCAATCACGCCCCAGTTCCGGCCGGAGCCGTAGAGCCCGTGCACGATGATCACACCCGGTGCGGCGGGGTCTCCGAAAACGCTGTGGTTCAACATGCCCAAGGGCTAGCGGATTTCACCGGGACGCGCCAGCCCGCAGCCCCGCAGGTAGTTGCGGGGTAAAGGTTTGTTAAGACTTTCGGGCGATGTAGCTGGTGGGGGCGCCAGAAGACATGGATGGCGCGAGGACCTGGCACAAGCATGAAAAAAACTGTTTTCGGACGGCTGGGCGAGAGCCCGGAGCAGGAAGACCGTGACCTGTTCAAAACCTATGGCGGCCCGATCGAGGTGGAAATTGTGCCCGGGTTTCACCGCTCGGGGCGGTACCTGTTTCTGGCGCGGGCCTTTTTCGAGACCGACAAGGAGATCGTCTGTGTTTTTTCCGGACGCCGGGCGCTGGATACGGGGCCTCTGGCACGCACGCTGCAGGCAATGGAGAGCGTGGCAGCACAACGTGCTGCTGCACAGCGCCGCCCGCCGCCCCCTAAGGATGCGGTGCGCCTGTCCGTGCAGATCAAGGGCGCCTGGCAGCACCAGTATTATTCCGACGATGACGGCGAAGAAGTGAAGATATTTCAGCTGGTTGTCGCAAGGTGGGGGTTCACTGACCTGCAGGGTCAGGCACATCAGTTCGGTGAATCCCCGGCGTTTGAGGTGCGCGCGCAGCGGCGGGTCAAATCACGTATTCTGCAGCATCGTGAGATTGATGCCGTGCCCCGGCAGCGGGCCGTGGGGCCGGCGGAAGGCTGATCCTGGTCAAAGGAAAAGCCCCGCAGAAGACTGCGGGGCTTTGCGCGATATTTTGCTTCCCGGAAGCTGCTCAGAGGTTCGGGTACATCGGGAAGCGGGCGCAGAGTTCGGCCACTTCGGCGCGGACTTTGGCCTCGACCGCGGCGTTGCCTTCCTCGCCATTGGCGGCAAGACCGTCGACCACTTCGATGATCCAGTCTGCGATCTGGCGGAATTCAGGCTCGCCGAATCCGCGTGTGGTGCCCGCAGGTGAGCCCAGACGGATGCCAGAGGTGACCATCGGTTTTTCCGGATCAAACGGTACACCGTTTTTGTTGCAGGTGATATGCGCGCGGCCGAGGGCCTTTTCCGTGGCGTTGCCTTTGACGCCTTTGGGGCGCAGATCCACCAGCACCACGTGGGTGTCGGTGCCGTGGGTCACCGTGTCGAGGCCGCCTTTGATCAGCTGGTCGCTGAGGGCCTGGGCGTTGGTGATGACCTGGCTGATGTAGTTTTTGAACTCCGGGCGCAGGGCCTCGCCGAAGGCCACGGCCTTGGCGGCGATCACATGCATCAGCGGGCCGCCCTGGATGCCGGGGAAGATCGCGGAGTTGAACTTCTTGGCCAGCGCTTCGTCGTTGGTCAGGATCATGCCGCCGCGCGGGCCGCGCAGGGTTTTATGCGTCGTCGTGGTGGCCACATGGGCGTGGGGGAAGGGCGAGGGATGCTCGCCTGCCGCGACGAGGCCTGCGAAGTGCGCCATATCCACATGCAGGTATGCGCCCACGCTGTCGGCGATTTCACGCATCTTTGCAAAGTCGATCTGGCGCGGGATGGCCGAGCCACCGGCGATGATCAGTTTCGGCTGGTGCTCTTTTGCCAGGGCGGCAACCTGGTCGTAGTCCAGCATGTTGTCCTCGCGGCGCACACCGTATTGTACCGCGTTGAACCACTTGCCCGACTGGTTCGGGCGCGCGCCATGTGTCAGGTGGCCACCGGCGTCGAGCGACATGCCGAGGATTGTGTCACCGGGCTGCAGCAGCGCCTGGAACACACCCTGGTTGGCCTGGCTGCCGGAGTTCGGCTGCACGTTGGCAAATTCACAGCCAAACAGTTTGCACGCCCGTTCGATGGCCAGGTTTTCCGCCACATCCACGTGCTGGCATCCGCCATAATACCGGCGGCCCGGGTAGCCTTCGGCGTATTTGTTGGTCATCACCGACCCCTGCGCCTCGAGCACAGCCGCGGAGACGATGTTCTCGGAGGCGATCAGTTCGATCTCGTCGCGCTGGCGGCCCAGTTCATCTGTGATGGAGCCGAAAAGCTCCGGGTCACGGTCGGCGAGTGTTTCGGTGAAGAAACCGGGCGTGCGGTGCGGGGCATTCATGGGGCAGTCTCCCTGGCAAAAAGCAGATATGCGCGCCTCATAGCCTAAACGGAACACCTGCAAAAGGCGGTAAAGCGACGCCCCGCCGCTTTGGCGCGGCATTGCGCTGCGCGTACCCGGAACCTGTGGCGCCTGCCTTTTGGCACGGCTCTGGTCATGGCGGGTCATATGTGCTTGTTTTGGGATAAATAAACCGGAACAGCACCGCATCATGCCTGACAAAATTGCCTTTACTGCCAGCCGCGCCGAGGTCGCGCAGACGGCCCGTGCAGCACTTATCACGCGGTATGGCAATGTGGCTCCGGAAGAGGCGGAGGTCATTGTGGCGCTGGGCGGTGATGGGTTCATGCTGCAGACGCTGCATGCCTGTCAGCATCTGGAGGCACCGGTTTACGGCATGAACCGCGGCACCATCGGATTTCTGATGAATGCCTATTCCGAGACGGACCTGGCCGACCGGCTGGCCGCGGCGGAAGAGGCGGTGATCAATCCGCTGAGCATGAAAGCCACGCAGGCAGATGGTACCGAGGTTGAGGCGCTGGCCATCAACGAGGTGTCGCTGCTGCGGGCGGGGCCGCAGGCGGCCAAGCTGAAGATCACGATTGACGACCGGCTGCGTATGGCCGAGCTGGTCTGTGATGGTGCGCTGGTGAGCACACCAGCGGGCTCGACCGCCTATAACTACTCTGCGCACGGCCCCATTCTGCCCATCGGCTCTGAGGTGCTGGCGCTGACGGCGATGAGCGCCTTCCGGCCCAGGCGCTGGCGGGGGGCGCTGCTGCCCAAGGATGCTACAGTGCGCTTCGATGTGCTTGAGCCTGAGAAACGCCCGGTGATGGCCGAGGCGGATGCCAAATCGGTCACCGGCGTGGTTACGGTGGAAATCAGGTCGGAACCGGCGGTGGCGCACCACATCCTTTTTGACCCGGGACATGGTCTCGAAGAACGCCTGATCAACGAGCAGTTCACGTGATCATCACGCCCGATCTGTCGGAGCCAGCGCCGCGTGGGCTCTGCACCGATTGTGGCCTGTCCCGCATGAAAAACGCGAAAGACTGCGGCCGGGCCTGTCAGTTTATCGCGCCCGACTATCCGGCGATGGAACGCCAGGTGCATGGCCGGGTGCGCGGGCCGGGAGATGAGCAGTTTTTCGGCCCCGTTCAGGCGATGTACCGCGCCCGGCTTGCACCGGCTGCGGAGGGCGCGCAATGGACGGGCATCACAACGGCGCTGGGCGCGCAGCTGCTGGAAGACGGTGCCGTGGATGCGGTGCTGACCATGGTGCCCGATGCGCAGGACCGGTGGCGCCCGGTGCCCTCGCTGATCACGGAGCCCGGTGACATGGCGCAGGCGCGCGGGATGCGCATGGGCTATGCGCCGCTGCTTGCCCTGCTGGAAGACGCGCAGAAGCGCGGGTTCACGCGGCTGGCCGTCATTGGCATCCCCTGTCAGATCTATGCGTTGCGCCGGCTGGAGGCGCAGCTGGGTCTGGAGGCGCTCTATGTCATAGGCACGCCCTGTTCGGACAATACGACAACAGAAAACTTCCATGAATTTCTGGCGCTGCTGGACGAGGACCCGGGCAGTATCACCTATCTGGAGTTCCGCGCGGATTACCGGGTCGAGCTGAGGTATGCGGACGGGCGGCAGCGGCTGATCCCGTTCCTCTCTCTGCCGATTTCCGATCTGGATCCTGATTTCTTTCCGCTGACCTGCCGGACCTGCGTCGATTACACGAATGTGCTGGCGGATATCACCGTGGGCTACATGGGCGGCGAGGGCGATCAGTGGCTTCTGGTGCGCAATGCGCGCGGGGCGGCACTGTTAGAGGCCCTGGGCGACCGGATCGTGCTGGATGCGCCCGGATCAGCGGGCAAACGCGGTGGTGCCGTGAAAGGGTTTATCGCCAATACCGCGCGCGCGGCAGGCGGGCTGCCGCTGCGGCGCATGCCTGACTGGCTGCGTCCGGTGGTAAGCTGGCTGCAGCCGCGCATGGGGCCGCGGGGCCTGGAATTCGCCCGTGCGCGCGTCGAGATGAAGGCGGCCGAGACCATTCTGCACCTGCGCCGCCAGATGCCTGCAAAGATGAAGAATATGGTGCCGGACCACGTCTGGCGGATCGCCGCCCCCTATGGCCTGGAGCCGGAACCAGGTGAACGCCGGGGGGTGGATGCCGATCAGGACCCGGTGTCGGGCGAGAGATAAGTCCGCACGATTTTCGCTGTGTCTTCCACGTTCAGGATGGGCGGCAGCAGCGTCAGCAGTTTGCCGTCGCCATCCAGCAGATGAACAAAGCTGCCATGGGAATAGATCCAGCCGTATTCCGGATCCATGAACAGAGGTTCGACCTCGACCGCAAAGGCCTCCCAAGCGTCCTGCAGTGCCTTTTCACCCCCGGTCAGGCCGATGAAATCCGCGTGGTATTTCGCCAGCGGCGCCCCCATTGTGTCCACCTTGTCCTGTTCCGGGGCCACGGTGATCATCACCGGCGTGAGGGTGACCCCTTCGGCGGCCATGGCATCCACGACGCCGGCCATCTGGGGCAGGGCGGCGGTGCAGATATCGGGACAGTTGGCGTAGCCGAAAAACAGCAGCTGCGCGTGCCCGTCCGGGTCGGCTTCGGTCCTGGTCTGGCCATGCTGGTCCGTCAGCTCGTACGGGCCGCCGATGTCAAAGGGCAGGGGGGTGGTGCCCGCCAGCAGCGGGCCCGCTGCGAGGCAGAGCACCGCCCCGAGGGCGCGGAGCCGCATCAGAAGTTGTCCTCGGCATAGGCGGCATCTGCCTCAGCTCCGAGCCCGAGATATCCTTCGTTGGCGATGATCTCTTTCACGCGCGGATCGCGGCGGAACCAGGGGCCTTTGCCTTTGGCTTCCGGATGCTTTTTCGCCCACTTTTTGGTCCAGGTATTGGCTTTGATCCAGTCAGCATCCCCGGCTTTGATCCGCTGAACCAGATAGACATTGTCCACGTTCAGATCGGGGTCGGTGATCATCAGGCCGTCCACCTCGATTACCTGTGCGCAGAAGGGCAGCAGCTCTTCGGCGGCACCGGTAAAGGCGGGCTGGCTGTTCTTGTTGGGAAATACCAGAACGTCGTCTGCGGTGCGCAGAAGGCCCAGCTGACGCGCGCCGTCGCCGCAGTTGGCAGGGCAGTCGCCGGAGAGTTCACACAGGATGTCGACGACTTTGGCCTCAAAGCGCGCAGGCACCTCGGCGTAGAGGTTCCAGGATCGTGCTTCGGAGCCTTCTGAGAAGTCCTGGGCTGTGAGCGGGCTGGCCAGCAGGGCCAGAAGCGGGATCAGTTTTCTCATTTGTTCGGATCCGGGAATGAAAAGGGAGGAACGGTGCCGTAGTCTTCGTGCGTGGCGTTGACGATATCCATGTCGCTGACAACCTCGCTGACGACGAGGTAGTTCAGTCCGTCACGTTCGTAATGTATACCGTCTGCGGTGACTGTGTGAGCGGCCAGGCTGAGCTGGGTGTCGCCGCTTGCAGAGCTGGCGTCCTGCGCGATTTTCAACACCATATAAACGGTGCCATCCTCGGCCAGCAGGCCAACCGGGATGCCGCCTGCCGAGCACCAGAGTGCGCAGGTATGGTGTGCGGAGCCCACCACGGCATCTGGGCCGCCCATGACGCCTGAGTAATAACACCACGTGTCGATAATCTCGCCCGTGACCTGGATACGTTCGCCTTCTGCGGCCGCCGCCGGCAGGGCGAGTGGCATCAGCATCGTGGCGAGGGCTGCCTTGAAAAATCCGCGCATATTTGTTCCTTTCTGACGCGGTCAGCCTGCCGGGCGCTCTGGCAGCGGTCAACAGAAATGGCGGGAACGGGCGATCACATTTTTCGCGCGCGGCTGTGAGGGCTGCGGTCTTCGCGCGGATCAGGTTCCTGTAATATCATGAAAGACAGAGATCTTTTTGGCCTTGGGGCCAGGCGTCAGGACAGCCCGGAGGGCAGACGCGATGCCGTACGAAAAAGGGGCGCTCAGGTCCGAAGCGCCCCTTCGTGTCTTCTGCAGCTCAGATCAGGTGTCGCTGCGCTTTTTCCGGCCCATTGCGCCGAGCCCGGCAACGCCGGCAATCAGCATCCACGCCGCGGCGGGCAGTGGTGTGGGGATCAGATCGGCGTTGATGTCGCCTTTCCCCGATGTGCGGATGTTCCACGCGGTTGCCGCAAAAGCGGATACCTGAGATTCTGGCGTGGAGATCAGCGTGTAGTCGTACCAGAGCGAAATACCCAGTGCGTCATCCAGCAGAAGGGCATTTGCGTTCACGCCCGCCTGCGGCTGGTGACCGCTGTTGTTCGCCAGAGACCAGACGTACCCGTCAAGAGCGCCGGTGCCGGTGATCGTTCCGCTGTCGAGGTTGAAATAGTCCCACGCGGAGATATCGAGATCGCCGTCATTGATCAGTCCCTGACTGAACGCGCTGTCACAACCCTGATCAATTTTGCCGCCGTCAAACTGGCAGTACGCCCCATTAATTCCAATCGGGGAGCGCGAGAAGTTCAGGCTGAAGTCGAATGTAAGCCCGGAACTGCCGGTGTTTGTGGCTGACCCGGTCATTTTGGCGGTATTGCCGGTTACTGCAAGGCGACTTTGGTGGTCTGCTGACCAGTGAATGCTGACGCCACTGCCGGTGACGTGGTTGCTGTAAAAGGTCCGTGGTTTGGACGCTACGCCTTCGTTGTAATCTTTAACGAAATATACGTCATCTACCAGGCTGTTTACTGTCCCCGCGAAGGCTGCCACCGGCGCTGCAAAGAGCAGCGCTGCGGCAGTTATTATGTTCTTGTATCCCATTTTGTTTTCCTGACTTCGTCCCATTTTTGCCGTTTTTTTGTGAAGCAAGGAGACGCGAAGGCTGGGTGCGAAACAATACAAAAGTGTTAACGCCGCAACCGAACCGGCGTTTTACTACCCGTGCGGGTGGCCTGTGGAAACAATCCTCCGGATCGTTCCCGATTGGCGCGAGTCTCTGACCGGGAAACACGGTTTGCGGGCTGATTCGACCGGATTTGACCGGTGATGTTTCGTCAGTCTTCCTGCGCGTAGCCGATGGTTTTCAGGGCATCGCGGATTTCGTCGAGGATTACCGGATCATCAATCGTCGCAGGCATTTTGAAGGGTTGATTGTCTGCGATTTTCACGACCGTGCCACGCAGGATTTTGCCGGACCGCGTTTTCGGCAGCCGGTTCACAACGAGCGCATTGCGGAAGGCAGCAACAGGACCGATTTTCTCGCGCACGAGCTTGACGCATTCGGCTGTGATCTCGTCATGGGGTCGGTTCACGCCCGTTGTCAGGCAGAGCAGACCCAGCGGCGACTGCCCTTTAAGATCATCGGAAACACCGACGACGGCGCATTCGGCCACGTCCGGGTGACTGGCGAGCACTTCTTCCATGGCGCCGGTGGACAGGCGGTGCCCGGCCACGTTGATCACGTCATCGGTGCGGGCCATGATATAGAGGTACCCGTCCTCGTCGATCATGCCCGCGTCACCGGTCTCGTAGTAGCCCGGGAACGTGGTCAGATAGCTTTTGCGGAACCGGTCGGTGGCGTTCCAGAGCGTGGGCAACGTGCCCGGCGGCAGCGGCAGTTTCACCGCAATGGCTCCCAGCTCGCCCGGAGCGACGGGATGTCCGGCCTCGTCGAGGATCTGCACGTCATAGCCTGGCATTGCTACAGTCGGAGAGCCGATTTTCACAGGCAGTGCCTCAAGACCCGCAGGGTTGCCCGCGATGGTCCAGCCGGTTTCGGTCTGCCACCAGTGGTCATAGACCGGCACGCCCAGCAGATCGCCGGCCCATTCGATGGTGTCCGGATCGGCCCGTTCGCCCGCCAGGTACAGCGCACGCAGGCCCGACAGGTCGTATTTCTTCAGATATTCGCCTTTGGGGTCTTCGCGCTTGACGGCACGGATGGCCGTGGGCGCGGTAAAGAAGCTGCGCACGTTGTGTTCGGAGATCACGCGCCAGAAGGTGCCCGCGTCCGGCGTGCCAACGGGTTTGCCCTCAAAAACGATGGTGGTGTTGCCCGCGATCAGCGGCCCATAGCAGATGTAGCTGTGCCCTACGACCCAGCCCACATCGGAGGCGGCCCAGAACACATCGCCCGGATCGACGTTGTAGATGTTCTTCATTGTCCAGTGCAGCGCCACCAGATGCCCGCCGGTGGGTCGCACAACGCCCTTGGGCGCGCCGGTCGTGCCGGAGGTATAGAGGATATACGCGGGGTGATTGCCCTCGACCGGTACACAGTCGGCTGGTGTCACGTCTTCCTGCGCTGCGTGCCAGTCCAGATCGCGGCCCGGGATCAGCGCGGCAGGTTCCTGTTCGCGCTGCAGGATCAGGCAGACGTCGGGTTTGTGTTCGGCCAGTTCGATGGCGCCGTCCAGCAACGGCTTGTATTTCACGATCCGCCCGGGCTCGACGCCACAGGAGGCGGCGAGAATGGCCTTGGGCGCGCAGTCGTCGATGCGCACCGCGAGTTCATTGGCCGCAAAGCCGCCGAACACCACCGAGTGTACCGCCCCGATCCGCGCGCAGGCCAGCATCGCCACCAGCGCCTCGGGCACCATCGGCATGTAGATGATCACGCGGTCGCCCTTGGTGACACCCTGAGCCACCAGAGCGCCGGCCAGGCTTGCAGTCTGTGTCTGCAGTTCAGCAAAGGTTGTCGAGGATTTCGCGCCGGTGATCGGGCTGTCGTAAATGATCGCCTTCTGATCGCCGCGTCCGTTTTCGACATGCCGGTCGACCGCGTTCCAGCAGCCGTTGACCATACCGTCAGCGAACCATTCATAGAGGTTGTCGCCGTGATCGGTCAGCGCTTTTTCGGGTTTGCGGTCCCAGTCGATGGCCTCTGCGGCGTTCATCCACCAGGATTCCGGGTCTTCGAGGCTCGCCTGATAGGTTTGCTTGTAATTCACGCTGTGCCTCCCCCGGTCGCTTCTGGCGCTATGGTTACGCCCTTGGACAGGGGAAGAGCAAGTCCTGCGTCAGTTGGTCACAACTCAGATGCCCGCCAGGCGGGGTGCGCATATTCCGGCAGGGGCAGAGCCGCTCAGAAGTTGATACTGCGGTCCTGTTTCGCAAGGCGCACGACGGCCTCACAGCTGCCCGGGCTCGCTGGCAAACACTGGCGCCACATGCCGCGGACGCGCACGCTGCTGGTATCGAAGGTTCGGTTGCCATTTGTGATGGTCTGCGTGCGCAGCGGGTAAACTTCGCCGTCCACGGTAAAGGTGGACAGTCGTTCATTGCTCACGGATGCACAGGCGGCGATTGCCGAAAAACTCAGGATGAGAAAAATTCTCACAAACATTGGATAAACTCCTTACCAGTTACCTATGTAACCGGAGATAGAGAGTATGTCTCCTCCGACAACCCCATCACGGGTCACACTTCGTGCACCGGCCCGTGACCGGCGCGGTGATGCCGCCGTCAGGATCAGCCGTAAACGTCTACCGGCGTTCCCGCGATCGCCGATACGTTCAGCAACCCGCGCGCGGTGATCGACTGGGATACGATGTGCGCCTTGTTGCCCATGCCCATGAGAATGGGGCCGACCTCGAGGCCGCCGCCTTTCATTTTGAGGATGTTGCGCACGCCCGAGGCGGCATCTGCATGGGCGAAGACCAGCACATTTGCCGCCCCTTCCATGCGGTTGCCCGGCAGGATGCGCGCGCGCAGTTCCGGATCGAGCGCGGTGTCGATGTTCATCTCGCCTTCGTAGCAGAAATCGTGCCCGCCCGCGTCGAGCAGGCCGATGGCGGCGCGCAGACGCCCGCCTGTGCCCTCGCCTTTATTGCCGAACTGAGACTGTGAACAGAAAGCGATGCGCGGCTCGATCCCGAAGCGGCGGACGTGCCGCGCCGCACCAATGGCGATTTCCGCGATCTGCTGCGGGTCAGGGTGCAGGTGTACCTGGGTGTCCGCCACAAAGAGCGGGCCGTCCTCGAGGATCATCATGGACAGCGCGCCCACCGGATGCAGGCCGTCTTTGCCCAGCACCTGGTTGATGTAATTCAGGTGCCACCCGAATTCGCCGAAGGTGCCGCAGATCAGGCTGTCGGCCTCTTCGCGGTGCACCATAACAGCGGCAATCGCAGTGGTGTTGGTGCGCATGATCGCCCGGGCCAGATCAGGTGTGATGCCGCGGCGGGCCATCAAATGGTGATAGGTTTCCCAGTAGTCGCGGTAGCGCGGGTCGTTTTCCGGGTTCACCAGATCAACATGCTCGCCAAGCTCGATTGTCAGGCCCGCGCGTTCAATCCGGGCCTGGATCACGTCCGGCCGGCCGATCAGGATGGGCCGTTCCACCGTTTCCTCAAGCACAGCCTGGGCCGCGCGCAGTACACGTTCGTCCTCTCCTTCGGCAAAAACGATGCGGCGTGTGGCGCCCCGGGCAGAGGCAAAAACGGGCCGCATAAAAAGCGCTGATTTGAAGACGGAACCGTCGAGTTTCTGGCGGTAAGCGTCCAGATCTTCGATCGGCCGGGTGGCAACGCCGGTTTCCATCGCGGCGCGGGCCACGGCCGAGGACACAACGCCCACAAGGCGGGGATCAAAGGGTTTGGGGATCAGATATTCCGCGCCAAAGGTCAGCTGTTCCCCCTGGTAGGCAGCGGCGGCCTCGGCAGAGGTGGTGGCGCGGGCCAGTTCCGCGATCCCGTCGATGCAGGCCAGCTGCATCTCGTCATTGATCGTCGTCGCGCCCACGTCCAGCGCGCCCCGGAAGATGAAGGGAAAGCACAGGACGTTGTTGACCTGGTTGGGGAAATCCGAGCGGCCGGTTGCGATAATCGCATCGGGTGCAACCTCGCGCGCCAGTTCCGGCAGGATTTCGGGTGTCGGATTGGCGAGCGCAAAGATGATCGGCCGGTCCGCCATCTTTTTCACCATGTCCTGGCTGAGCACACCCGGGCCGGACAGCCCCAGAAAGAGGTCGGCGCCGGGGATCACGTCATCCAGCGTGCGCAGGTCGGATTTCTGTGCGAATTCGGATTTGATGGGGTTCATGTCGACCTCGCGGCCTTCATAAACGAGGCCGTTGATGTCGCAGAGCCAGACGTTTTCGCGTTTCACGCCCATTTTGAGCAGCATGTTGAGGCAGGCGATGCCCGCAGCACCGCCTCCGGTGGAGACGATTTTGATGTCTTCGAACTTTTTGCCGGCCACATGCAGCGCGTTTTTGGCCGCAGCACCAACGACAATGGCGGTGCCGTGCTGGTCGTCGTGGAAGACGGGAATGTTCATGCGTTCGCGGCAGATCCGCTCGACCGTGAAGCAATCGGGCGCTTTGATATCCTCCAGGTTGACCGCGCCGAAGGTGGGTTCGAGCGCGCAGACGATATCGGCCAGTTTCTCCGGGTCGGTCTCATCCACCTCAACGTCAAAACAGTCGATGGCGGCGAATTTCTTGAAGAGGACGGCTTTGCCCTCCATCACGGGTTTGGAGGCAAGTGCTCCGATGTTGCCAAGGCCCAGTACGGCAGTGCCGTTGGAGACGACAGCAACCAGATTGCCCCGCGCGGTAAAGCGCGCCGCGGCTGCGGGGTCTTCGCGGATTTCGAGGCAGGCTTCGGCCACGCCGGGCGAATAGGCGCGAGCCAGATCACGTCCGTTGGCCAGCGGTTTGGTCGCGCGGATTTCCAGTTTTCCGGGCTTTGGAAATTCGTGATAGTCCAGCGCCGCCTGACGCAGATTTTTGGGTTCGCTCATGATCCGGGTGCCTCCTGCCGGGAATAGTTTAGCATTAAACCACTTGTTCTGCCGGGCCAAGGCGGTAATTGGCTGAGGGGCGCTGCCCCTCACACTCCCCGGGATATTTGAGGGCCAGAAGAAGACCCGCCGGTCTTGTCAAACCGGCGGTCAGCACGCAGTCTGCGCGCAGAATTGTGAGGTGCGGATGACAGAGATCAGAGCAGAGGTGCGCCTGCCGACGCAGGAGCTGCGCGCGGATATTCCATTTTTTACCAAAGTGCTCGGCATGCGGATGGACATGATTTACCCCGCAGATGATCCGTCTGTTGCGGTTTTTTCGGGGCATGGTCTGCGGGTCAGGGTGGAAAAAGGAGCCGCGGAGGCGCCCGGGACGCTGCGCATTCTGACGGACGATCCGGACGGCTTTGCAGATGGGGCGCGGACCCTGACGGCCCCCAACGGTACACGGGTTGAGATCGCCCCGCTGCAGGAGCCGCTGGTGATGCCCGAGACGGTGCACTCCTTTGTGGTGCGGCGTCTGGCGGATCAGGCGCCCTGGATCATCGGGCGGGCCGGCATGCATTACCGCGATCTGATCCCCGACCGGCTGGGCGGATCCATCATTGCCAGTCACATCCGCATTCCGGACGGCGGCCCGGTGCCGGATATGGTGCATTACCACACGGTCGGGTTTCAGCTGATTTTCTGTTACCGGGGATGGGTTGATCTGGTGTACGAGGATCAGGGCGAGCCGTTCCGGCTGCATGCGGGAAACTGTGTGATCCAGCCGCCGGAAATCCGCCATCGGGTTCTTTTTGCCTCTGACAATATCGAGGTGATCGAGATCGGTGTGCCTGCTGAGCATGTGACAACCATCGATCACGAGATGGAACTGCCCAATGGTCCGGCCAGGCCGGATCGCGTTTTTCAGGGGCAGCGTTTTGTGCATCACAAGGCGGAGGAGGCAGACTGGGCACCGTTCCGCATCCCCGGTTTTCAGAGCCGCGATACAACCATTGCACAGCACACCGGTAATGTGGCGGGCGTTCATGTGGTCCGGCCCGGAGACGGTGGTGCCGCGGTGACCCGTCACAACAGTGATATCCTGTTCACATTTGTCATGGAAGGGCGCATGACGCTGACGGCAGAGGGGCGGGCAGCGCATGATCTGGACGCGGGCGATGCCTTTGTGATTCCGCCGGATATGGCCGTGGGATATGAGAATGTTTCCGGTGATCTTGAGTTGCTGGAGGTTTCCCTGCCGGGTGTTTTTGAAACGACGGTGCAATCGTCGTAAAAACGGTGATGTGCTCTTGCAAACTGCCTTGCGCAGCGACAGGCTGTTGGTTCGGTGCAGTTGAGAAAGCGATGTGATGAGTCTGCAGAAAGCGGCAACAGAAGTGCGTGAAAACGCCTATGCGCCCTATTCGGGTTTTCAGGTCGGGGCGGCTGTGCGCGGTGCGTCGGGCGCCATTTATGCGGGCTGTAACGTGGAAAACGTGGCCTATCCGGAGGGCACCTGTGCCGAGGCGGGGGCGATTGCGGCGATGGTGGCGGCGGGCGAGACGCGCCTGACCGGTGTGTATGTGATCGCGGGGTCGCCGATGCCTGTGACCCCCTGTGGTGGCTGTCGCCAGAAGCTGGCGGAATTCGGGGCGCCGGATGTGGTTGTGACCATGGCAACGACCGGTGGTGTGGAGCAGGAAACAACCATTGGCGATCTTTTGCCGGGGGTGTTCAGCGCCAGCCATTTGGACGGGTGACGTGACAGACGCGCGCAGCATTCTGGGCCGTTTGCGGCATGGCGCGGCCCCGGGCGCGGAGGAGCTGGCGTGGATGGCGCGGGGGCTGGCTGATGGTACGGTCAGTGACGCCCAGGCCGGTGCGTTTGCGATGGGCATCTGTGCGCATGGCCTGGATGAGGCGGGCCGGGTGGCCCTGACGCTGGCGATGCGTGACAGCGGTAAAGTGCTGGGCTGGAACCTTGGCGGGCCGGTGCTCGACAAACATTCCACGGGTGGCGTGGGGGATTGCGTCTCGCTGCTGCTGGCCCCTGCGCTTGCCGCCTGCGGGGTCTGGGTGCCGATGATATCGGGCCGGGGGCTGGGGCATACGGGCGGCACGCTTGACAAGCTGGAGGCCATTCCGGGTCTGATCACTCAGCATGACGAGAGCAGGTTCCGCCAGATCGTGCACGAAGCCGGATGTGCGATCGTGGGGGCCAGTGCGGATATCGCGCCGGCGGACAAACGTCTTTATGCGGTGCGTGATGTGACTTCGACCGTGGACAGTCTTGATCTGATCACGGCCTCTATTCTGTCAAAGAAACTGGCCGGTGGGCTGGATGGGCTGGTGCTGGATGTCAAAACCGGCAGCGGTGCTTTTATGAAAGATGCAGACACTGCCCGCGCGCTGGCCCGCGCGCTTGTTGACACGGCAAACGCAGCAGGTTGCCCGACCACGGCGGTGATCAGTGATATGAGCCAGCCGCTGGCACCGGCCCTCGGGAATGCGCTGGAGGTGGCGGAGGTTGTGCGTGTGCTGAACGGTGAGATCCGTGGCCCGCTGGTGGAGATATCCGCAGCGCTGGGCGGTGTATTGCTGGCCAACGCGGGCCTGGCGGAGGATGTCCAGGCCGGTGCTGATGCGATTGATGACGCAATCCGTGATGGACGCGCTGCCGAGCGGTTCGGGCGTATGGTGGCTGCGATGGGCGGGCCTGTGCGGTTTCTGGAAAACAGCGGCCGGTTTCTGCCGGAGGCTAATGTGATCCGCGAGATCACGGCGCGCGAGAGCGGCTGGGTCGGTGCCATCGACGGAGAAGCGCTGGGCATGGCGGTTGTGTCACTGGGCGGGGGGCGCCGTGTGGAAAGCGACCGCGTTGATCCGGCGGTTGGTCTTGCCGGAGTTGTCCGTCTGGGCGAGCACGTCACCCGGGGACAGCCGCTGGCAGTGGTGCATGCGGCGCGCTCTGAGGCTGCTGATGCCGCAGCTGCCGTGGTACGGAATGCGATCACACTGCAGGACAGTGCGCCAGTGGATCTTCCGGATCTGATCCTGGAAAGGATAGACTGATGCCCCGTGCGTTTCTGGTTGTGATGGATTCGGTCGGGATCGGTGGCGCGCCCGATGCGGACCTGTTTTTCAACGGGAATGTCCCCGATACCGGGTCAAATACCGTCGGTCATATCGCCGAGGCCTGTGCGCGCGGCGAGGCAAAAGAGGGCCGGCAGGGGCCGCTGATGCTGCCCAATCTGGACAACCTCGGTCTTGGCCGGGCGGTTCATCTGGCCTGTGGGGTGGCGGCCCCGGGGCTGGGCCGTGAGCCGTCTGGGCTCTGGGGCGCGGCGACGGAACTGTCACGGGGCAAGGACACACCATCGGGACACTGGGAGCTCGCAGGATTGCCGGTGCCGTGGGACTGGCATTATTTCCCGGATGAGACGCCGGCATTTCCGGAGGAGATCGGGGCGCGTGTCTGTGCGATATCCGGTGCAAACGGCATTCTGGGCAACTGTCACGCGTCGGGCACAGAGATCATCGCGCAATACGGCGCAGAGCATGTGCGGACAGGCCAGCCCATTTGTTATACCTCAGCAGACTCGGTGTTTCAGATCGCGGCGCATGAGGAACACTTTGGCCTCAAGGCGCTGCTGCATCTGTGTTCGGAACTCGCTCCGGATCTGCACGCGATGAAGGTGGGGCGGGTCATTGCGCGGCCTTTCACAGGCGACGCGGAAACGGGCTTCGCGCGCACGCCCAACCGCCGCGATTATGCGATCCGGCCGCCGAAGAAACTGCTGACCAATTGGGTTCAGGACGCAGGCGGGCATGTCAGCGCCATTGGCAAGATCGGTGATATTTTTTCAATGACCGGCATTGATGACGTCAGAAAAGGCACGGATTCCGAGCTGATGCGGTACCTGAAGGATGCCGTGCGCACAGCCACTGACGGCAGCCTGACCTTTGCCAATTTCGTCGAATTTGACAGCCTGTACGGCCACCGGCGTGATGTATCGGGCTATGCCCGGGCGCTTGAATGGTTCGATACCGAGATCGGTGATGTGATTGCCGCACTGCGCCCGGGCGACCTGCTGGTGCTGACGGCGGATCACGGCAACGATCCGACCTGGAAGGGCACGGATCACACGCGCGAACGGGTTCCGGTTCTGGTCGCGGGCAAGGGCGGTGGTACGCTGGGGCAGATCGGCTTTACTGACGTGGCCGGACTTGTTGCGCATCATCTGGGGATCGATGCGCCAGTCTGAGGCAGGCGTCTGAAACCGCCCGGTGGAGCCTTGCGGGCGCGTGTGGATCGGGGCTAAACGGAATGAAACCTGCAAGGAAGAAATCATGTCTGAACATCTGACCGTCGTTGATCACCCGCTCGTGCAGCACAAACTGACCATCATGCGGGATCAGAAAACCCCGACGGCCGTGTTCCGGCAGCTGCTGCGCGAGATCAGCCAGTTGCTGGCCTATGAGGTGACGCGCGGTCTGCCGATGACCACAAAGCAGATTGAGACGCCGATGCAGACGATGGATGCGCCGACGCTCGACGGCAAGAAGCTTGCGCTGATTTCGATCCTGCGGGCCGGAAACGGGTTGCTGGACGGGGTTCTGGAGCTGATCCCTTCGGCGCGCGTGGGTTTCGTGGGGCTGTACCGTGACGAGGAAACGCTCAGACCCGTGCAGTATTATTTCAAGGTGCCCGAAGCTCTGGAAGATCGTCTGGTGATTGCGGTTGATCCGATGCTGGCCACGGGTAATTCGTCGGTGGCGGCGATTGATCTGCTGAAAGAAGCCGGTGCGACGAACATCCGGTTCCTCTGTCTGCTTGCCGCACCGGAGGGAATCGCCCGCATGAAAGAAGCCCATCCGGACGTACCGATTGTCACAGCTGCGGTTGACGAGCGCCTGAACGACATCGGATACATCGTGCCGGGCCTCGGCGATGCTGGCGACCGGATGTTTGGCACAAAATAATCCGCCTGCAGCCCCGCCAGGGCCGCTGCGGCGCTTGCCTTGGCGCGGTGGCTGAGGCATCGTCTCCATATCTTGTGGGGGCAATGATGATACTTACCAGAACTATTGCGGTTGTTGCGCTGGCTGCCGGCATGATGACCACGGTCGGCACCGTTTCGGCTCAGGACAGCCTGCGTCCGAGCGAGTTTCCTCCGGTGACATTCCGAGGCAAACAATATGTCGACAGTGCGGGGTGTGTCTTTACCCGCGTCGGCGTAGATGACGCTGTCCGCTGGGCACCGCGGGTTGACCGCAACCGCCAGCAGATCTGTGGCCGTGCACCTACGTTCGATACCCCGGCGCAACCCGGAAAGACGGCTCCGGTGCCGGTTCCTGCGGCGGGCGGGACAACCATCGCAGCCGCACCAGAGCCCGCGGCAGAGACTGTTGTGGCCGCGGCAACGCCCGCCGCAACCCCCCAGAAACCGCGCCGGAAAAAAACATCGTCCGCGCGCCGGGCACAGGTTCAGGGCACGCCCGCGCTTCAGAGCGTGGCCGGAATTGTCGTGACACCGGAGACGGCGCAGGCGCTCGGGATCAGCGGATCAGCACGTGTTCTGCCAAAGCATGTTTTCGAGGAACGCCGCGATTTCAAACCGGTGCGCGTGCCCAAAGGGTACCGCAAGGCGTGGAACGACGGGCGCATGAACCCGCGCCGGGCCGAACAGACGCTGGTGGGTCACGCGAAGATGCAGGAAACCTGGACGCTCACAACGCCCATGGTTGAACCCGACCGCTGAGCGGCCGTCAGCCGCCGCAGATCCCCTGCAGGCGGAGCCAGTCTGCATCGCTGAGAAGTTCGGAAGGCTCTTTGCCGGACATCGGATCACCCTCGATCAGCGGCAGAACAGTTTCCCCGGTGATATCGCGCGCATAGGCATAGGGCGTGCTGCGCACAGAGGCCGTGGCAAAGACATCCAGCAGTCCGCTCATCGCCGGTTGCGCCCGGGTTCCGGTCAGCAGGTGTTCGGCGTAGCGGTCCAGCGTGTCGCCTTCGAGCCGTCCGGTGGTGAGCAGCCGGAAACCGGACCAGGTGCCGGTGACATCCAGCAGATCGCGCAGCGGATCAGACTGCCGGGCCATGGTGTGTTCTGCCAGGGCAAATCCGGCCACCACATCCGGTTCCTCATAGTCTTCGACCAGGGCACGGTCCATGACGATCCGGCCACCGGGCAGATGCAGGCTGGTGCCGATGATCCCGGGCACCATGCTGATCGGTCCCGTGCCCAGCCGTGCGCGCAGGTCGCGCAGCGCGCGGGTGCCTGCGGGATCAGAACAGGCGGGCCCGGTCATACGTTCGATGCGCACCATCAGCGCATCACCGATTTCGGCGCGTTTGACCTGGGGGACGACCGAGACAGTGTGGCTGATCAGGGCGCCGGGCAGCCAGAAGAGTGCCAGGGCCGCAACGAGTGCCAGCGACAGCAGCATCCCAAGCCAGCGCAGGCGACCGGGACGCGGGCGTGTCCGTTCTACGGCGCGGCGGAGTTTTTCGATGGCGTCAATCATCTGCGCCTCAGAGACGTCCAGTTCCAGCGTTTCGCCGGTGTCGCCGTCCGGGTGGAAGATGGCGGGGCGCTGGCCCGGGTTGGCCCTGCGGATCGCAGCCAGGGACCAGTGCGTGATCGGCTGGTCACGCATGTCTGAGATGGTCAGCGTGGCTTCTCCGACGGAAATAACGACCTCGCGGCGCTGGTCCTGCGGCGACGCGCGCCACAACCCACTCGCTTCGAGCCTTGCGTATTTCGTCAGAGCCGTCATTGCGGTGATGTCTGCCCGTTCCCTCTCGCGGGCAGTCTAACACCGGCAGGCTCCGGACGGAACGGCAATGGCGGGCCGCGTCAGAGAGTTTTGGCCAGTTTGCGCAGTTCGAACTTCTGAATTTTGCCGGTCGATGTCTTGGGCAGTTCCCTGAACTCGACATGTTTCGGGGCTTTGAAGCCGGCAAGTGTCTGGCGCGAAAAGGCAATCAGTGCAGCCGCGTCTCCGGTGGCGCCCGGTTTCAGCTCGACAAAGGCACAGGGCACTTCGCCCCACTTTTCATCCGGTTTGGCCACCACTGCGGCGAGCAGGACATCGTCGTGCTCCATCAGCACACCCTCAACCTCGACCGAGGAGATGTTTTCGCCGCCCGAAATGATGATGTCTTTGGCCCGGTCCGCGATCTGCAGATAGCCGTCCGCGTGCTGGACAGCGATATCACCCGAATGAAAGTACCCGCCCTCAAAGCTTTCGCGGGTGGCTTCGGGGTTCTTGTAATACCCTTTCATTACCGCGTTCCCACGGATCATGATCTCGCCTTGGGCTTCGCCGTCCATGGGAATCTGCTGCATATCCGCATCCAGCGCCGTGATGTGTTCCATCATGGGGAAGGCCACACCCTGCCGCGCCTTGACAGCGGCGCGCTCCGGCTTGTCCAGATCATCCCAGTCAGCACCGCGCCAGAGGCATTCGGTCACGTGCCCGTAGGTCTCGGTCAGCCCGTAGACCTGGGTCACATTGAACCCCAGCGCCTCAATCTTGGCGAGGGTCGCCGGAGCAGGGGGCGCGCCAGCCGTAAAGACCTCGACAAGGTGATCAAAATCCCGGCGCTCTGTCTCAGAAGCGTTCACGATCATATTCAGCACGATGGGCGCGCCACCGAAATGCGTGACGCCTTCGTCGGCGATGGCGTCATAGATATTGCCTGCAGTGATATCGCGGCAGCACACGATGGTCCCGCCCAGCACCGGCATCATCCATGTGTGGTTCCAGCCGTTGCAGTGAAAGAGCGGCACGATGGTCAGGTAGACCGGGTTCAGTGCCATGCGCCAGCTGATCACCGTGCCCATGGTCATCAGGTAGGCCCCCCGGTGATGATGGACCACGCCCTTGGGGCGCCCGGTTGTTCCGGAGGTGTAGCTGAGCGCGATGCTTTCCCATTCGTCTTCGGGCATGATCCAGTCAAAACCGGGATCGCCCTCGGACAGCAGCGTTTCATATTGCAAATGGCGGCCGGTGGCGAGGAAGCCGGCGGCGGGGTCGGGCACTTCGATGAGGGTCGGTCCGGGGCCGTCCATTTCAGCGACAGCAGCCTCTGCGAGCTCAATGAACTGGGTGTCGACCAGCGCCAGACGCGCCTCTCCGTGCGCGAAGATGTAGCTGACAGTATCAACATCCAGACGGGTGTTGATGGTGTTCAGTACGGCACCGCAGGCGGGCACACCAAAGTGCGCTTCGGCCTGAGCCGGAATATTCGGCAGGATCGTGGCAACGACGTCGCCGGATCCGATACCACGGGCAGACAGGCCCGAGGCCAGCCTGCTGCAACGGCCGTAGTATTCGGAATAGGTGACCCGGTGCGTTCCATAGATGACGGCAGGATGATCCGCAAAAACCTGTGAGGCCCGGCGCAGGTGCGACAGAGGCGTCAGCGCCACATGGTTTGCGGCGCATTTGTCCAGCCCCGTCTCGTCTCTCATCCAGCCCATTGTCTCTCTCCCCAGCCGATATGATCGCAGGCAGGTTCTGCCGCAGCGGTCACGATATTGTTTTTGTGGGGATTGAAAAGCCCGCGTGTTGCATTTCGGAGCCGTTGTCAGACCGGACAGGCCGGAAAATGCAAAAGGGGGCCACGATGGCCCCCTTTCTTTGTCAGAAACAGATTTGCAGCGGATCAGGCCGCGGCGGCCTGTGCCCCGAAGCGTCCGTAGAAGCTCTGGTTCTTTGACGCCATCTCGCGCAGCAGATCAGGGCAGGAGAAACGCGGGCCGAAAGCCTCCGACAGCTGATCACAGCGCTCGGCGGCATAGGAAGCGCCCAGCATGTCCAGCCAGCTGAGCGGGCCACCGGACCACGGGGCAAAACCCCAGCCCAGGATCGCGCCCACGTCACCCTCGCGGATGTCCATCAGCACGCCTTCTTCCAGCGCGCGTACGGCCTCCAGCGTCTGCGCAAACAACAGACGGTGCTGCACGTCGATCAGGTCAGGCTGATCGTCACGCGGGGTATACCGGTCGCGCAGACCTTTCCAGATACCCTGACGTTTGCCCTTTTCGTCGTAAGCATAAAACCCGGCGTTGGCTTTGCGCCCCAGACGGCCCGTCTCTTCCATCCAGAAGATCACCTCGTCGGCGAAGCCGTCATAGGCGTCGCCCATGCCCGCTTTGGTCGCACGGGCGATTTTGGCGCCGAGATCAATCGAGGTTTCGTCTGTGAGCTGCAGCGGTCCCAGGGGCATGCCCACCAGCTTGGCCGCGTTTTCAATTAGGGCTGGCTCGACACCTTCCTTGAGCATCCGCACGCCTTCGTTGACGTAAGGCAGGATGCAGCGGTTGGCATAGAAGAACCGCGCGTCATTGACCACGATCGGGGTTTTGCGGATCTGGCGCACATAATCCAGCGCCTTGGCCACAGCCCTGTCACCGGTGCCTTTGCCCTTGATGATTTCCACCAGCAGCATCTTTTCGACGGGCGAGAAGAAGTGGATGCCGATGAACTGTTCCGGGCGGCTTGATGCTTTGGCGAGACCGGTGATCGGCAGAGTGGAGGTGTTGGAGGCAAAGATGCAGTCTTCGGGGATCACCGCCTCGACCTTCTGTGTCATTTCCGCCTTGACTTTCGGGTCCTCAAAGACCGCTTCGATGATCAGATCGCAGTCTTTCAGCGCATCCAGATCGGTGGTGGCTGTGATCAGCGAGAGCAGCTGTTCCTTCTTTTCGGGCGTTGTTTTTTTCCGCGCAATGCCCTTATCGGCGAATGTCGCGGTGTAGTCCTTGCCGCGGTCTGCCGCTTCCTGGGTCTGGTCGATCAGCACGACCTCGATGCCGGCCTGCGCGGAGACCAGGGTGATGCCTGCTCCCATCATACCGGCGCCCAGAACGCCCAGCTTTTTCACGCGCTGATCCGCGACATCTGCCGGACGCACTGCGCCTTTTTCCAGCGCTTCCTTGTTGACAAAGAGCGAGCGGATCATGTTGGACGACGACGGGTTCATCAGTACGTTGGTGAACCAGCGCGCCTCAACTTTCAGGGCGGTGTCGAAAGGCACAAGTGCCCCTTCGTAGACCGCCGAGAGCAGCGCTTTGGCCGCCGGGTAGACACCTTGCGTCTTGCCGTTGACCATGGCCGAGGCACCCACGAAAGTCATGAAACCCGCGGGATGATAAGGCGCGCCGCCGGGCATTTTGTATCCCTTTGCGTCCCAGGGCTTTACCAGGTCCGCGTCTTTGGCATTGAGCACCCAGTCACGCGCGGCCGCCATCGGATCATCGCTGACTTCATCAATCAGGCCCGCGCCCTTTGCTTTGGCCGGGTCCACCAGCTTGCCTTCGAGCAGGAAGGGTGAGGCCGCCATGGCCCCCATTTTGCGCGTCAGGCGGGTGGTGCCACCTGCGCCGGGGAAAATGCCGACCATGATCTCGGGCAGGCCGATTTTGGCCTTTGGATTGGTGGCGGCAAAAATGCGGTGCGTGGAGAGCGGAATTTCCAGACCAATGCCCAGAGCCGTGCCGGGCAGGACGGTCGCAATGGGCTTGCCGCCCTTGAGCGTTTTGGGGTCCATGCCCGCCAGTTCGATTTTACGCATGATGCGGTGGGCGTTCATGATGCCGTCGAAGAGACCTTTGGCCGGGTTGTCGCCCGCCATTTCCTTCATCCGCGCGATCACGTTGAGGTCCATACCGCCGGCAAAACTGTCCGGCTTGCCGGAGGTGATGATAATGCCTTTGACCGCGTCGTCGCCGAGGCCTTCGTCGATCAGTGCTTCCAGATCGTCCCAGGCCTCAAGTGTCATCACGTTCATGGACTTCTGTTTCACATCCCACGTGATGGTGGCGATGCCTTCTGCATCGGTGTTCATTGTGAAATCTGTCATGTTACCTATTCCCTCTTTTCGGGCTGTCTTTTGCTATGTCGATGATGTCGGCAGACGGCAGGCCGCCGTGATCCAGATGGTCCTGGGTGGTCCAGTTCAGGTGTCCCATGGCCTGCATGATCTTGGTGATGTACCAGAAGCCGCCCTCGCGGCGGAACGTCATTGCGCCGGTCCACGGCGGCACCACATAACGCGCTCCGCTGATCACGTGGGCGCGGTAAGTCGCCAGCATCAGGTTGTCGTCGAGTTTTTCGGCTGTCCGGATCGCACGGGTGATGTCCGTGACGCCGTGAATTTTGAACTCTTTGCGATAGATCGCAAAATCGTCCTTCAGGGTCTGCATATCTTCGATGATCTGCTGGCCATAGCGCGTTTCAACGACGAGGGGCAGCATGTAGCTGTCTTTCCATTCGTCGAAATCGCCGTGCAGCAGGGTGCTGTCCGCCTTGTCGAGCATGGTCTGCACGACGCGGCGCAGGCGCTGCTCTTCGGTTGTGTCCTCGCGCTGAAACTGCGTGAAGTCACTGTGCGGCAGCAGCTGCCGGTCTTCGGCGCTGATGGTGCTCACATCCTTTGAAATCCGCCAGCGGCCGTTGTCCTGCAGATGCAGTACCCATTTGACCGTATACTCCGGCAGCGCCATACCGTCTGCCGTATACATGACCGTGTCATGATAGCCGGTGATCGTGTCCGGTTCCGACTGATAGGCAAAGCGGCAGATCTGGTCCATGCGCACAACGTTTTTGCGCCGCAGGGCACCGACAAAATCGGCAAACCCAACCGCGACGTCACGCTCGTTTTCGTGCACCAGCGTGCCTTCGGCGGTTGTCATCTGAAACGGTATCGCCATGATCGAGGACCACAGGCGATAGTCGTTGTCGAAAACCGCCTTTGAGAGCCGGTCGAGTACAGACTGATATATGGCTTTGGCAGATTGCATGATCCGGTATCAGACCCGTTCGATGATGGTGGCGGCACCCATACCGGACGCGATGCAGAGCGTCGCAAGCCCGGTTTCCTTGTCCGCGCGTTCCATTTCATCAAGCAGCGTGCCGATGATCATTGCGCCCGTGGCACCCAGCGGGTGACCCATGGCGATGGAGCCACCATTCACATTGACCCGGTCGTGATCCACATCGAATGCCTGCATGAACCGAAGGACAACGGATGCAAAGGCTTCGTTGACCTCAAAGAGGTCGATGTCTTTGATATCCATGCCATTATCAGCAAGGATCTTTTGCGTCACGGGCACAGGGCCGGTCAGCATGATGGTCGGATCGGTACCAATTTTCGCCGTTGCGCGGATACGGGCGCGGGGTTTCAACCCATGCTTTTCGCCAAATTCCTTTGAGCCGATCAGCAGCGCCGCCGCGCCGTCCACAATGCCGCTGGAGTTGCCGGCGTGGTGGATGTGGTTGATTTTTTCCAGGTGCGGATATTTCATCAGCGCGACCTTATCAAAACCGGGCATGACCTCGCCCATCGCCTGGAACGCAGGGTTCAGGCCACCGAGGCTCTGCATGTCGGTCTGCGGACGCATATATTCGTCGTGATCCAGGATCGGCAGGCCGTTCTGGTCGCGGATTTCGATCACGGATTTCGCGAAACGGCCGTCATCCCATGCGGCTTTGGCGCGACGCTGGGATTCCACCGCCAGCTGGTCCGCATCATCGCGGGTAAAGCCGTATTCGGTGGCGATGATGTCGGCGCTGATGCCCTGCGGTACGAAGTACTGTTCCATAGCTATGGAAGGGTCCACCGCAATGGCCGCACCGTCCGAGCCCATGGCCACGCGGCCCATCATCTCGACACCGCCGGCGATATAGCCGTCACCGGCACCGCCGCGGACCTGGTTTGCCGCCAGATTGACCGCTTCCATGCCAGAAGCGCAGAACCGGTTAATCGCCAGACCCGGGATGCGTTCATCAAGGTCAGAGGCCAGCACAGCAGAGCGCGCGAGGCAGCCGCCCTGTTCCATTACCTGGGTCACGTTGCCCCAGATCACGTCCTCGACCGCGTGCCCTTCGAGATTGTTGCGTTCTTTCACGGCGTTCAGCGTCTGCGCAGACAGGCGGAGGGCTGTCACCTCGTGCAGGCTGCCGTCTTTGCGGCCCTTGCCGCGCGGGGTGCGCAGCGCGTCATAGATATAGGCGTCGGTCATCTTATTCTCCTATGGGTGCTCTGTGCACCCGTCTTGTCAGGCCCGGTCCGCAGGGGAGCCAGGCATCAGGTCGTAAGGGGCTTTCCACCCCGGTGTCTCAGAAATACGGGTGAGCCAGGCATCAATGTTGGGCCAGTCGGCCCTGTCAAAGCCAAAGGGCTCAGGGTAATAAAGGTAGCCGCAGCAGCTGATGTCAGCGTTGGTGATCCCGTCGCCCACAATCCAGTCGCGTCCCTGCAGATGGTCGTTCAGCACTGCATAGGCCGCCTTCAGACGGCCCTGCTGGAAGGCAATCACCTCCTGCGGGCGTTTGTCTTCGGGCAGAAAATTCATCAGGAACCGTGTCATCCCTGCGCCGGAACTGAGCTTGTGATTGTCCCACAGCACCCAGCGCAGAATCTCGCGGCGTTCATGCGCGTCTTTGCCACCGAATTTTCCTGACTTCTCAGATACGTAATCCTGGATCACGCCCGACTGGCTGAGCCGGATATCGCCGTCCACCAGCACTGGCGCCTCGCCCATTTTGTTAACGTCCCGGCGGTATTCCGGTGTGCGGGTCTCGCCTGCAAAAAAGTCGACCTTGACCGCTTCCCAGTCGAGACCGGAAAGCTCCAGCGCCAGAGCCGCTTTGTATGCATTACCGCTTTCGCCAAAACAGTGAAGTTTGATTGTCATGTCAGACGCCCCTCCCAAGGCATTCCGGTGTCAGAGCGACCGTGAAATCAACTCTTTCATAATCTCATTGGTGCCACCGTAGATGCGTTGCACCCGCGCGTCTGCCCACATTTCCGCGACGGCGTATTCCTGCATAAAGCCGTAACCGCCATGCAGCTGAACACATTCATCCAGCACCTCACCCTGGGTGTCCGTCAGCCAGTATTTGGCCATGGCCGCCTTTTCGACAGTCAGTTCACCGCGCAGGTGCTCGGTCATGCATTCATCCAGAAACGCGCGGGCCACAGCGGTTTTGGTTTTGCATTCCGCCAGTTTGAACCGTGTGTTCTGGAACTGTGTCAGCGGGCCGCCAAAGGCCTCACGTTCCTTGCAGTAGGAAATAGTGCGTTCGACCGCACCTTCCATCGCGCCAACAGCACCACAGGCAATGATCAGACGCTCCTGCGGCAGCTGCTGCATCATCTGGTAAAAACCCTGGCCCTCGGCACCGCCAAGGATGTTTTCCGGCGGGATTTCCACCCCGTCAAAAAACAGCTCAGAGGTATCGGCCGCGTGCAGCCCCACTTTCTCCAGGTTGCGTCCGCGCTGGAACCCGTCGGCCCCGTCGGTTTCAACAACGACAAGCGAGACGCCCTTTGAGCCCTCAGACGGGTCCGTTTTGGCCGCGACAATGATCAGATTGGCGTGCTGGCCGTTGGTGATGAATGTCTTCTGGCCGGAGAGTTTGTACGCGTTCCCATCCCGGATCGCGCGGGTTTTGATGCTTTGCACATCTGATCCGGTGGAGGGTTCGGTCATGGCCAGAGCGCCCACCAACTCGCCGGAAGCCATTTTCGGCAGCCAGCGCTTTTTCTGGTCTTCGGTGCCATAGGCCAGCACGTAATGCGCGACGATCCCGGAGTGAATGCCGTGCCCCCAGCTTGCCAGATTGGCCCGGCTTGCTTCGATCAGAATGGCGGCCTCGTGGCCGAAATCACCACCGGCGCCGCCGTATGCCTCGGGAACGGACGGGCACAGCAGGCCCAGCTCCCCGGCCTCGGCCCAGGTGCTGCGATCCATTTCCCCCTGTTTGCGCCAGGTCTCAAACCGCGGCGCCCATTCATTGGTGATGAACTGAGCCGTCATGTCCGCGATCATGCGGTGTTCGTCGGTCATCCAGGCAGACGGGCTGGTGTTCATGGTGCTCCCCCCGGGGTCCGTCAGGTCAGCGCTTGCGCGCATCAAGTTCCGCATTGAAGAGCCGCAGCCGGTGGCCAAAAGTCTCTTCGTTGATCACGCTGTCGAAGTTTTCGAACAGAAAGGACAGCGCTTCACCCTCATCAAGACCGGCCTCGGATGCAAATCGTTTCAGCCGCCGGTACCCGTCCTCCGTCATGGCAACAGGAAATCGGCGTGTCAGGCGGAAACGTTTCGGCATCCGGGTCTCCCGGTTCAGGTGTGGTCAGAGGCGCGGGCAGGCCGCGCCCCCGCATCAGAAGTTTGCCGCATCCAGCGCCATCACCGTGTCCGCGCCGGTCTGGATACGCGACAGGTGCAGGGCAGTGCCGGGCAGCTGACGTGCCATATAGTAGCGGCCGGTGTTCAGCTTTGTCTCGTAAAACGCGACGTCGGACGCACCGGAGGCCAGGGCATCCCGTGCCGCCTTGCCCATCTTTGCCCACATCAGGCCGAGGCAGACATGCCCGAAGAGGTGCATAAAGTCATAGGAGCCCGACAGTGCGTTGTTGGGGTTTTTCATACCGTTCTGCATGAAATACATCCCTGCGGCCTGCAGGTCCTTGGACGCGGATTTAAGCGGTTCCAAGAACTGCGCGTCAAACGCCTCATCCTGGCCTGCGTTCTCTTTGATGAAGCTTTTGACCAGCTCAAAGAAGGCCATCACGTGTTTGCCACCATCCTGTGCGAGTTTGCGGCCCACCAGATCCAGCGCCTGCACGCCGTTTGCGCCTTCGTAGATCATAGCGATCCGGGCATCGCGGGTGAACTGGGACATGCCCCATTCCTCGATATAGCCGTGGCCGCCATAGACCTGCTGTGCCTTGATGGTCATGTCATAGCCCTGGTCGGTCAGGAAGCCTTTGATGACGGGGGTCAGCAGCGACACAAGGCCGTCCGCATCAGCGTCACCCGAACGGTGGGCTGCGTCGATCATCGTGGAGCCCCAGAGGATGAACGCACGTGCGGCTTCGGCAAAGCTCTTCTGATCCATCAGCGAACGGCGGATGTCCGGGTGCACGATCAGCGGATCGGCGGGACCGTCAGGATTTTTGGCGCCGGTCACGTCGCGGCCCTGCAGCCGGTCCTTGGCGTATTCCAGTGCGTTCTGATAGGCGACTTCGGCCTGGCTCAGACCCTGCATGCCCACACCGAGGCGCGCTTCGTTCATCATCGTGAACATCGCGCGCATGCCTTTGTGCTCTTCGCCGAGAAGGTACCCGGTTGCACCGTCATAGTTCATCACGCAGGTGGAGTTGCCGTGGATGCCCATCTTTTCTTCGATTTTACCCACGGCAACGCCGTTCCGCTCTCCCAGGGAACCGTCTTCGTTGACCAGGAACTTCGGCACGATGAACAGAGAGACACCTTTGATGCCCTCCGGTGCGCCGGAGATTTTAGCCAGCACCAGGTGGATGATGTTGTCGGACATGTCGTGCTCGCCAGCCGAGATAAAGATCTTCTGGCCGGTGATTTTGTAGCTGCCATCGTCCTGCGGTTCAGCCTTGGTGCGCATCAGACCGAGATCGGTCCCGCAGTGCGGTTCCGTCAGGTTCATCGTACCGGTCCAGTCGCAGGCGACCATTTTCGGCAGATATGTTTCTTTCTGCTGCTGGCTGCCGTGTGCCAGGATGGCAGAGGCCGCACCGTGGGTCAGGCCCTGGTACATCGTGAAAGCCATGTTTGCGGACGAGAACATCTCGCCCACAGCCGTGCCGATCACGCAGGGCATGTTCTGACCGCCGAATTCCTCGGGCATGTCGAGACCGGGCCAGCCGCCTTCCTTGACCTTTTCAAAGGCCGCTTTGAAACCGGTGGGCGTGCGGACCACGCCGTTCTCCAGGCGGCAGCCTTCGGTGTCGCCCACCACGTTTAGCGGCGCGAGCACTTCTGACGTCAGCTTGCCGGCTTCTTCCAGAATGGCCGACGTGAAATCGGCTTCAAGTTCGTCATAGCCGGGAATGGTCTGGCCGGTGACGTTGAGAACATTGTGCAGGATAAACTGCATGTCTTTGGTAGGTGGTGTGTAGCCGGGCATCGGTCTCTCCCTGATACGAAAACTGTCGTTTCTGTTTTATTCGGCGGCTTTGGGCGCCTTGTTCATCGAGGCCAGCATCTGCTCGCCCCATTTAAGCTGATCTCTGAGCTCGTCGATGGCCTCGTTGAGGGCGTCGCGCTGTTCGACGAGGCTGGCCAGACGACGCTGTGCAACATCAAAGGTCGCCATCATCTGCGTGCGCTGCTGATCGCCAGCGTCATAAAGGTCCAGAAGCTGGCGGATTTCCTCGAGGCTGAAGCCAAAACGCTTGCCGCGCAGGATGAGCTTCAGGCGCGCCCGGTCGCGGCGGGTGAAAAGACGTTTCTGGCTCTCGCGGACCGGGAACAGCAGCTCTTTGGATTCGTAGAACCGCAACGTGCGCGGCGTGACATCAAAGGCGTCACACATCTCGCGGATTGTCATATAGGTCTCGGACATAAGCTTCACTCTAGTGGCGTCGGATTACGCCTCAGTTAAGGATTGGGTCCTCTGCTACAACACCGGTTCACGTTTACGTAACCCGAACGTTGCGTCACTTTGGAAGCGGACTTAACGGCACCCTGATATGTGGCATGTTTTTGCCTGTGCGCCCGTCTGCCCGGGCTTGCGGTCTCTGTCCGGCATCGCCTGTGTGAAGCCTTCCGCCTGCGACATCAGCGTGGCAGGGCCATCGTTTCCGATTGATCAGCGAAGGCTGACTGACATGCGGAGGCTTCGGGTGTGACCTTGTAAAATGCTGAAAATAAATATTTTTTCAGGACATTGTGCGCGCAGCCCAGACGCAGCACCGGCTTCGGATCCTTACGGCGCAGCGCTCGATGATCTTGGCTGGTGCCAGCGCGTACCTTCAGCCCAGTGAGGCCTCGGTGTCGTCACGGAGCTTTTTGAGTTCAGACATTGCGTCTTCCAGCTGGGCCTTGTCTTCGGCAAGCTGTGTCAGCTGCCGGTCGGCCAGATCGATCCAGGCGCGCATCTGGGCCTCGTTGCCGTCGTTTTCATAGATCAGCAGCCACTGGCGGATGTCCTCAAGCTGAAAACCGAATTTCCGGCCTCTGAGGATGAGTTTCATCCGGGCCCGTTCCCGCGGGCCGTAAAACCGTGCCCGACCTTCCCGGTCAGGCTGCAGCAGCTCAATATACTCGTAATACCGCAGCGTGCGGGGTGTCACGTCGAATTCCGCGCACATCTCTTTAAATGTCAGACGATCTGATGCCATCTTTATCTCTCTCCCGCATTGAGGGTAGGACGGCTGCAACGCAAGCGCAACTCCCGCACTTGATCCTGGCGCATGTCTGCGCTGATAAAGGAGCGCGCGGGCCTGCCACGTGGCAACGGAGCACTCAGAGGATGACGTCCAAAACCAAAATCGCCAGACAATTCATCGAGGCGATTCCCCACAGCAAGGCGCTGGGCATGCAACTGACCGACCTTCAGGACGGCGTTGCCGTGATCGAAATGCCCTATGATGAAAAGCTGGTCGGCGATCCCGAAACGGGCGTGATCCATGGCGGTGCGGTGTCCGCCCTGATGGACACCTGTTGCGGCGCCGCCGTGATGGCGCACCCCGAAAATCCGGGCGGGACGGCCACGATTGATCTGCGTATTGATTACATGCGCGCGGCAAAGCCCGGGCAGCGGATCATTGCGCGCGCAACCTGCTATCATGTGACACGCACCGTCGCATTCGTGCGGGCGACAGCCACGGACGAGGACACGGAAAACCCGGTGGCTGCGGCGACCGGTGCCTTCACGGTGGAGGGCCGCAGATGAAATCCCCGCGACGTCCGCCGGAACCGGTTCAGGTTATCAAACAGCGACGCGACACAACGCTGCGCGCCCTGGTGTCCGGTGTTCCCTATATTCAGTTCCTCGGCATCCATTTTGAGCGGCGCGGCGACGAGCTGACCGGTATTCTGCCATTTGATCAGAAACTCATCGGCAACCCCATGCTGCCGGCGATCCATGGCGGGGTTACAGCCGCCTTTCTGGAAGTGACAGCCATCATCACGCTGAGCTGGACCTACCTTTGGGAGGATGTGGAATCGGGTGCGATTGACGCCAGCGGTCTTGAAGAGGAAGGGTTGCCGAGGCTGCCAAAAACAATTGATATTTCAACAGATTATCTGCGGTCAGGCCTGCCACGAGATGCCTATGCGCGTGCCCGGATTGTACGGTCTGGCCGGCGGTATGCCAGCGTGCATGTAGAGGCCTGGCAGGATAACCGGGACCGGTTGTTTGCTCAGGCGACCGGTCATTTTCTGATGCCCCAAAAGCGTGACTGACGCTGCATCTGAAGCCCGTACGGCGGTCAGTCACCGGCGGGTTCTGCGGATTGCGCTGCCCATTGTGCTGTCGAATGCGACGGTGCCGATACTGGGGGCCGTTGACGTCGGTGTGGTCGGGCAGATGGGCGAGGCGGCGCCCATCGGCGCTGTGGGGCTCGGGGCAATTATCCTGTCCACTGTCTACTGGATCTTCGGGTTTCTGCGCATGGGCACGGTCGGGCTTGTGGGGCAGGCTGAGGGGGCCGGTGATAAGGCGGAGGTGTCGGCCTGGCTGACCCGTGCACTGCTGGTTGCGGTCGCCGCGGGCATCGGGCTGATCGTGCTGCAGCCGCTGGTATTCTGGGCCGCGCTGTCGCTGGCCCCGGCGAGCCCGGAAGTTGAGGGTCTGGCCTATACCTATCTCAGCATCCGCATCTGGACGGCGCCGGTGGCAATTGCCGTCTACGCGCTGACGGGCTGGCTTGTGGCCATGGAAAAAACGGCGGGCGTTTTCTGGGTACAGCTTGTGATGAACGGTGTGAACATCCTGCTGGATCTGCTGTTTGTGCTTGTGTTCGACTGGGGTGTGGGCGGTGTGGCCATTGCAACGGTGATCGCCGAGTTTACGGGTGCCGCGCTGGCGCTCTGGTTCTGCCGGGATGCCTTCGCGCGGCCGGACTGGCGGGACTGGTCACGCATTTTTGATCGGGCCAAACTGATACGGATGGCGCTGCTGAACACTGATATCCTGCTGCGTTCGGCGATGCTGATGGTCATTTTCTCGTCATTTGTGTTTATCGGAGCGCGTTTTGGCGACGTGACGCTGGCGGCGAACGAGGTGTTGATCCAGCTGATGTATATCACCGCCTATGCGATGGACGGGTTCGCCTTTGCCGCTGAAACCCTGATCGCGCGCGCGATCGGACGTGGTGACCGCGCATTTGTGCGCCGATCGGCGATTGTGACCTCGACCTGGGGACTTGTAGTCTGTGTGAGCCTCGCGCTGGTTTTTGGCGTGACAGGCGGCTGGATTATCGACCTGATGGCCAAAGACACAGGTGTTCAGGCAACAGCGCGCGAATTCCTGCCCTATATGGTGGCCGCGCCGCTTGTCGGCTGTACAGCCTGGATGCTGGACGGCATCTTCATCGGTGCCACGCGCAGCCGCGACATGCGGAACATGATGGCGCTGAGTTTTGTCATTTACTGGGGGGCGATTTTCACCCTGTTGCCGCTGATGGGCAATCATGGCCTCTGGCTCGCGCTTCTGATCTCGTTCGTGGCCCGGGGGCTGACGCTGGGAATGCGGTATCCGGCGCTGGAACGACACGCAGGCGCCAGCTGAAAAATCCGTTTATGGGGACGTTTTCCGGACCGTGACTGCGCCGGTGCGGGCCGCAAAGCTGTTGTTAACGTCTTTTTGTCATAACCTTTGCCCAAGTAATGCCGGTGGGAGTTGGCCGTACCTGAAAGGAGACGGCAGATGTATTCGAACTGCGCATGGCGCCCGCATCTCTTTGTTGTGCTGGGCATAATCCTTACAGTCTTTGCATGGACCGCCCGGGCCGGTGACGCGGGAGCCCTGCGGTATGCCTCCGGACAGGCGGACGTGAATGATCCGACGCGTGTTGATATCGCTCTAGTTCTGGCCGTAGACGTGTCCTCTTCAATCAGCTCGCATGAACGGCGGTTTCAGCGCGAAGCCTACGCCAAAGCGCTGAGTGACCGCCGGGTCGCCGCGATGGCGCTGGGCGGTGGCGCCGGCCGCGTGGCCATTGCCTATATGGAATGGAGCGGGAAACGGTATCAGCGTGTGCACCTGCCGATCCGGGTTATGTCATCGCACGCGGATATGGTTCAGTTTGCCAATGACATCCTGAATATCGAGGATACCCCGAACGATCCGATGTACCTGCAGCCCACTGCGGTCGGGGACGCGCTGCTGGCGGCGGAAGTCGCAATGTCCGCGCTGCGTGTGTCCGCGCGGGACTATATCATCGACATTTCCGGCGATGGGGTGATCAACGATGGATTTGCTGTGCTGACGGCGCGCGATCATCTGTTGTCCATGGGGCTGACGGTGAACGGCCTGCCGATTAGGTGACGGGCGAGCCGCCGGCCTTTGAAGACCCCGCTTTCCGCCGTGTGGCCGACTTTTACGCGGATTGCGTGATTGGCGGGCCTGGCGCCTTCCACCTTGTGGCCCGGGGTTTCGGGGATGTGCGGGAAACGCTGGTCATGAAGCTCATGCTGGAAATGGCACAGCTGCCGCCAGTAGAAAAGAACCGGCTTGCTGCAGCCTGGAACAGTGGAGACATGGGACAGGTGGCCCGTATTTTGCCCGCCGTTGTGCTGCAGCTGAACCCGCAACCGCAGCCTGAACCTGAGCGCAGGGCGGATTGCGGTGAACGTCAGACCAGTGCGGACAATCCGTTCCGGGCAAGACCCTGAGGCGATTACAGCCAGTCGTCGCGACCAGTGCCTGTGGCCTCCGCAACCGATGCAAAGCCATCCTTTTCGAGCAGGGCATCGAGGTCACGGAGAATACGCCCCACGAGTGACATGCCGCCATAGACCAGGGCTGTGTAAAGCTGCACAGCCGTCGCCCCGGCCCGGATTTTGGCATATGCCTGCGCACCGCTGGACACGCCACCAACGCCAATGAGTGGAATGTCCGTGAGCGCTGAAAGCTGTGCGAGGACCCGGGTGGATTTCTCAAAGAGTGGCTGGCCGGACAGCCCGCCGGCTTGCGGTGCATGCGGGCTCTTCAGACCGTCACGGTCCAGTGTGGTATTGGTTGCGATGATGCCGTGAATGCCTGCGTTGCTGGCGACGGCAACAATGTCCTTCAGATCTGCGTCCGTCAGATCGGGCGCAATTTTGAGAAAAACGGGCGTGTTGCCGCGTACCGCCATGACCCCGTCCAGCAGCGCTGCGAGGGCTTCCGGACCCTGCAGATCGCGCAGCTTTTCCGTATTGGGCGATGACACGTTCACAGTGGCGAAATCCACATGCGCACGCATTGTGCTGAGCACGGTCGCAAAATCGCCCGCGCGGTCCGCGCTGTCTTTGTTGGCCCCGAGGTTTACACCTACCGGTACATCTGCGGCCCCTGACGCCAGCCTTTCGGCAATTCTGTGCATGCCGTCGTTGTTAAAGCCGAACCGGTTTATCGCAGCATCGTCTTCGGTCAGCCGAAAGAGACGCGGCCGCGCGTTACCGGGTTGAGGACGCGGCGTGGCGGCCCCTGTTTCGACAAAGCCGAAACCCGCGCGTGACAACGCCGGCACAGCTTCGGCGTTTTTGTCAAAACCAGCGGCAAGTCCCAGCGGATTTGCCAGTTCAATACCCGCAAGACCTGTGCGCAGACGTTCAGAGGTCACCGGGCCTGGAGCTGGCGCCAGACCGAGGTTCAGAGCCCGCAATGCCAGACCATGCGCAGTTTCTGGATCCATGCGGCGCAACAGAGGCAGCCCGGCTTTCTCCAGCAACTCCTTCATGAGCTGATACCTGCCTGACCGGTTCTCATGCGTCCCCGATCCCCAGACCGGCCGGGAAAACATGGCTGCCGTTCGCAAACGGCAATGGTTGCGCCCAGGCAACGTCCTCAAGCCGCAGCGCTTTGTAGAGGTGAGGGAACAGCTGACCGCCACGCGACGGTTCCCATTTCAGCGCTTCCCCAAGCCGGTCTGTCTCCACTCCGAGAAGCATCAGATCGTCTTCTCCGGCAAAATGTTTTGCGGCGGTTTCCGCCGCCTGGTCAGCCGTTGAAAAATGCACGTAGCCATCGGCGACATCAATCGGTGCGCCGGTGGTTTCGCCTGCTGCACGCAGCTCTGCCCATTCGGGCGCGCGGAAAATCTTGTATATGATCATGAGGTGCTCTTGCCCTGTGCCCGATGCCGGGTCAAGTGCCTGCCCTGCGCGCTTTGACGCTGCGACAGGCGGTAATTTGCAAGTCAGGCTTTGACACCCGGAAACAGCCGGGTCACCATGCCCGGGAAGTCTTCTGAGGGGAAATTTTATGAAACGATTCCTGACCGCAACTGCGGCACTCGCACTGACCTCCGGCATGGCGTCGGCAGAGTATACGCTGCACATTCTGCACACCAACGACATGCACAGCCGGATTGAGTCGATCAACAAATACGATTCAACCTGCAACGCGGACGGCGAGGCCGAAGGCAAGTGCTTTGGCGGCATCGCGCGCGTCAAGACGGCCATCGACGAGAAACGGGCGAGCCTGAGCGATGAAAACGTTGTCGTCCTTGATGCCGGTGACCCGTTCCAGGGGTCGCTCTTCTACAGCACGTATAAGGGCGCGGCCGAGGCCGAGTTTATGGAAAAGATCGGCTATGACGCGATGGCTGTGGGCAACCACGAGTTTGATGATGGCCCCGCGGGGCTGGCCGATTTCGTCGATGTCGTGTCCTTTCCGGTGATTTCCGGCAACCTCGATTTGTCCGGTGAGCCGCTGCTCGACGGAAAAGTCGGCAATCATGTTGTGCTCGAAGTGGGTGGCAAGCGTATCGGGATCGTCTCGGCGCTGGCGACCGACACGGTCGAGACATCCAGCCCGGGTGATGGCGTCGTTTTCCAGGATGAAATTGAAGCGCTGACAGCAGATGTCGCAGCCCTTGAGGCCGAAGGTGTCGATATCATTATCGCGCTGAACCATGTCGGCTACAGAAAAGACGCGGCTATTGCTGCTGCCGTCCCCGGCGTAGATGTCGTGATCGGCGGGCACAGTCATACGCTGATGTCGAATGATGACGCGGACACGCCGGCGTACCCCGAGATGGTGAATGGCACACCCGTCGCGCAGGCTTATGCCTACACCAAATACCTCGGCCACCTGACCGTGACATTTGACGACGCGGGCAATGTGACTGCGGCGTCCGGTGATCCGATGGTGCTGGATGTATCCGTTACCCCTGATGCGGGCTTCGCGGCGCGGATTGCGGAAATGGGGGCACCCATTGAAGAGCTGAAGCAGAAGGTCGTCGCACAGGCGGCTGAGGAAATCGTCGGCGCGCGTGACGTCTGCCGGGCCGAAGAATGCACAATGGGCAATCTGATCGCCGACGCGATGCTGGACCGTGTAAAAGATCAGGGCATCGAAATCGCAATCCAGAACGGCGGCGGTATCCGTGCCAGCATTGACGCCGGTGAGGTGACGATGGGCGAAGTTCTGACAGTTCTGCCGTTCCAGAACACGCTCAGCACGTTCCAGGTTGACGGTGCGACGATCGTTGCCGCGCTCGAGAATGGTGTGAGCCAGATCGAGGATGGTGCCGGCCGCTTCCCTCAGGTCGCAGGCATGAGCTATGCCTTTGACATTTCCAAACCTGCCGGCAGCCGCGTGAGTGATGTTATGGTCGGTGGCGCGCCGATCGATCCCGGCAAGCTTTATGGTGTGGTGTCGAACAACTACGTCCGCAATGGCGGCGACGGGTACAAAATGTTCCGTGACGCGCAGAATGCCTATGACTTCGGGCCGGACCTTGCGGATGTAACGGCTGATTTCATCCAGGCGAACGCTCCCTACACGCCGTACACAGACGGTCGGATTACTGCTAAGTAAATTCAGACTATTCGGAAAAAATGATGCGCCCGCGGCACCGCGGGCGCATTTTTTTTGGCCCGCTTATGGTGCCGGAATGAGCCTGTGATTACTGTGACGGAATGTGTGGACGTTTTGCCGTAACGCTGCCGCAGGATGCGATGGCGCAGCTTTTCAGTGCGCAGCCGGACAATGATCTGCCGGATGTGCCCAACTACAACGTATGTCCAACCACCGGGATCCACGTGGTTGTCGGCGGCGCGGACGCACCGCGGCGGCTGGTGACGATGCGCTGGGGTTTTCTGCCGCACTGGTACAAAAAACCGTCAGGCGGGCCGCTTCTCATCAATGCCAGGTCCGAGACGATAGCGGAAAAGCCGGCTTTTCGCGATGCGGCGCGGCACAGACGGGCACTTATTGTGGCAGATGGATTTTATGAATGGACAAAGACCCCGGAAGGCGCGCGGGATCCCTGGTTTATCCGCCCTTCGACAGGGGACCCTATGGTCATGGCCGCTGTCTGGCAGGACTGGAACGGTCCGGACGGAGAGACGCTGCGCACCTGCGCGATTGTCACAACGGCGGCGACCGGCCGTATGGCTGAAATTCATCACCGGATGCCTGTCCTCCTGAAGCCTGAGGATTACGGGCTCTGGCTGGGCGAGGAGGGCCACGGTGCCGCGGTTCTGATGAAGGCCGCGCCGGACGATGATCTTGTCCAGTACCGTGTTGACCGCGTGGTTAATTCAAACCGGGCGTCCGGCCCTGAGCTTATTGAACCATGGGAGCCAGGCGACTGACGGCGTTCAGTTCCCGTTGTTTTCGTCGCCCGCACGCAGCAGGCCGCCGGAAAAACGACCTGTGCTGTCCTGGAATCCGCCGGCCATTTCCCCGGACACTGACATGATCAGTTCCTGACCTTCGCCGATTTCCAGCGTTTCCCATAGACCATCCTGATGCCGGACACTGTGAGTGCTGCCGCTGACATTGACAAAGCGGACGGTATCTCCTTCGCGCACCTCGGTCACATCCGGGAAATAGGATGTGGCAAGGATGAATATAACGTGCTCTCGCGCTTCCTGCGCGGCAATGCTGAATGGGGCCAGTCCGAGAAAGAACATGGTAACAAACGAAACAGAACAAACTCGCAAAACAACTTCCTCAGACCGGCCCCACCCAATCAGCAGATGAAGATTGAGATAAATTTGAATTGAGACTGAAATGGGCCGCAGCAATGTCCCGGTAGCGGCATTTGGGCTGCGCACAGAGTGTTTCCGATGCGGCTACAATGTTATAAATAAAGTGTTTTTCTAGCTATGAGGGAAGGAGGTCCCGACAGGGGTGGCGGTTTCGACCTGACCTGCCAGCCATGACCGGAATGCTGCAAGCGCCGGTTCTTCGGCACGGTCTGATGGCCAGACCAGATAGTAACTGCCAATGCTTTCCGTCGTGCGCTCAGAGGCCAGGGTCAGCTGTCCGCCGTCCAGATAGGGCTGCGCAAAGAACGTTGGCAGAAGCGCCACGCCCAAGCCATGAATGGCTGCCTGCGCCATGGTTGAGAACTGATCAAACATCATGCCCGGGGCTGGTTCGGCTTCGACGCCAACGGCGCGGAACCATCTGGCCCAGCCGCGTGGCCGGGTATCAAGGTGCAGCAGATCACAGGTCAGAAGAGCGGCCGGGTCGGGCACGGTGCCACCGAAGAGGTCCGGCGCACAGACGGGCACAACCATCTCAGGCATGAGCGGCAGGAAGTCCGCACCGGGCCAGTCCTCGCGCCCGAAATGGATTGCAGCATCAAAGGTGCTTGTGCGGAAATCGAATGGCGCCAGTCTGGTTGCGAGATTTACGGTGACTTCCGGATGCAGTTTCGCGAAGTCCTGCAAACGTGGTGCCAGCCAGTGCATTCCGAATGCCGGCAGGATCGACAGATTGAGCGCGCCGCCGGCACTGTCTGTCCGCGCCGCGACGGAAGCCCGTGCAAGGTTCATCAGAACGTTGCGCACTTCGGTGACATATGCGGTGCCGGCAGGCGTTAGCGTCAGGCCGCGACCTTTGCGGATCAGCAGAGAAACCTCCAGCTGTTCTTCCAGCGTGCGCAGCTGACGGCTGACTGCGCTTTGCGTCAGTGAAAGTTCTGCGGCTGCCAGGGTGGCGCTGCCAAGCCGCGCAACCGCTTCAAAACACAGCAGGGCGGAGACGGACGGCAGAAAACGGCGGGGCGCAATCATATGACTTTTTCTCATATCTGAGGAAACAAAGCTTCGTTAGTCATTCCGCGCGGCATTTGCAATAATGCTGCCGAACCACACATTTGTTCCGTCATCTGAAAGGGAAAGTCATGAATGCTGAAGCGCCTGTCCTGAAAGCCAAGGATGCTCCCGATCTGGGGTCCTTTGACTGGTCTGACCCGTTCCGGCTGTCTGACCAGCTCAGTGAGGATGAGCGCATGATCCGCGACAGTGCCGCCGCCTACGCGCAGGAAAAACTGCAGCCACGGGTCGTGGAAGCTTTTGCGGACGAAACGGTGGAGCCGGGTATCTTCCGCGAAATGGGTGATATGGGGCTGCTGGGGGTGACCTGTCCGGAGGAATATGGCGGCCTCGGCGGCTCCTATGTTTCCTACGGGCTTGTGGCGCGGGAAGTGGAACGCGTGGACTCCGGATACCGCTCGATGATGTCGGTGCAGTCCAGCCTCGTTATCTATCCGATTTACGCATACGGGTCGGAGGCCCAGCGGAAAAAATATCTGCCGAAACTCTGCGCTGGCGAGTGGATCGGCTGTTTCGGCCTGACAGAGCCGGATGCTGGTTCTGACCCTGCGGGTATGAAGACGCGTGCGGAAAAAACCGCAAACGGATATCGCCTGACAGGTTCCAAGATGTGGATTTCAAATGCCCCGATCGCCGATGTGTTTGTGATCTGGGCCAAGTCAGAAGAGCATGGTGGCCGTATACGTGGCTTCATCCTTGAAAAGGGGATGGATGGCCTGAGTGCGCCAAAGGTTGGCAACAAGCTGTCGCTCCGCACGTCGGTGACCGGAGAAGTCGTCATGGACGGCGTCGAGGTTGGCGAGGATGCGCTGCTGCCGAATGTGCAGGGGCTGAAGGGCCCGTTCGGATGTCTGAACCGGGCGCGATATGGTATCAGCTGGGGCTCGATGGGGGCGGCAGAATTCTGCTGGCATGCCGCACGTCAGTACGGTCTGGATCGCCATCAGTTCGGCAAGCCGCTTGCCGGCACACAGCTGTTCCAGAAAAAGCTGGCAGACATGATGACAGAGATTTCGCTCGGTCTTCAGGCCTCATTGCAGGTGGGTCGTCTGCTGGATGCAGCCAACGCCGCGCCGGAAATGATCAGCATCGTCAAGCGGAACAACTGCGGCAAAGCGCTGGAGATTGCACGTCAGTCCCGCGACATGCACGGCGGGAACGGCATCTCCGGTGAGTTCCAGGTGATACGGCACATGATGAACCTGGAAACGGTGAATACCTATGAGGGCACGCACGATGTTCATGCGCTGATCCTGGGTCGTGCGCAGACCGGTATCCAGGCGTTCTTCTGACGCGGGCCACAGCCGCATGATTCGCGCGCATCCTGCCAGTCAGGGTGCGCGTTATTCGTTCCAGCACCTGTGATTTGCATCGATGCTCCGGCGTATAACCGCCCTCAGGACCGGGTCGTCATTTTTTGGTCTGTCAGATGACCATGCATGCAAAAAGTACCATTTGTTCAGGGCCCCTGAGCACACGAAACGCCAGATTTTCCTGACCCTCTGATCTTTTTCATCAATCTGACGCGGGCGGTACCCGTACTGGTTGCAGATCGGGCGTTCCGCGACCCTCAGGCAGGAATTTTGCACACGTTTGCAAAAAATCCTTGCCAAGTGTTAACCGTGCTGACTAGCGTTAAGCAACGCCCGGATTGTGCGGGCTGTGTCAGTGGGGGGCACCATGGCCGAAATTCAACTGCGCAATGTAAACAAACGCTGGGGCAACTTTGTCGGGGTCGACAATTTCGACCTGACAATTGCTGATCAGGAATTTCTGGTGCTGCTGGGGCCGTCAGGCTGCGGAAAAACCACGACGATGCGTATGATTGCGGGCCTTGAGGATGCAACCGATGGCGAGATTGTCATCGATGGGCGCGTCGTCAATGACCTGGACCCCAAAGACCGCGACGTGGCCATGGTTTTCCAGTCCTATGGCCTCTACCCGAACATGAATGTCTATGAGAATATCCGCTTCCCCCTGAAGGTGCGCAAAGTGCCGGATGGCGAGCACGATGAGCGTGTGCGCCGCGCGTCTGCGATGGTTGAGCTGGACGATTTCCTGCACCGCAAACCGGCCGAGCTGTCCGGCGGTCAGCGTCAGCGTGTGGCACTGGCCCGCGCGATTGTACGCGAGCCGAACGTCTTTCTTATGGACGAGCCGCTTTCAAACCTTGATGCCAAGCTCCGTGTGTCGACACGCGCCCAGATCAAAAACCTCAGTCACGAGCTGAAGGTCACAACCGTTTATGTGACGCACGACCAGATCGAAGCCATGACGCTGGCCGATCGTGTCGTCGTCATGAAACAGGGCAAGGTCCAGCAGGTCGGTACTCCGACCGAAATTTACGACAATCCGGCGAACACATTTGTTGCCAGCTTTATCGGCAGCCCGGCCATGAACCTGATGGATGGCGAGATCTCGGGCGGGACCTTTACCGGCGTTAATGTCGAGATCAGCGGTCTGTCAGCGCCGGATGGCCCCGTGACGCTGGGCTTCCGGGCAGAGGACGCCACGCTGGCCGAGACCGGAACCGGTCAGATCAACGCGCCGGTCTACACAATTGAGCTGCTGGGGGATGCGACGATGCTGACCGTTCGCGCGGGAGGGCAGCTTGTATCCGTTAAAGCACACAAGGAATTCCGGGCAGAGATCGGGGACATGATTTCCTTCTCCGTGCCGGTCGCCATCTGTCACCTGTTCGACAGGGACAGCGGGATGCGGATCGGCGCGTCCTGACAGGATCACGTCCCCGGCAGGGGGCCAAAAAAGGGTGCAGCCTTGCAAGATGCACCCGCGTAAACGCAACAGGGAGTTTGCATATGTTTTTGAAAAGAATTGCACTGGCGGGCGCGGTCTCGCTCATGGGGAGCGCTGCATTCGCAGCCTGCTCATATGAAAATGACGTGCCGCTCAAGTCGCTGTCCGCTGGCTTTGAAGCGTGGAAAGCTGTCACGGACGCGATGTCAGAGTGCGGTAACTTCCAGGCGGAACTCGACCAGGAGTTCCGCAAGAAGCAACCGGCCGCCTTTGAGGCGAACCCGTCCCTTTATCAGATCGGTGGTGTGTCTAACGGCACCATTACGCCGCTGCTCAATGCCGGCACGATCCGTCCGCTGGACGATCTGGTTGAGAAATACGGCCAGAACCTCAGCCCCAACCAGCTGATCCGCATCAACGGCCAGATCATGGCTGTGGCGATGATGGTGAACACGCAGCACCTGATGTACCGCTCAGACATCCTGGCGGATCTGGGCATCGCGACCCCGACCACATGGGATGAGGTTTACGCGGCGGCTGCAAAAATCAAGGAAGCGGGCGTTGTGGATTACCCACTGGGCGCCACGATGAAGTCCGGCTGGAATCTGGCGCAGGAATTCGTCAACATGTACCCCGGCCACGGCGGTACCTTCTTTAATGACGACAACACAACTGCGGTGAATTCGGACGCCGGTCTTGCGGCACTTGCGACAATGAAGCAGGCCCTGGACTACACCGATCCGGAAGTACTGGTCAGCGATTCCACATATGTTCAGCAGCAGTTCCAGCAGGGTAAAATTGCTATGGCGAACCTCTGGGCGAGCCGCGCGGGTGCGATGAACGATGAAGCTGAAAGCGAAGTCGTGGGCAAGGTTGCAATGGCCGCAGCACCCAAGGCAACCGCGGACGGTGCACCGGCTACCACGCTTTGGTGGGACGGTATCGTGATCGCCAAAAACATCTCTGATGAAGAAGCCGATGCGGCATTCCGTCTGGCGATGGAAGGTCTCGACAAAGAGATGGTGACAGGTGCAAACGACGCGGCAATCTGGCTGGTCAATGGCTATCAGCCGACGGACATCGCCAAGGGTGCCATCGAAACGGCGACCGCAAACCCGGCACCGCCAGCATATCCTTCCACCACGCAGATGGGTCTGCTGCACACAGCGCTGGGCAATGAGCTGCCCTCTTTCCTGACTGGCGAGCGTGACGCAGCGGCTACACTTGTCGCAATCGAAGAAGCCTACACCACGTCAGCAAAAGAAGCCGGCGTGCTGAAGTAACAAAGATCGCTGGCCGGATACGTCCGGCCAGCGCCCCACCGGGGATTTTGCAAAGCCGCATCCGGCGCTGTTTTGCAAAACCATCCGGACGCATTGCAAACCAACCCGGCGCAGGGAGTAAACCCATGAAGTTCAAGACATTTGCAGCCTTTGTTGGCCCGTCGGTCTTCATGATGCTCCTGTTCATTGCCGCACCGCTGGTGAGCGTCTTTATCCAGAGTTTTCAGGTCACGCAGCCGATCCTGGAACAGGTTGAGGTGGAAACCTGTACGCCGGGCTTCCTGACACAGACCTGTACAACGGAAATCAAGTCGGTGCCGGTTCTGGATGAGAACGGCAAGACCATCACAGAGACCGAATGGGTGGGTTTGCAAAGCTACCAGAACGTTCTGCAGATGGACAAATTCTGGGAGGCCGTGGGCAACGGCAGCTGGAATGACATCATGCAGATCGATTTCTGGAAAGCGCTGCGTTTCACGCTGACCTTTACGCTCCTGACCCTGCCGCTGGTTGTCGGGGTGGGGCTTGCTGTGGCTCTGGCGGTGAACAACGCGACACGATCCATCCGCGGGCCGGTGATCTTTGTGTCGCTGCTGCCGTTTATTATCACACCGGTGATCGGGTCCCTTTCCATTTACTGGCTGTTTGTCGGAGACGGCATTCTCACGGCCATGCTGGAGCGCTGGACCGGGACAAACATCTCTATGTTCGCCCAGGCCTGGACGATTGAGATGCTGATGTATTTCTATCAGGTCTGGCACGTCGCGCCTTTTGCTTTCGTAATCTTCTACGCGGGGCTGCAGACCGTGAACATGGACACGCTTGAATCTGCGGTGATCGACGGGGCCAGCCGGTGGGAACGTTTGCGCCATGTGATCATCCCGCACCTGATGCCGCTGATCATTTTCATCGCGCTGATCCACCTGATGGACACGTACCGTGCTTTTGAGGTGATTGTCGGGTTCCGCAGCCAGGCCCATGTGATCTCGCTGCAGTGGCTGACTTACGACTTCATGACCCCGGATGACGCAGGCAACCGGGCGATCTCGCGGGCCTCGGCATCCGCGATGCTGACAATGATCGGGATTGTCGTCCTGCTGATCCTGCCGCTGCGCCGCACATGGCGCGACCACAAAGGGAGCGCTCACTGATGTCTACCCCCAAAGCCATGCAGCAGTCGTTTGCACTGCGTCTGTCGTCCGGTGCGTTCCTGGCGTTCTGGTGTCTGCTTGCGGCCTTCCCGATCTTCTGGATCGCGGTGATGAGCTTCAAATCGCCTGTGGACGCATTCGCGGACAGCCCGTGGGACGTGATCACAGGCCCGGCAACGCGCGCCGCGGGCAACGGTCTGTCAGTCATCGACGTCGTGCTCGGGCTGGTCGTGCTTTATTTCTCAATCCGCTGGGCCTTTACCCGGCTGCCCGGACTGGTGCGCCAGTTCTGCCCACCGGCTTATATCGCGCTGGGCTGGGTTTTCGGGGCGGTGCTTTATGCCGTTGCTTTCGTTCTGGTATTCTTTGGCATTATGCCGCTGCTTCTGGGTCCCTTGAACAGCCTGCTTGGGCCTTTGGGTGCGCCGGTTCTGGGTCTCACGACTGAGCACTATGTTGCTGTCTGGGCCGAGAATGAATTCTACCGGAACTTCCTGAACTCGATGCTGGTTACCGCAGGCGTTGTGACCATTTCACTGACGGTGGGCACTCTTGCGGGCTATGGCCTCGCGCGCTCCGGGTCTGACCTGGCGTTCTGGCTGCTGATCCTGGCGCTTGTTTTCCGCGCGCTGCCGCACTCGGTGCTCGTTGCCGGTTACCTGCCGGTTTTCATCAATTCCTCGGAAATTCTGCGACCCATTTTGGGAGAGGGGGCGCCCACGCTTTACGGGCAGCCGTGGGCCGTCATTGCCGTGCTCGTGGCGATCAACCAGCCTTTCACGATCTGGATGCTGCGCAGCTTCTTCCAGAACATCCCGGCTGAACTGGACGAGGCCGCGCGTGTCGATGGCTGCAGCCATTTTCAGGCGTTCCGCCGCGTGATCATGCCGGTGATGTGGCCGGGGGTGATCACAACGGGCCTCTTCAGCTTCCTTCTGGGCTACAACGACTTCCTCGTGACGTCGCTGCTGCTTGACGCGCAGAACCAGACGATGGTTCCAGCCATCGCGGGCTATTTCAACCGCGAAACCACAACGACCGACCAGGTCGAGGCTGTGGCGGCTGCGGTGTCCATCACAGCACCTCTCTTCCTGCTGGTTATGGTGTTCCAGCGCCAGATCGTGAGCGGTCTGACAGCAGGGGCGGTTAAGGGCTGATGAGCAGGAACGCCAGATCAGGGCTGATGCAGCGCCACCCGGCGCTGAACCGGATGCCCCGGGATTTCATCAACGTGGCGCGCGCCTGATCCACGCGTTTCCACAATGATGAAGAAAGGAGGGTCCGGATGAAGGGCTCCAGACCAGAACAGGCCGTGCTGAGCAAAGACACGGACATGAGCAAAACAGACGAGACCCGCGCCGTGATCGAAGGCATGGTGGATGGGCTCAATGATCACCGCATTGATGATATCGGTGCCTTTTTCGCGGAAAGCTTCCGCTGGATGGGCAACCAGGGCTGCGGGACAAAAAACGGCCTGCGCGAGTTTCAGGACAACTGGCAGCGTCCGTTTCAGGCAGCATTCTCGGACAAGGTCTGTGTCGATGAGGCGCGGCTTTATATGGGCGAATGGGCGGCAGCCTTCGGGCGGCAGGAAGCAACCCATTCCGGCACGTTCATGGGGGTGGCACCAACCGGCAGGCGGGTCGAGATCCGGTATATGGATTTCTGGAAAGTTGAGGAGGGAAAGATCACCGATAACTGGGTGATGGTGGATTTCCCGCATGTGCTGGCCCAGCTGGGTCATGATGTTTTTGGTGGCGAAGGCTGGGAAGCCTTTGATCGCGGCGAAAAGACAGCGCCGCGCCCCGATCAGTGAGGAGCAAGAAAAATGGCGATTGAGTACCTGAAACGCGGAAAATCCGATGCCGAACGGGCGGATGATGACGCGAAAACACGCGCCGCGGTGGAAAGCACGCTCGCAGATATTGAGGCGCGCGGTGATGTGGCTGTGCGCGAGCTGAGCGAGAAGTTTGACAAATACTCGCCCTCTTCGTTTCGCCTGAGCCAGGCGGAGATCGACGCGCTGATTGCGCAGCTCAGCCCGCAGGAACTGCATGATATCGAATTCGCTCAGGCGCAGGTCCGTAATTTTGCCCAGGCGCAGCGGGACAGCATGCTCGACATCGAGGTCGAAACGATGCCCGGCGTTATTCTGGGTCACAAGAATATCCCGGTGCAGTCCGTTGGCTGCTACGTGCCGGGCGGCAAATTTCCGATGGTGGCTTCAGCGCATATGTCGGTGGCCACGGCCAGCGTTGCGGGTGTTCCTCGGATCATCGCCTGTACACCGCCTTTCAAGGGGAAGCCCAACCCGGCTGTGATCGCCGCAATGCACCTGGGCGGCGCGCATGAGATTTACGTAATGGGGGGCATTCAGGCAGTTGGCGCCATGGCGATCGGCACCGAGACGATTGAACCGGTGCACATGCTGGTTGGGCCGGGCAATGCCTTTGTGGCCGAAGCCAAGCGTCAACTCTTTGGCCGTGTCGGCATCGACCTTTTCGCCGGTCCGACAGAGACGATGGTCATCGCTGATGAAACTGTAGACGCAGAGATGTGTGCAACGGACCTGCTGGGGCAGGCGGAGCACGGGTATAACTCACCCGCGGTGCTGCTGACCAATTCGCGCAAACTGGCCGATGAAACGCTCGCAGAGATCGAACGCATTCTGACCATCCTGCCAACGGCAGACACCGCGCGCGTGAGCTGGGAGGAATACGGCGAGGTGATCCTCTGCGACACCTGGGACGAGATGCTGCAGGTCGCGGATGATGTCGCCTCCGAGCACGTCCAGGTGATGACCGAACGCGACGACTGGTTCCTCGAGAACATGACCTGCTATGGTGCGCTGTTCCTTGGCCCGCGCACGAACGTGGCCAATGGCGACAAGGTGATCGGCACAAACCACACTCTGCCCACCAAAAAGGCCGGGCGTTATACCGGAGGTCTGTGGGTCGGAAAGTTCCTGAAAACCCACAGCTATCAGAAAGTGACCACGGATGAGGCCGCAGCAGAGATCGGGGCCTATGGCTCGCGCCTTTGCATGCTCGAAGGGTTTGTTGGTCATGCTGAACAGTGCAATCTGCGGGTCCGGCGCTATGGCGGTCAGAACGTTCCCTATGGCGAAGGTGCACCTGCAAAGGAAGCGGCGGAGTAGCCAAAGGGTGCAGGACAACCAGCGAAACAAAGAGACGGCGCTGAGGCTCTGGCAGGCACTGGACAATGATCCGGCGCAGGCGCTGTCCCTGTTGTCAGACGTCACGCACTGGCAGGGACCGGAACCGGTCGGGATTTGTGCATCGGGCGCAGACATTGTCGAGCGTCTGTTTGCGCCGCTGCGCCGGGCGATCCCTGGTCTGAAGCGGCAGACGCACCTCTTCATGGGCGGCCAATCCTCGGCACATGAAAGCGGCGCAGATGATGGCAGCTGGTGGGTTGCAGGCACCGGATACTACACAGGTCGGGCAACCGGCTCTGCATTCGGGATACCGGCCACAGACAGGACACTGCGGATCCGCTGGGGCGACTTTCTGCGTTTTGATGATGCCGGACGGATCGTGCATGCCCAGACCATCTGGGACTTTGTCGACTGGTTCGACCAGATCGGTCTGTCCGTTCTGCCTCCGCCGCGTGGGGCGGCACATGTCTATCCCGCGCCCACGGCTTATGACGGCGTTCTCGTGGGTGAACAGGATGTGTCCGAAACAGCAGAAACGCTCGATTTCGGGCGGCGGTTCATTTTTGGCGGGCTGAACAGCTTTGACGAGCAGGATCTGTCCAGCATGGGCATGGCGGGTTTCTTCCACCCCAATGTGAAATGGTACGGCCCCGGTGGTATCGGGGCCTGCCTGTCGCTGGGCGAGTTCGAACAACTGCATCAGCAGCCATGGCTCCGGGCGTTTCCGGACCGCAAGGTGATGCATCTGGAGAGCCTTTTTGCGGAGGATCGTCTGCTGGCGGCCTCCGGCCCCATGGGGGTTATTGGCACGCATGGCGGTCCCTATCTGGGTCACGCTGCCACCGGCAGTCCGATTGAAGTATCGGGGCTGGATTTCTGGCTGCGCTCCGGGGACCGGTTCACCGAAAACTGGGTCTTCGTCGACATGGTGCATCTCTTTGCGCAGATGGGCGTCGATCTCTTTGACAGAATGAAGGAACAGGTGCGCGCATGAGCGACCATCACGCATCCCAGAAAGATCTTATCGCCCCGGTCCGGGCCGCGATGTATGATTTCGACGCGCAGAAACTGCGCGCGGCGCTGAAACAGGCCTGTGCGCCTGATGTGGTCTTTCGCCTCGCGTTCCCGTTTGAAACCATCACCGGGACAGATGCCTGGATGGAAGGTGCCGTGATGCCGCTGGCAAAGGCGCTGCCGGATCTGGAGCGGCGTGATTTCATCGTCATTTCGGGGGCAACGCCCGAAGGGGCCGACTGGATCGGCTGCGGTGGCTATTATTGCGGCACGTTCGCGGCACCCTGGCTGGATATTCCGCCCACCGGCCATATGGTGCACCTGCGCTTTCACGAATTCTACCGTATCCAGGATGGTCGCATCGTGGAGATGCAGGCGTTGTGGGATATCCCGGAGGTGATGATGCAGGCGGGCGCCTGGCCTATGTCGCCATCGCTCGGGCGGGAGTGGCATGTGCCGGGGCCTGCGACCTGTGACGGGCTGAGCCAGGGGCCGGACGGCGAAGAGGCGGGGCGCCGTACCTGCGCGCGCATCATCGACATGCTCAACCATATGAAACGGCACCCCTGTCAGGGTGGGCCGGAAGTCATGGAGATGGAGCGCTTCTGGCATCCGAAGATGACCTGGTATGGCCCGTCGGGCATCGGGACGGGGCGGGGGATCAGCGGTTTTCGGAACTGGCATCAGATACCGTTCCTGAACGCCATGCCGGACCGTGGACAATACCTGGACGAAATTGAGTATCACTTCTTTGGCGATGGGAATTATGCCGCCGTGACCGGCTGGCCGAACATGTACCAGTCGATCACTGAAGGCGGATGGCTTGGCATCGCGCCACCGGGCAAGAAGGTCGCGATGCGCAGCCTGGATTTCTGGCGGCTCGAAGGGGAGCTGATCCGGGAAAACTGGGTTATGGTGGATCTGCTGCATATGTATGATCAGATTGGCGTGGATGTGCTGGCGCGGATGCGTGAATTCAACAAAGTGCGTGCCGGATTTGATCCGGAGACAGGAGTGGCACTGTGACCGGACTGCCCGAGCCCCCCCGTTTTGATCTGACCGGCAGGCGGGCACTGGTGACCGGGGCGTCGTCCGGAATCGGGCTGGGATGTGCTGTGGCGCTTGCCGAAGCAGGCGCGCATGTGGTCTGTGCCGCGCGCCGCGCTGGCCCGCTGAAGGACGCAGTCAGCGCAATATCTGCCGCGGGCCTGTCTGCAGAGGCGATGACGCTGGATCAGACGGACCTTGATGCTGTCGGGGCCGCTTTTGATACCCCCTTTGACGTGGTGATCAATTCCGCGGGCCTGGCCCGGCACAGCCCTGCGACGCAGACGACGCCGGAGGATTTTGATGCGGTCATGAACATCAACCTGCGCAGCGCCTATTTCCTGTCGGCCCGCGCGGCAGATGCGCTGATCCGGACCGGGCGGAATGGGTCAATCATTCATATTTCAAGCCAGATGGGCCATGTGGGCGGCATTGACCGCGCGGTTTACTGTGCCTCGAAACATGCGCTTGAGGGGATGGTCAAAGCGATGGCCATTGAATGGGGCAAGGCCGGTGTGCGGATCAACACGATCTGCCCGACCTTTATCCGCACGCCCCTGACGGAAGGGACATTCTCCAACCCCGAGCGGCTGGCCTGGATCATGGAAAAGATCAAACTGCCCCGCGTGGGCGAGGTTGAGGACATCATGGGCGCAGCAGTTTTTCTGGCCTCGGATGCCTCTGCGATGATTACCGGTACGTCGATGCTGATCGATGGCGGCTGGACTGCGGGTTGATGCGGACGCGGGTGCATACGGTCCCGTACGGGGTGTGCCATGGGTAAGGTGACTTCTCTGGAAGTGGCCGAAAGGGCAGGGGTCAGCCGCTCTGCGGTCAGCCGTGTTTTCACGCCCGGCGCTTCCGTCAGCAAGCGTACCGCGGAAAAAGTGCGCAAGGCTGCGGCGCAGCTTGGCTACCGGCCCAATGTCATCGCGCGTTCGCTGATCACGGGGCGCAGCCGGATCATCGGGCTGGTCGTTGCCTACCTGGAAAACCAGTTTTACCCCGAAGCGATTGAACGTCTGTCCAAGGCGCTCCAGGCCAAAGGGTATCATGTTCTCGTTTTCATGGCCTCCAACGACCACGAGGCGACTCAGACGGTTATCGACGAGCTGCTGGACTACCAGGTTGATGCCATCATCGCGGCCTCGGTTGGTTTGTCCAACGATCTGACCGAACGCTGCGAGGGCCTGGGCATCCCCATCGTGCTCTTTAACAGGCACCAGTATGATGACCGTCTGTCCAGCGTGACCTCCGACAATGTCGAAGGGGGACGCAAACTGGCTGAGTTTCTTGTCGCGGGGGGGCACAGCCGCATCGCGCATATCGCCGGCTGGGAAGGTGCCTCGACCCAGATCGACCGCGAAGCCGGGTTCATTGATGGCCTCCGGTCGGCGGGACAGTCGCTCTTTGACCGGAAGGCCGCTGACTTCAATTTCGAAAAGGCCAGATCGGTGGCGCGCGGGATGTTCACAGCGCCTGACCGTCCGGACGCTGTGTTCGTGGCCAACGACCATATGGCTTTTGCGGTGATGGACGTTCTGCGTTTTGAACTGGGCCTGTCGGTTCCACAGGATGTGTCCGTGGTGGGATATGACGACGTGGCACTTGCCTGCTGGCCCAGCTACGACCTGACAACCGTGCGCCAGCCAGCCAACCGTATGGTGGCCGAGACGGTCAGCGTGCTGATGGACCGGCTTGCCGATGCCGACACCTCACCCCGGCGTGTTGCCCTTGACGGGCCCCTAATTGTCCGCGGCTCCGCCCGCAAACCGAAGGAATAAGACTGTGCAAGGTTTCGATCCGAAATTCAGGGATTTTCCCGACTACATCCTGGGCATAACCAAAGAGATCTGGGAGGACCGAGGGATCTCGACGCTGCACCGGTACTACTCAGATGATATCGTGGTGCGCACACCGGCGTCTGTCGTAGTGGGCAATCAGAATGTCATCGGTGCCACGATGGCGACACTGGCGGAATTCCCGGACCGCACGCTGCTGGGCGAGGATGTGATCTGGTCCGGAACGCCCGAGGAAGGCATGCTGTCCTCGCACCGCCTGCTCAGCACGGCAACCCATATGCGGGACGGTGTTTATGGCAAAGCGACGGGCAAACCTCTGGTTTACCGCATCCTTGCGGACTGTCACGCGATCGACAACCAGATCAACGATGAATGGCTGATCCGCGATCAGGGCGCTATTGTCCGACAGCTGGGTGTGGACCCCAAACAATACGCCGCTGACCTCATTGAAAAAGAGGGTGGACCTGACAACTGCGTCAAGCCGTTCAGCCCGGCAATCGACCAGCCCGGGCCGTACAAGGGGCGTGGCAACGACAACGAATGGGGCCAGAAATACGCCGACATCCTGACGCGGATCATGGGCGCGGATATGGCTGCTATCCCCACAGAGTATGACCGTGCGGTGCATGCGGAATACCCGGGCGGTATCAGCGCGCACAGCCATCCGGCGGTCGATCAGTTCTGGATGGGCCTGCGCGCCTCGTTCCCGGACGCCGTATTCCGGATTGATCATCAGATCGGGCGCGACGATCCGCTTATGCCGCCCCGTGCCGCCCTGCGCTGGTCGCTGTCGGGTAAGCACAGCGGCTGGGGCACATTTGGGGCCCCTACCGGGACGGACATCTATCTGATGGGCATCTGTCACGCGGAATTGGGTCCGTGGGGACTGCGGCGGGAATATGTGATCTATGATGAGACAGCGGTCTGGAAGCAGATTCTGCTGCAGACAGGCTGACCGGTGGAGAGCTTCGGTAAACTGATGTTCACGCCGGCGGTGGCGGCCGAGCAGACCGCACAGGGGTCGCGTGACATGTGCAGCCATATCGCAGATGCCCCGGCGCCGGATGCGCTGGGTCCGGATGAGGCAGCTTTTCTGACCTCGCGGACATCGGTTTACATGGCGAGCACGTCGGAAAGCGGCTGGCCCTATATCCAGCACCGGGGCGGCCCGCGCGGTTTCCTGAAAGTGCTGGACGGGGTGACGATCGGCTTTGCGGACTACCGTGGCAACCGCCAGTACATCACAACCGGCAACCTGCGTGGAGACGACCGGGTGTCTGTTTTCGCGATGGATTATCCGCGCAAAGCCCGCCTGAAACTGCAGGGCCATGCCACGATGATCCCCGCTGATGCGGATCCGGAGCTTGCAGCAAGGCTTGAGACAGAGGGCGAAGGCCGTGTGGAGCGCATACTGACAATCCGTGTGGTGGCCTTTGACTGGAACTGTCCGCAGTTCATCACGCCCCGTTTTGACACCAGCGAGATCGCGGCTCTGGTCGCGCCTGAACTGGAACGCCTGGAAACCCGGAACGCAGAGCTGGTCGCCGAGATCGCCGAGCTGCGGGCCGACAACGAAAGAGAAGAGAAATGACACCAGCCGAGATGGAAGCCCGTATCGTGCGATACGGTGATCTGCAGCCCTGCAAAACCGCCTTTATTGACGCGCATACCCCCGGAAGTGACCAGAAGGAAAACTTCACGATCATCGGCGGTGGCGTATCTGAGAGCCCTGACCAGCATGTGCATATTGCTCTGCCGCATGGTTTCAATATCGGGGCGGCCGGACAGCCACCGAAATGCCGCAACAGTCTGCACAGTCACCGCACGGCAGAGGTGTTCTTTGTGCTCTCCGGGCGCTGGCGTTTTTTCTGGGGGCGCTGGGGTGACGCTGGAGAAGTTGTTCTGGAGCAGGGCGATATCTTTAACATCCCGACGGGAATTTTCCGTGGCTTTGAGAATATCGGCGATGATTACGGGATGATCATGGCCATTCTGGGCGGCGATGATGCCGGCGGCGGCGTTATCTGGGCCCCGCAGGTGATCGAGGACGCGCAGGCGCACGGGCTTGTGCTGTCGGAACAGGGCAAACTCTATGACAGCAAGAAAGGTGAGACGCTGCCGGAAGGTGTAAAGCCCATGCCGCTGCTGAGCGACGAAGATCTCACGGCCTATCCCGAACCTGCGTCGGCTGATGTCGTACCGGGTTACGTGGCGCGCTACTGGGATATGGTCGCGATGGCCGACCGCGCGCCGGCAAAGGTCATCGGCGAGGCTGGTATGCTGCGCGACCGGCCTGGGTTTGAGGTGGAATTTGTCACCCGAGCCTCAGCCACTGACGCGATGCATGCGCATGACAAACCTTCGGTTCTGATGCCGGTGCGCGGGCACTGGCGGGTCACCTGGGAAGGCGGGGCGGCCACACTGGCACCCGGCGACACGATGTCGGTACCGGAAAACCTGATGCACAGCGTTGTTCCGTCGATGACCGGTGACGCAGGGCTATACCACATTGTGGCGACAGATGACCCGGCCGGAGCCACATGGACAGAAAAATGAACACTGTTCAAAAAATGATTTGAACGGCAGCTGCAAATTTACTATCAAGTTCATGAACGATGTTCATGGAGTGAGAGATGTATACGATTGCTGATACAGAAATGCTTGTGGAAGAGGGTGTTATCTCCCGGTCAGCTGCGGGAATCATCCACAGCCGGGCACGTGCGACGATGGTCACAATGGCCATCAACACGCTGCTCTGCGTCGGAATTCTGGCGGCAACCTTCGGGCTGATCTTCTGGCTGGCGAATCCTTTTGCGGTGGCTGTTTCCGGGGCGCTTCTGGTGGCGGCAGGCGTTGTAACGCTCCGCTATGGTTCAGACATTTATGCAATGTTCGGCAATGCGGCAGCGCTGATCGGGGCGGGGATGCTGCTGGGTGGCGCGGGTTTCGAGCTTGTCGACAAATATGAAGAGATCGCGGGCATCGTCATGACGCTCGGAGGGCTTGTGGCAGGTGCCGCCGCTGCCTGGGCGTTTGTCACTGCCCGGCTGACCACCGGTTTTGTGACCGGTGCTGTGATGCTTATGGCAGTCGCGCTGCACCTTTCAGGTCTCGGCACACTGATCAGTGATCTTGATCTCAGCGGGCTGCCCGTTACGGTCTTCTGGCTCTATGCTGCTGCGGTTATTGCAGGCGCGGGCTGGCTCACCGATGTTCGGTTTGTGTCGGCGCTCGCCATTGCACCCTTTGCCCAGGCGCTGGACACAGGCACGTTCTATTTCCATGCGGCCTATGTCTTTTATTCGCCCGAATCCACGCTCTCGATCCTGCAGATGTCGGGCCTCATCGCACTGATGCTGTGGCTCTCGAAAGTGAGCACTGAACGCACGTCCCGACACGCACGCATTCATGTGATGATGGGCTTTGTCGTCGCCAATCTCTGCGCGCTGGTCGGCAGCCTGTGGGGAGATACCGTCGGGCAGACCGTCTGGGGGCCGGGCCAGAACTCCTGGCGCTCTGGCATGAGTTACGAGGCATGGAGCGATGCCATGACATCTTTCCGGGCGACGGCGCTTGTGATCAGCGAACATGTCTATGCGGTCGGCTGGGCTCTGGCCCTGGCAGCGGTGATTTTCGTGGCGGCTCACCGCAATATGCGCGGACTTTTCAATGCAGGTGTGACCTTTGCGGGTATCCATGCCTACACGCAGGTTTTCGAGACCTTCTACGATGAACCGCTGGCCTGGGTGATCGGTGGATTTGCTGCTATCCCGCTGGCATGGGGGATGTGGCGTCTGAACCTGTGGTTCATGGCGCGGCAGGCGCCGCCGGTGTAACAGGAGAATGGCCTGCCTCTTGGGCGGGCCGGTAACAAAAAAAGGAGACCGGGGATGGTCAGAACAACGCATGTAGGCTCGCTGCCCCGGACGCAGGAGGTGGTGGATTTCATCTTCGCGCGTGAACATGGAAACGAATACGATCCAGCGGCGTTCGACGCTGCCATGACGGCGGCTGTGTCCGAGACCGTAAAGCGCCAGGTGGCTGCGGGTGTGGATATCGTCAGCGATGGGGAAACGTCCAAGATATCCTATGCGACTTACGTCAAGGACCGTTACACCGGCTTTTCCGGCGACAGCAAACGCAATGCGCCTGCGGATCTCAAGCAGTTCCCGACCTTTCTCAAGCGCCTGGCGGACGAGGGTGGCACGCCGCAGTACGCACGCCCGATGTGCACCGGAGAGGTCCGCTCCAAAGGGCAGGGTGAGCTGGAAAAGGACATCGCGAACCTGAAGGCCGGTATGGCCGACTATGGGGCCGCGCACGGCTTCATGAATGCGGCCAGTCCCGGTGTGATCTCGCTGTTTCTGCAGAACGAACACTATGCCACCCGGGATGCCTATCTTGCCGCCCTGGCGGACGCGATGCGTGAAGAATATGAGACGATTGTGGCCGCGGGTCTTGATCTGCAGCTGGACTGCCCTGATCTCGCGCTGTCACGGCATATGCTGTTCAACGATCTGACCGATGCAGAGTTTCTGAAGATTGCGGCCGGACACGTGGAGGCGCTGAACCACGCGCTGCAGAACGTTCCGCAGGACAAGGTGCGCATCCACATCTGCTGGGGCAACTATGAGGGGCCGCACACCTGTGACATTGGCATGGACAAGGTGTTCGATACGCTGATGCAGGCCAAAGCACGCTATGTGCTGTTTGAGACGTCAAATCCGCGTCACGCGCACGAATGGACGGTGTTCCGTGACCGGCGGGCGGATATCCCGGATGACAAGGTACTGGTGCCGGGTGTGGTCGATACCACGACCAATTTCGTTGAGCATCCGGAGGTCGTTGCCCAGCGGATTGAACGGTTTACCGCCATTGTGGGGGCCGACCGGGTCATTGCCGGCTCCGACTGCGGGTTCGGCACATTTGCAGGTTTCGGTGCCGTCGATCCCGAGATTGCTTATGCCAAACTTTCGGCATTGTCACAGGGGGCGGCACTGGCTGCGGCGCGCTGATGGGGCGGATTATCCTGCTTTCCGGTATGCCCGGCAGCGGCAAGTCTACGCTGGCGCGCGCTTTGTGCGGTGGTGGGCAGGCAGTGCACCTGCGCGTGGACACAATAGAAAAAGCGATCCGCGAGAGTGACCTGGCACCCCCGTCCGCCATTGATGCAGGGTACCGCGCGGCGGCAGCCCAGGCGGAAGAGCTGACCGCGCTGGGCCACGATGTGGTCTGTGATGCGGTGAATGCCAGCGCAGCGGGGCGTGCGCTCTGGCCGGAGCCTGATCTGACCGTGCATGTTTCCATCCCCGAAGAGCTCCGCGCACAGCGGATCGATGAGCGGGGGTTTGCCGGGTATCCACATGTCTGGGAGGACTGGCAGGTGCCGGTCCTGAAGCTGGACGGGCGCTCAGATCCCGAAGAAATGGCACAGGCTGTCCGGGCCGCCCTGCCGCAGAAATGAAGAGAGAGATATGAACAGCGAACTCCTGGAAATACTCCGCCGTGTCGATACGCCGACTGTCTGTAACGCGATTGAAGTCGCGCAGGGCAAACGTGGCTTTGATGATTTCACCCGCGGCACCATGCTGTGCTCCGCACCCGAGGGCGGCGCGATGGTCGGCTACGCCCGCACGGCACGCATCCGCGCGGTGACCCCGCCCGATGAGCCCGCAGACGTGATCAGAGCCCGGCGTATGGCGTATTACCGTTATATGTCAGAGGGTTCGCGCCCTGGTGTCGCGGTCGTGCAGGACATGGATGTGCCCCATGCGATCGGCGCTTACTGGGGCGAGGTGAACACCAATATTCACAAGGCGTTCGGCCTCTCTGGTGCGCTGACGGATGGGGTCATGCGCGACCTCGGTGACCTGCCCGAAGGCTTTCCGGTGGTGGCCGGGTCCATCGGGCCAAGCCACGGGTTTGTGCATGTGCTGGATTTTGATCAGCCGGTGGAAATCCACGGCATGACCGTTGCCCCCGGCGCGCTGGTGCACGCGGACCGGCACGGCGCTGTTGTGATCCCGGAGGATGTGGTACCCGCGCTGGAGGAGGCGATAGCGACGCTGATGCGGTCGGAGACAATTGTCTTTGATGCGGTGAAGGGCAGGCAGATCACCTTTGACGAATTCGAAGGGGTCTGGGCCGCGTTCGAGGCCGCGCGCACCTGACGGATCAGAGGTAAAGGCAGCGTACGCGCAACACCACACTGACCAATGGGGCCCCGGGGCGGGCAAAAGCCCGAATACCCTGAAAAGAAGGGAGAAACCGAAGTCGGTATCACGTCGGTATTACGTCGGTGTTCTGGTCGGTATTGCGAGGGGACGGCACAGTAACAGAGCGTGCGCTGCGTAAAAGTTACGGGTGTGTGAACTGTGCAGAGCCGCGGTTTAGGCAGCGAGGTGCTTGATCAGCGCGGCGGTCAGAGATGAGCCGGGACCACGTTGAGGAGTGAAGAAATGCGGGGCTGGGTGGGACTATTGGGCCTGGCATTTTGGGGATCATTCGCCGCTGAAGCACTCGACCGCGTGAGGCAAACGACCTGGCACATGGCACCCGCGCAACAGGCACTGTTGCGCCGCGCCGTTCCGCCCCCACGGGGCGGCGCGATTGCGCCCCCCCTCGGAACGGCGCTTCTGCAGGTCGGTTGGACGTGTCAGGTTTATAGTCGGAGACTATGTTGGCCGCTTTGCGGAACGAAGCTGCCGTTCCTCATGAACTGGCTTTCAATTGAACAATCGATTAGCCTTATCGTTGATTTATTCACAAATTGACTACGGGCATGAGCAACCAAAATTTTCGCAACGCTTCACCAACGGATGCAACCCGCTGCTTTGAAATTGAGACGCTGGCCTACGACGGCGATGAAGCAGCGACATATGAAAAAATTACCAAGCGCATCGTTGAGTATCCGCAAGGCTTTTTGATCCTCGAAGTCGACAACCAAATCGTTGGCTTCATAAACAGCGGATGCGCGTATGATGTTGAAATGTCTGACGAAGACTTCAAAGATCTCATCGGGCATCACCAGGCTGCTCCAAATGTCGTGATTATGTCAGTGGTGGTAGATCCGGCACATCAGGGCCTTGGCTTATCCACCACGTTAATGTCTCAATTCGTTAAGCGTATGACTGACGCGAAGAAAGAAACCATCCATCTTATGTGCAAAGAACACCACATCCCCCTCTATGAGAAGTTTGGCTATCGGTACACTCGGCCATCCAAATCTGATCACGGTGGGGAGCGGTGGCATGAAATGATGATGAACCTTCCCAGAGACTGAAATGGTAGGTATGGGCTCAAAACGGACATTCGCGCCGGCCTGACCTGCCTCCGGCGCGCCGCCCCATTCAGTCGCGCGGGGCCGGGGCGCCGCCTTCAAAGTCGTTGCCGTTCACATAGTCGCAGGGGGCTTCCTGCATCTGCAGGTGCAGCCCGTCGCCGGTGTAGGGGTGCGCGCGGGCGAGGGCCTCGTCCACGTCGATGCCAAGGCCCGGGGTGTCTGGCGGGGTGATGAACCCGTCCTCGACCCGGATCGTGCCGCGGATCAGGTTGTCGTGGAACGGGGTCTCAATCGTTTCGGCCATGAGAAGGTTGGGGATCGAGGCCGCGAGGTGCACATTGGCGGCCCATTCCACGGGGCCTGCGTAAAGGTGCGGGGCCATCTGTGCGTTGTAGGCCTCGGCCATGGCGGCGACTTTCTTCATCTCCCAGATGCCACCCGCGCGGCCCAGGGCCGGTTGCAGGATGGTGGCTGCTCCGCTGCGCAGCACGGGCGCGAATTCGGCCTTGGTGGTCAGGCGCTCGCCGGTGGCCACGGGGATGCGCACGGCGCGGGCGACTCTGGCCATTTCCTCTACGGCGTCGGGCGGGATCGGTTCCTCGAACCAGAGCGGGGCGTATGGTTCCAGCGCCTGGCCCAGCCGGATGGCTCCAGCGGTGGTGAATTGCCCGTGCGTGCCAAAGAGCAGATCGGCGCGGTCGCCCACCGCGGCGCGGATGGCTTTGCAGAAGGCGACGGACTGGCTGATATCGCGCATGCCGGGCATGTGGCCACCGCGCAGCGTGTAGGGCCCGGCGGGGTCGAATTTCACGGCTGTGTAGCCTTTCTCTACCATCGCCAGCGCGCTTTCTGCGGCCATGTCAGGCGAGGTCCAGAAGGCCGCGAGATCATGCTGCGGCAGCGGGTAGAGGTACGTGTAGGCGCGGATGCGGTCGTTCATTTTCCCGCCCAGCAGCGCCCAGACGGGGCGGTCGCGTGCCTTGCCCAGGATGTCCCAGCAGGCGATTTCGAGCCCGGAAAACGCCCCCATGACCGTGAGGTCGGGCCGCTGGGTGAACCCCGAAGAGTAGGCGCGACGGAACATCAGTTCGATGTTTTCGGGGTTTTCGCCGGCCATGTGGCGGTCAAAAACATCCGCGATCACGTGGCGCATGGCATCGGGCCCGACGGAGGAGGCGTAGCATTCGCCCCAGCCGGTGATGCCGTTGTCGGTGGTGAGTTTCACCAGGATCCAGTAGCGGCCGCCCCAGCCCGGGGCCGGTGGGGCGGTGACGATGATGTCGAGATCGCGCAGTTTCACGGGCGGCCCTCCGGTGGTGTCAGGTGTCGAAGACGATGACGTTGCGGCGCGCGCCCCCCGTTCGGGTGTCGGCGATGGCCTCGTTGATCTGGTCAAGACGCCAGCGCCCGGAGATCAGTTCATCGAGCTTCAGGCGGCCCTGGGCGTAAAGGTCCACCATCCAGGGGATGTCGCGCTGGATCACCGCGTCGCCCATTTTGGAGCCGGTCATGCCCTGACCTGTTGCGGCCAGCATCACCGGCTCGTAGCTGGAGAGCGCGCCTGAATGGGGCATGCCGACCATGATGACCTGGCCGCCGGCCCCCAGATAGCGCGGGGCCTGATCATAGGCGGGGATGGCCCCGACCGTGACGATCACGGCATCCGCGCCGCGCCCGCCCATGGCTTTGATCGCGGCCCGCCAGGGTTTGTCCAGCGTGGCCAGCACGCCGTCGGTTGCGCCGAATTCGCGGGCGGTCTGAAGTTTCTCTTCGCTCATATCCACGGCGATGATGCGGCGGGCACCGGCAATGCGTGCGCCCTGGATCGCGTTGAGCCCGACGCCGCCCGCGCCGATCACGACCACGTCCTGGCCTGCGCGCAGGTTTGCGGCATTGACCACGGCACCGACGCCGGTGATGACGCCGCAGGCCACCAGGCAGGCGGCCTCTTTGGAGATGTCCGGGCTGATCCGCACGACCTGGTTTTGTGCCACCACGACCTTTTCAGCGAACCCGCCGCAGGCCATGGCCTGGTGCAGTTTGCCGCCCGTTGTGGTGGTGATTGGCCCGTGATCGCCGTCATAGGGGGTTTCGCAGATGGTCGGTTTGCCGGAGGCGCAGTTGCCGCAGCTGCCGCAGGCGCGGATCAGTGTGACGATCACACTGTCGCCTGCCTTCAGGCCCGTGACCCCGTCGCCGGTTGCCGTGACCACGCCTGCGGCCTCATGCCCGTAGACGGCGGGCAGTGACCCGCCCCAGGCACCATCCGCATAGGAGATGTCCGAATGGCAGATCGCGACGGCACTCAGGGTGACCTCGACCTCACCGGCGATGGGCGCGCGCAGGAGGATATCCTCGACCAAGAGCGGGTCGCCAAAACTGTGGCACACGGCGGCTTTGATTGTCTGCATGGGCGTTTCTTTCTGTCGGCGGGCGCGTGGCCGTTTGCTGTTCTGGCCAGCCTGTCGCCGGGGCGTCAGAGTTGCAAGCCCGAAGGCGACAGCAGTGTGTCGTTTCAGCCGGTTCTCTGTGCTGCATCGCCGCGCAGGACAAACACGACCAGACCCACAACGATCAGTGCCGCGGACAGCAGAAAGGGTGCCCCGGGCAGGTAGAAGGCCGCACCCTCTGTGGTGAAGGTCGCGAAGGTGGCGGTCATCATCATCGGCGAGAAGATCATCGCCAGCGCGGACAGGGACGTCAGCGCGCCCTGCAACTCGCCCTGGGCATCCGCACCGACTGCTTTGGACATGATCCCCTGGAGCGCGGGGGTGATCACGGCAGCAAGGGCTGCCAGCGGTGTCAGGATGAGCGCGAGGGTCCCGTTTGTGACAAAGGCGAGGGCCAGAAACGCGAGAATATCAAAGACATGCCCATAAAGGACGGTGCCGCGTTCGCCCAGCAGCCGCATGATGGGCCGGATCAGACCGCCCTGAACAATGGCCAGCATGATGCCGAAGAGCGCGAGGCTCAGGCCGATTGTCTGGGGGTCCCAGCCGAAGCGTTCCTTGCCGAAATAGGACCAGACGGCGGGATAAACGATAAAGGCCACCTGGTAGATGAAGAACACCAGCAGCATTGCGCCGATACCGGGCAGTTTGCGCAGCTGCCGGAGGCTGCCCAGCGGATTGGCGCGCGTCCACCGGAACGGCCGCCGGATGCTGTCAGTCACGGTTTCCTTCAGCACAAAAAGGCCAAAGCCGAAGTTCAGGAGCGCGAGCAGGGCGGCGGCATAGAAGGGCGCGCGGGTGCCGTAGCCTGCCAGCAGACCGCCTATGAGCGGACCCAGCACAAAGCCAATGCCAAAGGCCGCGCCCACGAGACCGAAGTTGGCCGCGCGGTCCTCGGGCCCGGAGATGTCGGCCATATAGGCATTGGCGGTGGATTGCGTCGCGGCCGTGATCCCGCCGACAACCCGGCCCAGCAGCAGGAGCCAGATGCTGCCGGCGACGGCCATGACCAGATAATCAAGCGCCATGATGGCGAGCGACACCAGCAGGACCGGTCTGCGCCCGAAACGGTCAGACAGACCACCCAGCACCGGTCCGAAGAGAAACTGCATCACCGCAAAAACGGTTGAGAGGATACCGCCCCAGAGTGCCGCCTGCGCCAGGTTACCCGCGCGCACCTCCTGGATCAGGTCGGGCATGACGGGGATGATCAGGCCGATCCCCATGGCATCAATCATGACGGTCGTCAGGATGAACAGAACCGCCGGGCGCAAGCGTCAGATCCCGGCAATGCGGGCGGCAAAAGCCCGCGCGTCAGCCGGTGCCCGGCCCGTGGATTTCCGGAGGTCGAACAGATCGGGCGGCAGGTCGGGCCAGGCCGCAAGAGCGCGTTCGGCCAGCGTGCCGCCGTTGTCGCGCACCTGATTGCAGAGCGTTTTGACCGCCTGCTGTGCCTCCGGACGGGGCATCTGCCGGGCGAGCGCAAAGCTCAGGGCTTCGGCGTGCACCATGCCGCCGCCGTGCGCCAGACCCCGCAGCATGGCATCCGTGTCGGGCTCCACGCCGCCAATGACCTCTGCCGCGATCTGCAATGCGCTGGCGCAGCTCAGCACGATCTGCGGCAGGACCATCCATTCGGTGAACCAGGCAGCGCCATCGCGCTGGTGCTGGTGCATGGCGGCGGTCTGCAGGCTGCTGAGCAACCCGGCGGTCTGGTGTGACAGTGCCGTGAGCGCAGACGGCCCCACCGGGTTCTGTTTCTGCGGCATCGTGGAGGAGGCCCCGGCACCGCCCAGACGAATGTCACCGACCCCGCCGGCCGCAAGGCCCGTCAGGCTGTGGCCCATGGCACCGAGGGTCGCGGTGACACCTGCCATCCAGCCCGCAATGCGCAGCACCGGGCCACGATCGGTGTGCCAGCTGCGTCCCGGATCAGCGAGGCCCAGACCCGCGGCGAGGGCCGCGCGCAGAGCATCCGGGTCGGCCCCGAGTTCAGAGGCGGTGCCCGCAGCCCCCGAGAGCGATACCCAGAGGTTATCCCTGCGCAGGGCGGGCAGGGCGTCCAGAGCGTCCGCCAGCGGCATGCCCCAGCCCGCCAGAACAGCCCCCCATGTGGTCGGCGTGGCAGGTTGCCCGTAGGTGCGCGCGGCCATCGGCGTTTTCGCGTGGTGCGATGCCGCCTCTGCCATCTGTTGCAGCAGACCGGTCAGGTCCTGCTCAGCGAGGCTCAGCGCCTGGCGCAGGCGCAGCATCAGGCCGGTGTCGATAATGTCCTGCGAGGTCGCGCCCCAGTGCACGTATTGCGCATGTTCGGGCGCGTTCATTTCCGCACGGAAGGCCGCAACCATCGCCGGGATGCAGACCCCGTTGGTGCCTGTCGCTGTCTTCAGCGCGCCCGGGTCGATCTGTATTTCCAGCGTTGCGCGCTGAATGGCGGCCGCGCTGATTTCCGGGATCAGCCCCGCTGCTCCCTGCGCTTTGGCCAGGGCCCCTTCTGTCAGCAGCATGGCGCGCAGCGCGGCGCTGTCGGAAAAGAGCCGCCCGGTTTCACCGGTGGGAAAGAGCCCGGCATAGAGAGGGCTGTCAAAAACGCTCGCAGCCATCGCTTAGTCCCGCAGTGTCCGTGTGTCGTCAGACATGGCCCACCTCGCGCAGGAAGGCGGTCAGCGTGTCCGCGTATTCCTGGGGTTTTTCCACGCAGGGCAGGTGGCCTGTCCCCCGGATGATATGCATGCGGCTGCCGGGGATCAGGTTGATGGTTTCGCGCACGAGGTCGGGTGGTGTTGAGCCGTCTTCGGTCCCGGCGATGCCCAGCGTCGGCAGGCGCAGGCTGGCGGTTGTGGTGTAGAAATCCGTGCCGGATATGGCGGCGGAACAGCCCATGTATCCTTCGTCCTCCTGACGGGTCAGCATGTTGCGCCAGAGTTCGAGTTCCGGGGTTTCCCGGAAACGCCGCGAGAACCAGCGGTCGATAATGGCATCCGCGAGAGCCCCGATGCCGCCCGCGCGGACCCCGGCGATGCGTTCGTCCCACATATCCTTGTTGCCGATGCGGGCGCCGGTGTTTGACAGGACCATCGCACGCACCATATCCAGACGCTTGACCGCGAGGCCCTGGGCGATCATGCCGCCGATGGACAGGCCGACGAAAACGCAGTCCCGCACACCCAGGTGATCGAGCAGCTTTTCCGCATCTGTCACGAGCGCACCCATGGTGTAGGGAGCCGGCGGGCAGGTCGAAAGGCCGTGGCCCCGTTTGTCATAGCGGATCAGCCGCAGGCCTTCAGGCAGCAGCGGCAGGATCGGGTCCCACAGGCGCATGTCCGTGCCGAGCGAGTTGGCGAAAACCACTGGGGCTCCGTCCTCGGGACCATCCACGCGGTAGTGCAGGCGCACGTCCCCCAGATCAGCGATCAGCATCTGTTTTCCCTTTGTCCGTTCTGTCAGGCGGCATACCGGCTGAGCGCCGTCTGAAACACATCCGCATCCACATTACCGCCTGAGATTGTGACGATGACATCATCGCCGTCAATCGTGTCGTGATGAAAGAGCGCGGCGGCCAGCGCCACGGCGCCGCCGGGTTCGGCCACCAGTTTCAGGCGGCTGAAGGCCAGGGCCATGGCGTGCAGGGCCTCATCGTCGGTCACAACGATGCCAGGGCCTGCGAGGCGCTGCAGGATCGGCAGCGTGATCTCGCCGGGCACCGGCGTGACGATGGCATCACACAGGCTGCCCGAGGGGGCGGCGTTCCTGCAGGCATGTCCGGCCGCCAGAGAGCGTGTCATATCATCGAAGTGTTCCGGCTCGCAGGGGCGCACCCGCAGGCCCGGGGCCTGTGCTTCGAGGGCCAGGGCAATGCCCGAGGCAAAACCGCCCCCGCCACAGCACACGATCACATCCGCCTTGTCGATGCCGGCATCAGCGGCCTGTTCGGCGATCTCAAGACCCGCCGTGCCCTGTCCGGCGATCACCTGGGGTTCGTCAAACGGCCGGATCAGCGTGAGGCCCCGGGCCTCTGACAGTTCGGCACCGATCGCGTCGCGGTCCTCGCCAGCGGCCCGGTCGTAGAGCACCACTTCGGCCCCCAGCACGCGGGTGTTGTCGATTTTCATCCGGGGCGCGTCGGCAGGCATGATGATCACCGCGGTGCTGCCCATCTGGCGCGCGGCCAGCGCAACACCCTGCGCGTGATTGCCGCTGGAAAAGGCGATCACGCCGCGGGCGCGCTGTTCGTCGGTCAGTGCAGAAACGGCAGAGCGGGCACCGCGGTATTTGAAGCTGCCAGTGTGCTGCAGGCATTCGGCTTTGATCCAGACGCGCCGCCCTGCCAGGTCGTCAAGAAAGGGCGAACTGAGCAGCGGTGTTCTTCGGACGTGGTCCGCAATCCGGCCGTGCGCGGCCCTGATCATGTCGATATTCATTTCAGGCTGTTGATCCATGTCTGCAGGGTTGCGACGGATTCCGGCTCGTCCAGAAACGGAATATGGCCGCGCCCCATGACGGTGGCGGCAACCATGTCGGGACGTCTGCGCTGCATCTCGGCCAGTGTGTCCGGGCTGAGCAGGTCGGAGTTTTCGCCCCGAAGGCAGGCCAGTGGCAGGCCCTCGAGCGCGTCAAAGAACGGCCAGAGATCGGGGGCGGCCTGCGCACCCTGCGCCTCGACAGCATCACGCAGTTTCGGATCATAGGTGATCGACAGTCCGGACTCGGTCATCCGGAAATGTTTGACCGCTTCCTCCATCCAGCGCGCAAAGGGCACATCCTCGAACGAGGTCATCGAACGCTCAAGCCCGCGCGCGGCATCCACGTGGTTCTTGGCGCCTGGGTTGCGGCCCAGGTAGCTCATGATGAACGACAGCCCTGTGGGGTCGAGTTCCGGGCCGATGTCGTTGAGTGCGACGCCCAGCAGCCGGTTCTTGTGGCTCATCGCGAGGCCCATGGCATTCAGCCCGCCGCGGGAAGTGCCCAGGATCGCCACCTGTTGCAGGCCGAGGTGATTGAGCAGCGTCAGAACATCCTGGCATTCCACGGGCAGCGAATAATTCTGCCATTTTCTGTCCCATTCAGAGCGCCCGCGCCCCCGGTAATCCATACGTATCACGCGGCAGTCGCGCAGGTGCGGCATGACATAGTCAAAATCGGCCCCGGTCCGTGTCAGACCCGCGAGACAGAGCAGGGGCAGTCCGGCACCTTCGTCCGTATAGTGGAGCGTCAGCCCGTCATGAGAGACAAACTCCGGCATCAGAGGCCCGCCAGTGCGGGTATGCCCGTCAGATCGGGGATGATATGCGCAGGCCGCCAGGGCAGCCGGTCCACGGGTTCGCCCGCGCGGTTCACCCAGGCGGTGGTAAAGCCGTACCCGGTGGCACAGCCGGCGTCCCAGCCGTTGGAGGAGACAAAGAGCACCTCGGAGGTGTCACAGCCAAACCGGCGGCACACCATGTCGTAAACCCGTGCATCCGGTTTGAAGACGCCAACACTTTCCACCGACAGTGTGTCGTCCAGAACTTCGCCGATGCCCGCAGAGGCCACGGCGGCGGCCAGCATATCAGGCGCGCCATTGGAGAGGATGGCGGTGTTCATGCCGCCCGCTTTGAGCGCTGTGAGCATGTCGGGCACCTCCGGATAGGCCTGCAGTTCGCGGTAGAGGGCCATCAGCCTGTCATAGAGTTCCTGGTCATCGCCGAAACCGTTGCGTTCCAGCGCCCATTCCAGGCCCTCGCCTGTCACTGTCCAGAAATCGGTATGGGCATCCGTGACCGCGCGCAGCCAGGTGTATTGCAGCTGTTTCTGCCGCCAGTGCTCGGCAATGGCCCGCCAGCACCCGGCAATGCGTGCGAATTCCGGCTCGCCCGCTGCCTGCCGTGCTGCGGCACTGACATCGAACAGGGTGCCATAGGCGTCGAAGATGCAGGTTGTCACTGCCATGATCTCTGTCCTTTCATCGCATTGGGGGCACAGTGTCATGGCATTGTCGCTGCTGAAAGGCCAAATCACGCGATTTTAACCTTTACTCTGCGCGCGGGCAGGGGCAGGCTGCTCTGAACCCGGGAGCACCCGCGCAGATACGCGGCCTCCGACGTTTTTCCAGAACAGCACGAGGCAGTTTATGACCCAGGTCAAATCGGGCGACACCGTCGCCATCCACTACACCGGCACATTGCTGGACGGCACCACCTTTGACAGCTCCGAAGGCCGTGATCCGCTGGAGTTCGTGGTGGGATCCGGCCAGATCATTCCGGGCCTTGATGTAGCCCTGCCCGGTATGGCGGTGGGGGACAAAAAGACGGTCGATATCGCCTGCGCAGATGCCTATGGGCCGCTGAACCCGGAAATGCGCCAGTCGGTGCCGCGCGAAGGCATCCCGGATGACATCCCGCTGGAAGTGGGCACGCAGCTGCAGATGCAGACGCCCACGGGTCAGCCCCTGCCGGTGATGGTGGTCGAGGTCAGCGAGGCGACTGTCACGCTGGACGCCAATCACCCGCTCGCGGGCAAGGATCTGCGGTTTGATATTGAACTGATGCGGATTGACGCGGCCTGACGTCAGGATCCGGGGCGGTTCACCCGGACAGCTGAGTCTGAGAGGCGGGCCGCGGGCAGCCCGGCCATTTTCGCTTTGCCCGGGGCGCTCTGTATCTCGGCACTGCGCGCGGCGACGGCCATTTCGCGGAAAGAGCCGCCGTCCATCGCGACCTGCGCCATCAGTCTGGCGCTTTCGATCTGCAGCCGCATCTGCGGTTGCGCCACCGGGTCGGACCAGAGTGCGGTTGAGAACATCACCGCTGTGATCGGGATGAGCATTTTCGCCCGGTACCGCGCCTTCTGACCGCGCTCAATACAGGCGATCCGGCGATAGTCTTTTCTGGTCAGATTCGGTTTCATAACCAGAGCATGACCGGTAATTCGGGCGTCAGTGCGGCACAAACATGGAGAGCTGCCGGCGAAACCTTACCGCGCAGTTAACGCTCAGAGATTGCCGGCCTGCGGCATGCCCAGAACGTGGAAACCACCGTCGACGCGGATGACTTCGCCCGTGGTGCAGGCCCCGGCGTCGGATGCCAGATAGACGGCGGTGCCGCCCACGGCTTCGAGCGTCGCATTTGCGCGAAGCGGGGCGTTCTCGTCGGTGTGCTTGAGGGTTTTGCGCGCGCCGCCGATCGCCGCACCGGCGAGGGTTTTCATCGGCCCGGGCGAGATCGCATTCACCCGGATGCCCTCGGGGCCGAGGTCATTGGCGAGATAGCGCGTCGCGCTTTCCAGGGCCGCCTTGGCCACGCCCATCACATTGTAGTTGGGGGTGACGCGGTTCGATCCCATGTAGGTCAGCGTCAGCAGTGTGCCGCCGTTTTCCGTCATCATCGGGTGCGCCCGCCGCGCGATTTCAATGAAGGAATAGGCGCTGATGTCCATCGAGTTTTTGAAGTTCGCCCGGCTGGTGTTCAGAAAGCGCCCGGTCAGTTCGTTTTTGTCTGAAAAGGCGATGGCGTGCACCACGAAGTCAATTGTCGGCCAGCGCGCGCCCAGTGCCTCAAAGGCTGCATCCAGTGAAGCGTCGTCGGTGACGTCTACATCGACCATGAAGTCCGAGCCAATTGATTGTGCCAGGGGTTCCAGGCGCTTGCCAAAGGCCTCGCCCTGGTAAGTAAAGGCCAGCTCAGCACCGGCCTCTGACATCGCCTTTGCGATGCCCCAGGCGATGGAGCGTTCGTTCGCCACGCCCATGATGAGACCGCGTTTTCCTGCAAGAACACCAGACATGTTGACCCCTCTCAGGCTTTGTATTTCGACAGGATCATTGACCCGTTGGTACCACCAAACCCGAAGGAATTGGTCATCACAGAATCGAGCCCTGCGTTTTCCACCGTTTCCCGCGCAATTTCACCGTCGTGGATGGCCGGATCCTGGTCGATCACGTTGATCGACCGGGCGATGAAGTCGTTGTCGAGCATCAGCAGGCTGAAGATGGCCTCGAGCGCACCGGCGGCACCCTGAGCGTGTCCGGTCATGGACTTGGTGGAGCTGATCGGCGGTGTGCTGCCCTCGCCAAAGACACGGCGCACGGCCTCGACCTCGCCTACGTCGCCGACGGGTGTCGATGTACCGTGGGCGTTAATGTAGCCTACTTTGCGGCCTTCGGGCAGAGTACTGAGCGCCAGCCGCATCGCGCGCTCGCCGCCCTCGCCCGATGGAGCCACCATGTCGTGGCCGTCGGATGTGGCGGCATAGCCCGTTACTTGGGCATAGATTTTCGCGCCGCGCGCCAGCGCGTGTTCCAGGTCTTCAAGCACCACGATGCCGCCGCCGCCTGAGATCACAAACCCGTCGCGATTGGCGTCAAAGGCGCGGCTCGCCAGTTCCGGCGTGTCGTTGTATTTGCTGCTCATGGCCCCCATGGCGTCAAAGAGGCATGACAGGGTCCAGTCGAGTTCCTCGCCACCGCCGGCGAACATCACATCCTGTTTGCCCAGCATGATCTGTTCAGCCGCGTTGCCGATACAGTGCAGCGAGGTCGAGCAGGCCGAGGTGATCGAATAATTGATACCCTTGATCTTGTAGGCTGTGGACAGGTTGGCGCTGACGGTTGAGGACATGCATTTCGGCACAGCAAAGGGGCCGATACGTTTGGTGGCGCCGGTGTTCTTGACCACGTCATGGGCGGTCAGCATGGCAGAGGTCGACGGGCCTCCGGAACCTGCCACCAGGCCGGTACGCGGGTTCGAGATCACATCCTCGCCCAGTCCCGCGTCTGCGATGGCCTGCCCCATGGCGATATAAGCATAGGCTGCACCCGGTCCCATGAACCGCAGGGTGCGTTTGTCGATGTGCTCGGAGACGTCGATTTTCAGGGTGCCTGCGATCTGGCTGCGAAAGCCGTGTTCGGTCATCTCGGGGCTGGCCACGATGCCGCTCGTGCCATTTCTGAGCGAGGCAAGCACTTCCTCTGCATTGTTCCCGATTGAGGAGACGATCCCCAGCCCTGTTACGACGACGCGGCGCATAGCGCATTCCTTCTGCAATACAGAGCCTGTGTAAGTCAGCCCTGCCGGACGGGCAAGCGGTTAGACATGTCCGGCGGCCGCCGAAGTCCGTTCCGCAACCGTGCCCCGGAGATCAGGCGGGGCCCCGTCAACGACATCGGCACAGATCACCCCTGCTTTGACGGGGGCAGGCCTATGGTTCGTGCAATTCTGCCCATGGCCTCCAGAAAGGCCGGACGGTCCTTTTCGGGCAGGGCGCCCAGCATGGCGGACGCGTTCCTGTGGTCCTGTCGCCTGATTGCGGCAAGAACGTCCCTGCCATCGCCGGTCAGGCTGATGCTGATGGCGCGCCCGTCTGATTTATCCGGCGCAGTGCGGACCAACCCCTTTTTCTGCAGGGCTTTGACAGCCGCGGAAACCGTTGTCCGCGGGACTGCCAGATCATCTGCGATATCCGACGGACGGATCGTCTCGCCAGCGCCGATAATGCGGAGCATGTGGAAATGCAGCGGATTGAATGCCAGCCTTCCTTCTGCCGGCGCGCCCTGTCTGCCGGACACAAGCAGGGCCCGGATGATCACGCTGATGTGGTCTGCGAGTTCTTCGCCGGATCGGTCAGGCATTTGGGGCCTCTGACTTGAGTGATGCGAAGTTCGCACTATATAGTGCGATAATTGCACTAAAATGGTGGATACCAATCATGCGACTTCCTTTGCTTGTCTCAACTCTTGCCGTCATCCTAACAGGTTGCGGCGAACCCTCAATTCCGACGGAACCTCCGAAAGCCACACCGCCGCCGGACGTGGCGACGTCCGGTTTTCTGACGGCCTATGCCGAGCAGACCATTGCGATGTCTGTCCCGGAGGTAAGGGCTTTTCTGGCAGACCAACCGCTGATCAGTTTTCTCGAACCCACAGAGAACATTTCGAACCCGGTCGGCAGCGAGACCCTTGAGGGGGACTGGCCTGAACCGGGTGCCAGCCGGTGGCTGAGGCTTGCGGACGGTCACTATGTGGTCGAGCGCATTCTCGAAAACGAAGAGGATTTCTTCAGGTATCAGGTGTTCGTATTCACCAATGCAGCCGGACGGGGTGTTGACCAGATCGTCGGCGAACAGCGCTTTGTTGCGGTCGAAGACGGGACGCGGTTTGAATGGACTTACAACGTGCTGCCCGCAAATTTTGTGGCGCGGCAGTTTGTCCGGAACAACATGGACGAGATCGGCCTCTATATCTCCGGTGGGCTGGAGCGCTTTGCCGTGGCGGCTAATGCGTCAGCTTCGCAGGACTGACGCTGGTGCATCTGCGATGGAACCCGCCTGCCAGCCGGATCTGAAGACCCTCCCTGGCCGGATGCCGCAAAAGCGCAGTCGGGCCAGGGGTTTGAGGTAGCTGGCGGGGCCGCGGTGCGATAGACGTGTAGGGAACAAGCACAATGATCGGACGCATGTGACCCGCCTCAAGTGGCTTACGCTCGTTTTTCTACGCTATTACCGCAGTATGGGGCTGCGGGTCTTTCTCTATGCGCTTTTGTCCATTGCCGCGACCCTGATCAGCCCGTTTGCCAATGCCCTGACCGGCGTGCGGTTCAGCACGGAAATCACCTTCGATTCAGTGACGCCCGTTCTGACGATTCTGGCCACGTCGATGCTGGCAGTGTCGACCTTTTCGCTGAACATCATGGTCACTGCGCATCGTGCGGCGGCGGATACGGCAACCCCCAGAATGCACCGCATCCTGCTCGAGGACACCACGACACAATCGGTGCTGTCGGTGTTTATCGGCGCGTTTGTCTATTCGCTGGGCTCGCTGGTGCTGTACCGGCTGGGCTTTTACCCGCCGGATGCGGCCCTGGTTGTGATGGGGATTACCACGCTGGTGGTGGTGGCGGTGATCCTGTCGCTGCTGCGCTGGATCAACCATCTGACGATGCTCGGCAGTATTCAGGACAGTCTGCGCACGGCCGAGAACCGCGCGCGTGAGGCGCTGAAGGCCCATGCGCGTCATCCGGGCTTTGGCGCGACACCGCTCACGGGCGAGACGGTTCTGCCGGTCTCCACCACGCCGCTTGCTGCGCCGGAAACCGGGTACCTGCAGCTGATCGATATGGCGGAGTTGCAGAACTGTCTGCCGGATCAGGCCACGCTTTATCTGGATGTGAGCCCGGGTCAGCATGTGCTGGAAGGTGAAATCATCGGCCAGGTCTCCGGAACGGTTGACCGTGCGACGCTGGACCGGCTGGTGCGGTCGTTTACCTTCGGGGCCATCCGGACGCATGAACAGGACGCCGCGTTTGGCCTGATCACCCTGTCGGAGATCGCCTCAAAGGCCCTTTCGCCGGGGATCAACGATTCCGGCACGGCGATCGAAGCTCTGATGATCCTGAAGGGGCTGCTGTGGCACTACGGGCGTGCCGGGCGCGCAGATGAAGCACCGCAGGCCGCCAATGTCGTTGCGCAGTTTCCCGGCCCGCCGGAGTTTGTGCAGGCGGCATTTGCGCCGATCGCACGGGATTGCGCGGGGAACTTTGATGTTTCTCTGCGGCTGGTTGAGTGCCTTGCAGCTCTGTCAGCGTCGGAAAATGAAGAGGTTTCGTCAGCGGTCTGCGATCTGGCCAGGGAGGCTTTGTCCTACGCCGAAGAGGCGGGCATGCCCGAGCGGGACCTGTCGCGTCTGCGGTCCGTGCCGTTCGCACGGGATGTTTGATGCTCTGGTTCTTTCAGGACGGTCTGACCCGATCGGCCAGCGTCAGTTTTCGGACAGTGCGACCTTCATGTCAGTCACCTGATAGATCACTTCGCCATCGGCTTCCACACGCCCGTTGGCCACGCCCATGGTCAGGCGGCGCGTCTGGATCGCCTTGGTGAAATCGACGTAATAGGTCAGCATTTTGCGGTCAGGCCGGACCATGCCGGTAAGTTTGACCTCTCCCACACCCAGCGCATAGCCTCGCCCGAGCCAGCCGCGCCAGCCGAGGTTGAACCCTGTGAGCTGCCACAGGCCGTCAAGGCCAAGGCATCCGGGCATGATCGGATTTCCCGGGAAGTGGCAGTCGAAAAACCACAGGTCGGGCGTGATGTCGAATTCAGCGACCACGTGGCCCTTGCCGTGTTCGCCGCCATCGCCGGAGATGTCGGTGATCCGGTCCATCATCAGCATCGGCGGTGCGGGCAGCTGTGCGTTTCCGGGGCCGAACAGTTCGCCGCGGGCACATTTCAGGAGGTCTTCCTTGTCGAAGCTGCTGGGGTACTGGCTCATCTGGTGCCTCTCGTGGGGGTGTTTTTTCAGCGTTCCGACCCCTCTAGCACCGGCCCGGTCGTTCCTGCAAGTCTGCGCTGACCGGTGGCCGCGATATCTCTGCGGGTCCCTGCGGCAAGGCGGCGCGTCTGATTTGAATTGAAAATCGTTCGCAGAAACCTTTATATAGTGAAGACGGAAAGCGTGAGAGTTCGATGACCACACAGGAACACGAAATCGGTACCAGCTGGCTGGCGCAGGGAGGGCTGCGGCCCACGCGTCAGCGCGTGACGCTGGCGGCGCTTCTGATCGGCGACGGGCAGCACCGTCACGTGACAGCTGAGAGCCTTTTTGAGGCGGCCAAGTCGCAGGGCGAGGCTGTGTCGCTGGCGACGGTCTACAACACGCTGCGCGCATTCTGCGATGTGGGCCTCGTCCAGGAGGTCACCGTTGACGGATCCAAAAGCTACTTTGATACCAACACGCATGATCACCCGCATTTTTACTGGGAAGATGACGCCAAGCTGACGGACGCGCCGTCTGACCAGCTGGTCATTGCTCAGGTGCCGGATGCGCCGGAAGGTGCTGAAATCGCTTCGGTGGATGTTGTGATCCGCTTGCGCCGCAAAACCTGACCGTTCCGGTCATCACCCGGACAGAGCCGGATGCATACCTCCTTCGTCACTCAGGACATGATTGATACCTATGCGCGGGACGGGGTCGTTCTGGTGCGGGGTCTTTTCGCGGATCATGTGGAAGATCTGCGTGACGGTATTGCGCAGAATATGTCAGATCCCGGGCCTTATGCGTCTGAGAACGAGCGGAATGGCGAGACAGGGCGCTTCTTTGATGACTATTGCAACTGGCAGCGCATAGACGCGTTCCGGCGCGTGGCCGAAAGCTCGCCCGCTGCGCCGGTTGCCGCGGCGCTGATGCAGTCGCAGCGCGTTCAGCTTTTCCATGATCATGTGCTGGTCAAGGAACCCGGGACCTCAATGGCGACGCCCTGGCATTCGGACGGACCCTATTATTTTGTGGAAGGGCGCCAGACCATCAGTTTCTGGTCGCCGCTCGATCCCGTGCGCGAAGCCAGCCTGCGCTGTGTTGCCGGATCGCATCTGTGGGAAAAGGATGTGCTGCCCACGCGCTGGGCCAAAGGCGACGCCTTTTTCGACCCTGCGCCCTATATCCCGGTGCCGGACCCGGAGGCAGAGGGCATGCGCATCGTGGAATTTGATATGGAGCCTGGCGACGCGGTTGCATTTCATTACCGGACCCTGCACGGCGCGCGGGGTAACCGTTCGGACGCCCGCCGGCGTGCGTTTTCGCTGCGGCTCGTCGGGGATGACGCGCGGTATGTGACGCGGCCGGGGCCGACCTCACCCCCCTTTCCTGGACACGGCATGGTGGCAGGTCAGCAGCTGCGCGAAGACTGGTTTCCGTATCTGACCTGACCGCTGGACTGTCGTGCTGATGGGACCTGTGGCCTCAGGCCATCGCCCATTCTGCATCTTCAGGATCCTCCTCCTGCTGCGCATCTGCAGCATCGGCTCCCTGCTCGATCAGGTCGCGAGATGCATCTGCGGACAGAAACAGGTTTTCCACCGGATCTGCTTCCGGCACAGCGGATCTCTGTGCCGCCATTTCGGCCCCGGCAATGCCGAGGTCATCACTGTTCACATCCAGCTTCACGTTCTGCGCGCCGATCGTCACGGTCGTTTCTAAAACGGTGTCCAGTGCGCCGCCCTCAAACCGGACATTGTAGGTGCCCGCATCCAGCGCAAGTGAATAGCCACCGGAGCCCCAGGTCGACGTCGCGTATGCCTCTTCATCCTGCCAGGCGGTGATGCGCACGCCGCCCAGACCTTCTCCGATGTCATAAAAATCGTCGTTGTCTGCATCATCCATGACCACACCCGTCAGATACGTCTGGCCGTCATTGGCGAATTTCTCTGTTACGACCATCGCTGTCGGAAAGGTCGATCCGGGGTAGGACCATTCCCCCTGGTCGATGCCCACACCGACAACGGTATGGCCGGGCTGCAGCATGCCGAACTGATGCCCGTCCGATTCCCAGAGACCGGCGTGGCTCGCATCAATCCAGGCCTGTTCATCTGACACAGAACGCGCGGGGCTCCAGCGGGCCGAGATGTTTTCCCAGACGCCACCACCTTCCCAGTCTTCTGCACGGGCGCGGTCTGTGGGGCTGTCGCCGTCCGGATTGTAGTGGTCGAAAAAATCACGGGCCAGCATATCGGCGGAATGGTTGTCCGCAGCAGCGGACAGGATGGGGTCGACCGCCAGCGCCTGTTTCGGGGCCGTGGAGACATCCGCGTCCACCACATCTCCTGTGCGGATTTCCTCGGCCTCGGGGTCGAGGCGGGCGCGGTTGATCAATTCCAGCATGTATTGTTCCTGCGCGGTCAGACCCTGCCACCCAATGTTATAGGCACTGTCCGGAAGATCCGGTGCTTCGGTTTCCGGTGCGGGGTCGTCCTGTGCACCGGTCTCCTCTTCCGGGTCGGGTGGCGGGGCTTCGCGGTCTTCTTCGGCAGGCTCTTCCCCGCGTGCGGCAGGGGGCTCGGTAATCCGTGCGGCTGGCTGTGGTGCCAGTGATGCGGATGAAGGTGCCAGCGCGGGTTCTGCCGAGCCGGTTCCACTCCTGCTGCCGCCGCCTGTTGCCATGGCGCCGCCACCGATCAGGGCTAAAATCAGGCTCATGAATGGAGGCATCTGTGGTTCCTTTCTGTTATCCACTGGCAGCAGTGTGTCGGGTCAGTCCGGTGTGTCGTTCATGTAAACGGCTGGAATCCGACCCAATTAAGGCAAATTGACTCAAATTTTCTGCGTCCCCGACACGCTGGCGAAACACTGGCCGGCACGGGTGATGCATTGTTTCTGATCTGTGTGCGCCGGTGTCAAAGGCACGCGAATCGAGCGGGTGGAAACCCGCCTGTGCGTGGCAGAACCCCGCCTGATTCCGGCGGCGTTCTGCCGCTTTGCCCGACCAGCGGCATACCGCTGGTCTGCGGCGCAGAGAAACCTGTGGCGGACGGTATCCGGGGTTCAGGTAAGCCATTCTGTCAATCCGCACCGAAACAGCAAAAACGGGTGATAACAGTTTCTTAATGGCGCTGCTCTAGGCACCACGGAGCCAGACGGTCACTGCGGAGGAAACGCTCAATGGATATGCAATGGTTCACGGACAGCCCGATCAAAAACAAAGTTCTTTGGGTCACATCCGTCCCGATTGTCCTTGCGGCGTTTGTCGGTGCCATCGGGATCGTTGCCCTGCAGTTCGTTGTGTACAATGCAGGGTGGGTGGATCACACGCACCGGGCCCTCTCAAAAGGCGACGCAGTTGTTGCCGCTGCCGTGGACATGGAAACCGGCATGCGCGGCTTTCTCCTGGCGGGAGAGGAGGCGTTCCTTGAGCCCTATGCGTCCGGCGAAGAACAGATTTTCTCAGCGCTTGCGGACTTGCGGGAGACCGTGTCTGACAATCCCGGTCAGGTCGCACGACTGGAACAGGCCGAGCAGACCATCGTCGAGTGGCAGGCCGATGTAGTTGAGATGCAGATCGGGCTGCGGCGTGAGATCGGGAATGCCGATACAATGAATGATATCGCCCGGCTGGTGGGGGAGGCCAGGGGCAAGGAATACTTTGACCGGTTCCGGGAACAGATCGCCACGTTTGTGGAGCGCGAACAGGTGCTGTTGCGGGAACGCGAGGATGAGCTGCGGGATACCGTTTCAGGCGGGCAGTCCGTTTCCGGTGATCTGGTCGGTGCGGTAGACTGGGTCACGCACACCTATGCTGTCATTTCCCGGGCAAACGAAATGCTTGCGGCTGCCGTTGATATGGAAACCGGCATGCGTGGATACCTGCTGGCCGGGAAAACAGAGTTTCTTGAGCCTTATGATGCCGGCGGTCGCCGGTTTGATGCGCTGCGTTCGGAGCTGACGGAAACAGTCAGCGACAATCCGGCACAGGTGCAGCTTCTCGGAGAGATTCAGGGCACGATTGATGACTGGCGGCAGAATGTGGTGCAGCCGATGATTGACCTGCGCACCAGTATCGGCAGTGCAAAGACAATGGACGACATGGCGGATCTGATCGGTGAAGCGCGTGGCAAATCCTATTTTGATCGTTTCCGCGGGCTGATGGCGGATTTCCGGGCTGAGGAAGCCGCCCTTCTGGAAGTCCGGACTGCAAACCTGACCTTTGCCAAATGGATGGCCATCGTGTCGATCGGTGCATTCCTGCTGTTGTCGGTGGGCCTTGGCGTGTTTCTGGCACGGCGTGCGGGCATGAATGTTGCCGCACCGATCCAGCAGATCATTTCGGCGATGCAGCAGATCATTGATGGTCAGCAGAACGTCACGATTGATGGCAATGAACGTAAGGATGAGGTCGGTGACCTTGCCCGCGCGACCCTTGTTTTTAAGGAAAACGCCGAAAAGGTCGTGAAACTGGCGGAAGCGGATGCCGAAAACGCCCGCAAGCTTGAGGAAGCCGCCAAGGAAACAGCAGAACAGGCCGCCGCAGCGGCGGAAAAAGAAAAAGAGGACCGTGCCGCCGAACGTCAGCGCCAGGAGATGGTTGAGCAGCTTCAGACGGGCATAAGAACAGTGGTACACGGCGCCATCGACGGGGATTTCTCCGGACGCGTGGACACCGGTATTTCCGACGCGGAGCTCGCCGCTCTGGCGGAAAACGTGAACATGCTTGTCGAAAGCGTCGAGACCGGGATCGCGGCCACGGGCGAGACGCTTCAGCGCGTGGCACATGGTGATCTGACGGTGCCAATGCAGGGCACGTTCAAAGGTGCTTTCCGGGACCTTCAGGACAACACAAACGGCATGATCGAGGCCCTGAAGTCACTGATCGGTGACATCAGCGGCAGCACCGGAAACCTGTCCGCGTCGTCCGGTGAACTGCGTGATACGTCTGATGCGCTTTCGAAACAGGCAGAACAGAATGCCGCATCGCTGGAGGAAACCTCGGCGGCGCTGGAAGAGCTGACGGCAAGTATCAAGCAGGTCAGCGAGAATGTGCAGGAAGCCAACAGCAACGCGGGCATCGCCAGTGAAACAGCCAGATCCAGCAGTAACGTAGCCGGCGACGCAGCCGAGGCCATGACACGGATCGCAGATGCATCGAGAGAGATCGCCAAGGTCGTTACGGTCATCAATGACATTTCCTTCCAGATCAATCTGCTGGCACTGAACGCGGGTGTTGAAGCTGCGCGCGCCGGCGAAGCTGGGCGTGGTTTCTCTGTCGTGGCATCCGAAGTCCGGCAGCTGGCGCAGCGTGCCGGGGAGGCGGCCACCGAGATTGATGATGTGATTGCGCGCAGCGACCTTGCTGTGTCGCAGGGTGTGGAGAAAGTGAACGACGCCCGGGATTCGCTGGAGAAAATCTCAGAAAGTGTCGTCGGCGTTTCGCACCGCATTGATGAGATTTCGTCGGCAATTTCCGAGCAGGTGAACGGGATCGCAGAGATCAATACTGCCGTTGCACAGATTGACGGGAACACACAGAAACAGGCTGCATCTTTCGAAGAAGTAACGGCGACCAGCGCTCTGCTGGCCAGCGAGGCTGAAAATCTCAAGACCTCCACCAGCCGTTTTGACACCGGTGCCACTTTTTCCGCCGCGCCCCGACCGCAGGAACCCGCAGCCGCGGTGCCGGAAAAGGTTGCGGCAGCACCGAAGACGGTGGCTGTCGCGTCCGGCAACCTTGCCGAAGATTTCGACGGCTGGGACGAGTTCTGATTTCGGCGGGACCTTTGCCCGAGGCTTCTGTAATTCTTCGGGCGAAGGTGCCGGGTTCCCCTTGATCGGTGCTGGGGCGCATCCGATCCGCCGCGTCCTGCCTGGTACGAAAACACCAAAGGTCGTCATGTGCGGACAATGAGGTCGGAGGGTGTCTGCCCAGCCGTGGGTTTCTGCCGCCCGCATTCGTGAAAGACGACGGATGCCGCGGGGGTCATGATGGGATTGATGCCCGTGAGGTCAGCGAACTGCGGCGCTCTGATAATCGGAGCTGTTTCGACTTTCCCCGAGCTTATTGACCTGTGGACCACCGACACCCCCGCCGACATCACATCACATCGCATTGCATGCTTCTGCGGTGGCTGGTAACCAGCGGCCAGTCTCTCACGATCCGGAAACCCTGCCCATGACTGCGCCCAAGAAGCTCTTTATCAAGACCTACGGCTGCCAGATGAATGTGTATGACAGCGAACGCATGGCGGAATCGCTGGGCGGGCAGGGATATGTGGAAACACAAAACGCTGATGAAGCGGATATGATCCTGCTGAACACCTGCCATATCCGCGAAAAGGCAGCCGAAAAGGTATATTCTGAACTGGGCAGGCTGAAGCCACTCAAGGCGGCCAATCCGGACCTCAAGATCGGTGTCGCCGGCTGTGTGGCCCAGGCCGAAGGCGCGGAAATTATCCGCCGCCAGCCCGCCGTTGATCTGGTCGTGGGGCCGCAGTCCTACCACCGGTTGCCCGAGATGGAGAAACATGTGCGTGGCGGCGAACGTGCGCTGGACACAGATTTCCCGGAAGAAGACAAATTCGAGAAACTCAGGTCACGTCCGCGTGCCCGGCGTGCGCCTTCCGCATTTCTGACGGTTCAGGAAGGGTGCGACAAGTTCTGTGCCTTCTGTGTCGTGCCATATACGCGGGGGGCTGAGGTCAGCCGCCCGGTAGCCCGGATTCTGGACGAAGCGCGTGATCTGGTCGACAGGGGCGTCCGCGAAATCACCCTGCTGGGTCAGAACGTGAATGCTTATCACGGCTCAGGTCCGGATGGTACCGAGCAGACGCTGGCACAGCTTATCTGGGAGCTGAATGGTGTAGATGGTCTGGAGCGTATCCGTTATACGACCTCGCACCCGAACGACATGCATGACGATCTGATCGCGGCGCATGCAGAATGCGGCAAGCTGATGCCCTATCTGCACCTGCCTGTGCAGTCCGGTTCGGACCGTATCCTGAAACGCATGAACCGCAGCCACACGGCCGAAAGTTATCTGCGGCTGATCGAGAAAATCCGCGCGGCGCGGCCGGATATTCTGATGTCCGGTGATTTCATCGTAGGTTTCCCGGAAGAGACCGAGGCCGATTTCCAGGCCACTCTGGATCTGATTGAAGCCGTGAACTACGGGTATGCTTATTCCTTCAAATACTCCACACGACCGGGGACGCCGGCCGCCGAGCGGGCGCAGGTGGATCCGGACGAAGCCGATGACCGGCTACAGCGCATCCAGGCGCTGATCACACGCCAGCAACAGGACATCCAGGCGGCAATGGTCGGGCGTGACCTGAATGTGCTGGTTGAGAAACCGGGTCGTCATGAAGGTCAGATGGTCGGAAAATCGGAATACCTGCACGCGGTGCACATTGAGAACTGCACGGCCACTGTGGGCGATCTGGTGCCGGTGAGAATCGTTGAGGCAAAACGCAATTCGCTGGCTGCAATTCTGCGGTGAAAGAGGGATTGTCCCGGCGGTTCGGCCCCGGTCGTCTGTCAATACGCGACGAATGCGCGCCGAAACCCGCTTTTTGATGACCTGAGCAGGGATTCCCGGCCTGCACCGCTTGCACCCGGACGTTGGAATTGGCACCGTCCTGTCAGACCAGTTTTTCGGCAAGGAACAGCTATTGTCACCCAGTGATCCGAGTGCGCCCGATACTCTGACCGCGACCCCGGGGGGTACGGTTGAGTTTCCCGACAACCGCCTGCTTATCGACCTTTGCGGCCCTTATGATGCGAACCTCGCGCAGATTGAAACAGCACTGGGGGTGCAGATCGTGCGGCGAGGCAATCAGCTGGCGGTCATTGGTGAGGCAGATGCGAAGACGGATGCGACGCGGGTGCTGCATGCGCTGTATACGAGGCTGGAAAGTGGCCGTGCGGTTGAGGCCGGTGACGTGGACCGGGAACTGCGCATGGGACCGTTTGAGGACGCGGCCCCGGAGAACGGCGATCAGCTGGAAATGCCGATCGGCTCCCGGATTGAAATTCAGACCCGCAAAAAACGTGTTGAACCGCGTACCGACGCACAGAAAGCCTATGTGCAGTCTCTGTTCGAGAATGAACTGGCCTTTGGTATTGGCCCGGCCGGCACAGGCAAAACCTATCTTGCCGTGGCGGTGGGCGTGTCGATGTTCATCACCGGCCAGGTGGACAAGATTATCCTGTCGCGTCCTGCCGTTGAGGCGGGTGAGCGGCTGGGTTTTCTGCCAGGTGACATGAAGGACAAAGTCGATCCCTATATGCAGCCGCTTTACGACGCGCTGGGCGATTTTCTGCCCGGCAAGCAACTGTCGAAGCTGATCGAGGAGAAGCAGATCGAAATTGCGCCGCTTGCCTTCATGCGTGGGCGGACCCTGTCGAATGCCTTTGTGGTCCTGGACGAGGCGCAGAACGCCACGACGATGCAGATGAAGATGTTCCTGACGCGTCTGGGTGAGGGGTCACGCATGGTGATCACCGGCGACCGCACGCAGATCGACCTGCCGCGGGGCACGGCATCAGGCCTTGCGGATGCGGAGCGTCTGCTGAAGACCATCCCGAACATCAGCTTCAACTATTTCACGTCCAAAGATGTGGTGCGCCACCCGCTGGTTGCCGCGATCATCGAGGCCTATGAGGCCGATACCGGGTCGTCGTGAGACTGGTGCAGCTGTGCCTGATGTCCTGACAGAAGACCCGCGGTGGGACGACATCGGTCTCAGCGCGCTGGCCGGCCGGGCGGTTGCGCAGGCGCTGGAACATCTGGGACTGCCCGCTGATGCTGAGGTCTCGGTGCTGGGGTGCGATGATGCGCGCATCACCGTGCTGAACAGTGATTTCCGCGAAAAACCGGGCCCGACCAATGTGCTGAGCTGGCCGGCGGCAGATCTCGCGGCCGAAACACCCGGTGCTGACCCGCAGATCCCCGAGCGTGATTTCGACGGCTCGCTCGAGCTGGGCGATATCGCGATCTCCTGGGAGACATGCGCACGGGAAGCAGAAACTGTTGGCAAGCCCATGGCCGATCATGTGACCCACCTGATCGTTCACGGCCTGTTACACCTTCTGGGGTATGATCACCTCCGTGACCTGGATGCCACGCTGATGGAGGGGCTGGAGTCACAGATACTTGGCAAAATGGGTCTTGATGACCCATATAAGAACTGAAGGCGGCTTCTGGCCGCTGCTGACCGGAAAAGGACCCGATGGGCGACAACGACGGATCTTCTGATGCAGCGCGGGGCGCGCAGCAGGAAAACGCAACATCAACGGACCCCGAACCTTCGAGGCCCGGCGGCTTTTTCAGCCGCGTTATCGAAGCACTGAGCCCGGGTGAGGACGGTGAGCAGCCCGAAGCGGGCGATGCACCCGAACCGCGCTATCCGACACATGGCATGATCAATCTGCGGCGCAAACGCGTCGAGGATGTTTCTGTACCCAAAGCGGACATAACCGCCATTTCCAGCACGGCGTCCCTGGATGAGGCCGTGCGTGTTTTCAAGGACAGTGGGCTGACGCGCCTGCCGGTTTACGACGGCACGCTGGATACGCCGGTGGGGATGCTGCACCTTAAGGACATTGCTTTGCAGCATGGGTTCAATGGCGGGGGGCATGACTTTGACATGAAAGCGGCTCTGCGACCGCTGCTGTTCGTGCCGCCTTCGATGACAATTGGTGTCCTGCTGACCAAAATGCAGGCCGAGCGCCGGCACATGGCGCTGGTGATCGACGAATATGGCGGTGTGGACGGGCTGGTGACCATCGAAGACCTGATCGAACAGGTCGTGGGCGAGATCGAAGACGAGCATGACGTGGATGAGGGCGTTCACTGGACGCTTGAAAAACCGGGCTGCTATATCGCGCTGGCCAAAACGCCGCTGGAGGATTTCGAAGCCGAGATCGGACGTTCGCTGACCGAGCATGAAGAGGTCGACGAAGAAGAAATCGATTCGCTGGGTGGTCTCGTTTTTATGCTGTCGGGCCGGGTGCCTGCACGGGGCGAGGTGGTCGTACATCCGGATGGTGTCGAGTTTGAAGTTCTTGATGCCGATCCGCGGAGGATCAAAAGGCTGCGTGTGCGCATCAGCGCGCCCTCATCGTGACATTTCAACTGCGCGGTGCAGCGGACGAGGCGGGATGGCGTGGCGCCGCTTTTCTGTTTTTCCTGTCGGTCTGCGCCGGTGCGGTGGGCGCTCTGGGGCAGGCGCCCTGGGATCTGCCGCTGGCCATGCTGCTGGGTGTGGCGGGCGCTTTTCTGCTGTTTGCAGCCTGCACATGGCCGCGGCGCGCGGCCCTCGTGGGCTGGGCGTTTGGTCTGGGGTGGTTCGCCGTGGCGCTGCACTGGATCGTGGAACCTTTTCAGGTTGATGCAGCGCGTCATGGGTGGATGGCACCGTTTGCACTGGTTCTGCTCAGCGGTGGCCTCGCGCTCTTCTGGGGAGCCGCGTTCGGGATCGCGCGTCGCTTTTCAACAGGTGTTTTGCTGCTTGTGCCCGTCTGGGCGGCAGCGGAACTTGTCCGTGCCTATGTCCTGACAGGCTTTCCCTGGGCCGCACCTGCGCAGGCTCTGGTGGACCGGATGGCCGGGCAGGGGCTTGCCTTTGTGGGCCCGCATGGCATGAACCTGGCTATCTTTGCCCTGGCCTGTCTGCCCGCATTTATTCACCGTCGCCGTGGCAATAACGGGCAGTCTTCCCTTGCAGCTCTGATTATTTTGGCAGGTATCATGCCCGTCGTTCTGCCGGTGCCGCAGGGCGCGGCGAGGATGACAGACCATTGGGTTCGTCTGATCCAGCCGAATGCGGCACAACATCTCAAATGGCAGCCTGAAAACGCGCGACGGTTCCTTGATCTGCAGCTGGCTCTGACGGCACGGCCTGCGGCGGGCCAGACATCCGGGCCTGACCTGGTAATCTGGCCGGAAACGGCCATTGCGTGGCGTCTGGATCAGGCGGCTCCGGTACTGGAAGCGATCCGCAGCGTGACCGATGCGCAGGTGGTTCTGGGCGTTTTGCGTGCGCAAGAGGGCAGGTTGCGCAATTCGCTGGTGCATCTTGGACCGGATGAGGGTCAGCAGATCTATGACAAACATCATCTGGTGCCGTTCGGAGAATATCTGCCGCTCGCCCCCCTCGCGGACGCGCTGGGTCTTGCGGCGCTGGCGCAGACAGGCCCCGCATTTGCCCCGGGTCCCGGTCCGGCCGTTCTGGATTTCGGCGCGCTGGGGCAGGGGATGCCCCTGATCTGTTATGAGGCGGTGTTTGCGCATGACGTGAACGCAGCGCCGCAACGACCCGCCTTTTTGCTGCAGATCACCAATGATGCCTGGTTCGGGCAGTTTGCCGGACCGCACCAGCATCTGGCGCAGGCGAGGATGCGTGCCATTGAACAGGGGGTGCCGGTGCTGCGCGCCGCGAACACCGGGATTTCTGCGGTCATTGATCCGCGGGGCCGTATCGCAGCACATCTGCCACTGGGGCGCGCGGATGCGCTGGATGCCCGTTTGCCGGCCCCGCTTGGGCGGACATTTTACAGCCGGTTTGGTGATATGACCGCGATGGTGCTGATTGCAGCGTGGACCGGCCTTCTGTTGCTTTTGCGCTTCGGTGCCACAAAAGCCGATCGAAGGCCGGACAGATAGCGATTGACCCGGACACCTGTGCCACGTAACTGCTGCGGGTGCGCCCAACGGCTTCCTGACGGGCGTGTTTTTGCTAATGGAGCGCGAAATGTCCCGACAGAATTATGTTTTCACCTCGGAATCGGTTTCCGAGGGTCATCCCGATAAGGTGTGTGACCGGATCTCCGATGCGGTGCTTGATGCCTTTCTGACGGAAGAACCCGAAGCACGGGTCGCCGCAGAAACCTTCGCAACGACGAACCGCGTGGTGATCGGTGGTGAGGTCGGGCTGTCCGACAAAGAGAAACTGCACGATTACATGGGCCGCATCGAGGATATCGCGCGCGCCTGCATAAAAGACATCGGGTATGAGCAGGACAAGTTCCATCATGCGACCTGCGAGATCACGAACCTGCTGCATGAACAGTCTGCGCATATCGCGCAGGGCGTCGACGCGGCTGCGGACAAGGACGAAGGCGCGGGCGACCAGGGGATTATGTTCGGGTTTGCCACGAATGAGACGCCAGAGCTCATGCCGGCACCTGTCCACTATGCCCATGCTGTTCTGCGGCGGCTGGCTGAAGTGCGCAAGGATGGCACGGAACCGACCCTGCGTCCCGACGCCAAAAGCCAGCTGTCCGTCAGATATGAAAATGGAAAACCGGTTGGTGTGACCTCGCTTGTGCTGTCGACGCAGCATGCGGAGGAAAGCCAGACATCCGATGATATCCGCGCCATCGTGGAACCCTATATCCGCGAGGTTCTGCCGGAAGGATGGATCACGGATGAAACGGAATGGTGGGTGAACCCGACGGGTACGTTTGTGATCGGTGGTCCGGACGGGGATGCCGGTCTGACCGGACGTAAGATCATAGTGGACACATACGGCGGGGCCGCACCTCATGGTGGCGGCGCGTTTTCCGGCAAGGACCCCACCAAAGTGGACCGGTCGGCAGCCTATGTGTCGCGCTATCTGGCAAAGAATGTGGTGGCCGCCGGTCTGGCGGACCGCTGCACGATCCAGCTGAGCTATGCGATTGGTGTGTCCAAGCCATTGTCGATCTACTGCGATACATTCGGGACCGGACAGGTGGTGGACAGTGCCATCGAGACGGCGATATCCCAGGTGATCGATCTGACACCGCGCGGCATACGCGAGCATCTTCAGCTGAATCGCCCCATCTATGCCCGCACGGCGGCTTATGGTCACTTTGGCCGCGCGCCGGAAGCCGATGGCGGCTTCAGCTGGGAAAAGACGGACCTGGTCGACGCGTTGAAAGGCGCTGTCTGATCCTTAGGCGCAGCTGCGCTGCACGACATGTCTCCGGTCATTGCCTCCGGCACTGACCGGATGCCGCACGATGACAAGCGTCTGCTGTGTTGCGGTGGGTCGTTCCCGGCGCTAAAGGGCAGTCATGACAAGCATACCAGAACGTCCCCGGCGCAATTTCTATGGCCGCCTCAAAGGCAAGGCGCTGAAGCAATCGCAGCAAAGATATCTTGCAGAAGACCTGGCGGACCTGTCACCGGGGCCGGTGACATGGGAAGAGAACCCGGACCGCACCCCTCTGGATACGGCGGCGCTGTTTGAGGGGCGGCCTGTCTGGCTGGAGATCGGGTTTGGCGGTGGTGAGCACATGGTGCACCAGGCGGTATCGAACCCTGATATCGGTGTTTTGGGGGCGGAGCCCTACATCAATGGTGTTGCCATGCTGCTGGGCAAAATCCGGCGGGCGGGTGCGGAAAACGTTGCGGTGCACCCCGGTGATGCGCGCGATCTGATGGATGTGTTGCCGGCCGGGTCGGTGGACCGTGCGTTTCTGCTCTATCCGGATCCCTGGCCGAAGACGCGGCACCATCGCCGCCGGTTTGTCACCGAAGAGCATCTGGTGCCGCTGGCACGGGTGCTGAAGTCAGGGGCCATTTTCAGGGTCGCCACAGACATTGAGGATTACGTCCGCCAAACCCTGGAGGAAGTGCCGAAATCCGGGTTTGAGTGGCTTGCTGAAACGCCACAGGACTGGCGCACGCCGTGGAGCGACTGGATTTCCACCCGCTATGAGCAGAAGGCCATCCGGGAAGGACGCACGCCGCATTATCTGACCTTCCGGCGCATCTGAGCAGGCCGGGCGCGACAACGGGCTGGACCCCCGGAAGCCGAGACGATAAGCCACCGCGCAGGAATACTGAAAAGCGGAAAATGCTATGTCCAGCCACGGCACCCCTATCCCGATGACGTCCCGCCCCTGCGGTCCACTGACCGGTGAGGCGCGGGTGCCGGGGGATAAATCCATCTCCCACAGATCGCTGATCCTCGGCGCGCTGAGTGTTGGCGAGACCGAAATCACCGGTCTGCTGGAAGGCCAGGACGTGCTGGACACCGCCCGCGCAATGCGGGCGTTCGGCGCAAAAGTGACGGATCACGGCGGTGGGACCTGGACGGTGAATGGCGTTGGTACCGGTGGCTTTTCGGAGCCGGATCAGGTCATCGACTGTGGCAACTCGGGCACGGGCGTGCGCCTGATCATGGGAGCGATGGCGACAACGGGCATTACCGCAACCTTTACAGGTGATGCGTCGCTGAACGGCCGGCCGATGGCGCGCGTGACGGATCCGCTGGCGCTGTTCGGGACACAGTCTCATGGGCGGTCCGGGGGCCGGTTGCCGATGACCATTGTCGGGGCCGCTGATCCTGTTCCTGTGGAGTACACCGTGCCGGTACCCTCGGCTCAGGTGAAATCTGCCGTGTTGCTGGCCGGTCTGAATGCACCGGGTAAGACTGTGGTCACCGAAGCGGAGGCAACGCGCGATCACACGGAACGGATGCTCGAAGGTTTCGGCGCAGAGATCGCGACCGAAGAAACGGAAACAGGCCGCGTGATCACGCTGACCGGACAGCCTGAGCTGAAACCTCAGAAGATCGCTGTGCCGCGGGACCCGTCTTCTGCCGCCTTTCCTGTCTGTGCGGCTCTGATCGTGCCGGGTTCTGATGTTCTTGTGCCGGGCATTGGCCTGAACCCCACCCGTGCCGGGCTGTTCACCACCCTGCGGGAGATGGGCGCGGATCTGACCTATGAGAACGAGCGCACCGAAGGCGGGGAACCGGTTGCGGACCTGCGGGCGCGGTTCTCTCCTGATCTGAAGGGCATTGAAGTGCCTGAGGCGCGTGCGGCCAGTATGATCGACGAATACCCGATCCTGTCGGTTGTCGCCTCCTTTGCCGCAGGTGACACAGTTATGCGGGGCGTCAAAGAGCTCCGGGTGAAGGAAAGCGACCGGATTGACGCGATGGCCACGGGACTGCGCGCGAATGGCATCACTGTAGAGGACGGTCCGGACTGGTGGGTGGTCACCGGGGCGGGTCATGGCAATGTGCCTGGTGGTGCGACATGTGCAAGTCACCTCGATCACCGGATTGCTATGTCATTTCTGATCCTCGGGATGGCCACGCAGACCCCTGTCAGCGTCGATGACGGAGGGCCGATTGCCACGTCCTTTCCGGTGTTTGAACCGCTGATGGCGGAACTTGGCGCGCAGCTTGTGCGCGACAACAGCTGAGGGTCCTGTGACCGGCCCGTTCACGATCGCGATTGATGGTCCGGCGGCTGCGGGCAAGGGCACCATCTCACGCGCAGTCGCGGCCCATTTCGGGTGCGCGCATCTTGATACCGGGCTTCTGTACCGCGCCGTCGGGGCCAGAATGCTTTTGGGGCAGGACCCGGTGGATGCCGCCCGGACACTGACATCTGAAGACACCCGCACCGGTGATCTGCGCACGCCGGAAGTGGCACAGGCCGCAAGCCGTGTCGCTGTTCTGCCTGAGGTCAGGGCCGCGCTGGTCGATTTTCAGAGAAGTTTCGCGCGGCGGGCGGGCGGCGCTGTTCTGGACGGCCGTGACATTGGTACGGTGATCTGTCCGCAGGCCGAGGCAAAGCTTTTTGTGACGGCGAGCGCGGAGGTCCGCGCACAGCGCAGATACAGCGAACTTGTGGCTGCCGGCGCTGAGGTGAGCCCGGAGCAGGTCCTTGCAGACGTCAGGGAAAGAGATGCGCGCGACCGCGACCGCGCAACAGCGCCGCTCGTGGCGGCGCCGGATGCAACGGAGATTGACACATCAGACATGTCAATTGAAGCCGCCGTTGAGGCGGCAATTGCGGTGATTGATCAGCGCCGGAACGTTTAGTCTTGAGGGGTTGCGCTGCGCTCAGTATTGGCAGCGATGATTTTGCGGCGCAGGTCACGCGCAATGCCGACATCAAGCGCGCCGGATACCTGCGGGTCCGTGTCCTGCAGCACGCGCAGCTTGTCAGACGAGATCAGCCAGTAGCGCGCCGTTTCCGCGACCACTGCGGTGGCAGAGGCGGGCTCTTCCGCAAGAATGGACATTTCGCCCACAAAGTTGCCCGGACCACAGGTGCCGACGAGCACGTCCGAGCAAAGGATGTCCACCCGGCCGGACACCAGATAGACGACATTCGGGACAGGATCGCCTTCGGTTGTCAGTACCGTTCCGGGTGCGCCTTCGGTCCAGCGACCGAGATTGAGCAGCCGTTTGGCGTCACGTTTTGACACACCGCGCAGCCGCGAAGAGACGAATTTCTGCTCATCCGGCGTAAACCTGACCCGCCTTTCGCTGAACCATTCGCGCGAGATCTGAATAATGTTTACGAGAACCAGCAGGGTCTCCCAGAACACACCCACCGGATCCTTGAGCCAGATGATGTCATAGGCAATCGCAACGAAGGCAGACGCGATCACCAGCAGACGCAGCATCGTGATCGTGCGCATCATCATGGAAACCACCAGCAGCAGATAGGACAGATGTCCCACCATCCCACCGGTGGAAAATGCCGATTCTACAGTCAGTTCCAGTATGCTGTCCTCTTCCCCGCAACGGTACCAGCATAGCGTGTGATCAGTTTTTACACCAGCGTAGCCTACGTGTTTCAGTCAGATCACCAAAGGGTGCATGGATTTAGGGGAGCGACCGCCCTAGCCTCTGACCGACTGTGAAGGCCGGAGGTTCACGATGAAAAAACTGCTCGTTTCAATCATGCTGCTGTGGATTGGCAGCTTTGCAGCAGCACAGGAGGCGTCCCCGGACCAGCCTTTGCCGGCCGGTGAGCCGCCCATGACCATGCCCCGGCTGGCGGAGATTATTCTGTCAATTGACCCTGAGGCGCAGGCGCGGGGACCGTCGATTGAGTTCACCGTGCAGGACATCCCGGTTATCGTCATCGCCGATGCCCGTGCAGACCGGATGCGGGCCATGGTGCCGATCCGGGCAGCAGACGGGCTTGATCCGGCGGAGCTGATGCGCCTGATGCAGGCCAATTTCGACAGTGCTCTGGATGCACGCTATGCCGTGGCCCAGGGGCGGCTCTGGGGCGTTTTCATACATCCGCTGTCCCCGCTGGAGCGGGATCAGTTCCTGTCGGGACTGGCGCAGACCGTGAATGTCGCGCGCACCTATGGGCAGACCTATTCGGGTGGTGTCAACATTTTCGGTGGCGGTGATTCAAACGGCATCTACGAGGAGCTGTTTGAGGAACTGCGCAAGGGCCAGGAGTTGTAATCCGGCCCTTCAGGCGACCCGGTACCGGTCGTTCAGCAGCGAGGCGTTGGCCGACAGCAGACCGATCAGATCAGCCGGGTTTTCGGCGGCGAGCTCGGTGATCCGCGTGCAGTGACGGCCCATAAGATCTGCTATTGCCATCGTCGTGCATTCGACCAGCGCCATGTTCCAGCCGTCAAAACAGCGCCGTTCGGCGTTACCATGAGAGAGGATGGTGAACCCGCTGTGACGCGGATCATGGCGGATACGGTCGACTGTCACGCCAAGTTGGAACGTCGGCCCTTCAAGGTACTGCAGAACAATCTGATCTTCGATGTGCAGAAAGCCGGTAATGTCGTCACGCCGGTTGTTTTTCTGACTGACGTCAAGCAGGGCATTCAATGCCCTGAAACCCATTGGCGCATCCAGTCTGGATGCATACAGCAGAAATCCCGGCTGCATATTGTTCTCCCAGTCCCAAAGGAAACATGAAGCTCAGGCGGGCATAGTCAAGTGCTGTACAGGGCATCCGGGCCGGCGGCGGACCGCTGCAAAGGCGCATAAATGCTTGCAGGCCGGCTGAATTAGGCCTATACGCGCGGGCGTTGACGAGGCGGGAACAGCCTGTGCGGCACAGCATACGAGCAGGGTCGGTGAAAAACCGGCCCTTCGTTTGTTCTGAGCACCGGTCCCGGTGAGCGGCAGACCAATCCAAAGACCGGCGGAGACAACCGCACGGCCAGAAACACATTAATGTTAGGAAAACGACGCCACATGGCAAATATGATGGACGAGTTTGAAGCACTCCTGAACGAAAGCTTCGAAATGGACACACCCCAGGAGGGGTCAGTTGTCAAAGGCAAGGTGATCGCGATCGAAGCGGGCCAGGCCATTATCGACGTAGGCTACAAAATGGAAGGCCGCGTCGAGCTCAAAGAATTCGCTGATCCGGGCGAAGCTCCCAAAATTGACGTAGGTGACGAGGTAGAGGTGTTCCTCCGCCAGGTGGAAAGCGCACGCGGCGAGGCTGTGATCTCGCGCGAGATGGCGCGCCGCGAAGAAGCATGGGACCGTCTGGAAAAAGCATATGCAGACGAAGAGCGCGTCGAAGGCGCCATCTTCGGCCGCGTCAAAGGTGGCTTTACTGTCGATCTCGGCGGTGCGGTGGCCTTCCTGCCCGGCTCGCAGGTTGATGTGCGCCCTGTGCGCGACGCAGGCCCTCTGATGGGTCTCAAGCAGCCGTTCCAGATCCTGAAAATGGACCGCCGCCGGGGCAACATCGTTGTGTCGCGCCGTGCGATCCTCGAAGAATCCCGCGCCGAACAGCGCGCAGAAGTCATCGGCAACCTCTCCGAAGGTCAGACCGTGGACGGTGTCGTCAAGAACATCACCGAATACGGTGCGTTTGTTGACCTTGGTGGTGTTGACGGCCTGCTGCACGTCACAGACATGGCATGGCGCCGTGTGAACCACCCGTCCGAAATCCTGTCGATCGGCGAGACCATCAAAGTTCAGGTCATCAAGATCAACAAGGAAACACACCGCATCAGCCTTGGTATGAAGCAGCTGCAGGAAGATCCATGGGATCTGGTAGCGGCGAAGTACCCGCTGGAATCGGTGCACACAGGCCGTGTGACCAACATCACCGACTACGGTGCGTTCGTGGAACTGGAAGCCGGTGTCGAGGGTCTTGTCCACGTCTCCGAAATGTCCTGGACCAAAAAGAACGTGCATCCGGGCAAAATCGTCTCCACCTCTCAGGAAGTGGAAGTCATGGTTCTGGAAATCGACGGTGCCAAGCGCCGCGTGTCCCTGGGCCTCAAGCAGACCATGCGCAACCCGTGGGAAGTCTTTGCCGAGACACATCCCGAGGGCACAGAGGTCGAAGGCGAAGTCAAGAACATCACCGAATTCGGTCTGTTCGTTGGTCTCGACGGCGACATCGACGGCATGGTGCACCTCAGCGACCTCAGCTGGGACCAGCGTGGCGAGGAAGCTATCCAGGACTACCGCAAAGGCGACATGGTTCAGGCCGTTGTCTCTGAAGTGGATGTTGAGAAAGAGCGTATCTCCCTGTCGATCAAAGCTGTTGGTGGCGACAAGTTCGCCGAAGCCGTAGGTGGCGTGAAGCGCGGTTCCATCGTGACCGTGTCCGTGACCGCGATCGAAGATGGTGGTATCGAAGTGGAATACGAAGGCATGAAATCCTTCATCCGCCGCTCCGACCTCAGCCGTGATCGTGCCGAACAGCGCCCTGAGCGTTTCTCGGTCGGTGACAAGGTGGACGTTCGCATCACCAACGTTGACAACAAAGCCCGCCGTCTGGGCGTGTCGATCAAAGCACGTGAGATCGCCGAAGAGAAAGAAGCCGTGGAACAGTATGGCTCCTCGGACTCCGGTGCATCGCTGGGCGATATCCTGGGTGCCGCGCTCAACAAAGGCGACGACTGACAGGTCAATGTCTGAAAAACACTGAGAGAACCCCGCGCAGTGCGCGGGGTTTTTTCGTTCAGCTGTGTGTCGGTCGTCCGGTGTCGCTGTTCAGCCGGCGTGTGGCCCAAGGGTATCCGCCAGCCAAAGCCCGAGATCCCCGGCCGAGAGGATTTTGCGGGGGTGGTCTGCCAGAATGACATTCATCGGCATGCTTTCGAAACGCGCATCTTCAGGGTTCTGAACGATCGTCCGCCCGCCCATGTCATGCACGATCTGAGCGCCCCGCATGCCGTCGTTCATTGTACCGGACAACACCACTGCGATGGCGCGTTCTCCGTATTCCGCCGCCAGGGTCATGAAAAGCCCGTCGATTGAGGGGCGAAATCCGGAATCCCGCACAGGTTCGGACAGCCGGACACGTCCGTCCCTGAAAAAAGCATGGGTGGCGCCGGGCACCACATAGATGACGCCCTTTCTCACGGTGTCGCCGTCCCTGAGCGTGCGAACGTCGAGATTGAAAGTATGATCGAGGATCTCCTTCAGCTGAGATCCGGCCTGACTGTGGATGGCGACAACGACGGGCGCGTTCAGGCCTTCGGGCAGCTGTGACAACAGCGTAACCACAGCTTCGATCCCGCCGGCTGAGGCGCCGATGGCGACCACGCAATCGTGGTGATCTTCCTGTGACATGTGCCTGCTCCTTTTGGGGTATATGAACGGCCGCATCGGCAAATGGGGCCCGGCGTTCACCGGCCGCCGCCGCGTTTCACGTCACGAATCATGACAGTGCCGCTGCGACGCGGCAACCGGAATTGCGCTGATTCCGGCCTGGTCAAATGAAAAATGACGCCAAAACAGGGTGTTCCGTCGCTAAAAACCACGGCTCATGGCACATCCGCTGCTTTCGGAATGCCGGAAACCTTCCTATACTCCATCTGCGAGGGAAAGAGATAATCACCGGGGGGCGCTATGATACGGTCTGAGCTGATTCAGAAGATCGCAGACGAAAATCCACATCTTTACCAAAGAGACGTGGAGCGGATCGTGAACACGATCTTCGAAGAGGTGACCGGCGCCATGTCGAGAGGAGATCGGGTGGAACTGCGTGGGTTTGGCGCGTTTTCCGTCAAAAAGCGTGACGCCCGGGTCGGACGTAACCCGCGCACCGGTGAAACCGTTCATGTCGAAGAAAAGCACGTGCCTTTCTTCAAGACCGGCAAACTGCTCCGTGACCGTCTGAACGGGAAGGCCTGATGCGTTATATCCGCTACGCCTGTATCGCAGTATTTGGTGCGGCACTGATTGCCGTGGCGATTGCCAACCGGGGGATCGTGTCGCTGCAGCTGATCCCATCAGAGGTTGCGGGCTGGTTTGCGGTAAATCCCAGTATTGAGCTGCCTCTGTTTCTGGTGATTTTCGGCGGTATTGTCGTTGGCCTGCTTGTTGGCTTTGTCTGGGAGTGGATCCGCGAGCATACACAGCGTGCCGAGGCCTCCCGTCAGGCCCGCGAACTGCGCCGCCTTCAGCGCGAGGTGGCAAAGCTGAAAGGCGAAAAGCACGAGGGCAAGGACGAAGTCCTGGCCATGCTGGAGCAGGCGGGCTGACCTGACCGGGCGTTTCCGGTTGCCAGTCGCGCGACGCTGTGCTCAACACCCGATATGGTAACTGAAACAGCAGTAAAGATTTGCGGGCTGACCGATCCCGCACATGTCCGTGCCGCGGCAGAAGCTGGTGCGGCCTATTGCGGTTTCGTGTTTTTTGCAAATTCCCCCCGTAATATTTCCGTATCAGATGCCGCATCTCTTGCGCTCGAAGCACCCCCGGGGCTGGCAAAGGTTGCGCTGGTGGTGAATGCGGACAACGGTTTTCTGGATACGCTGACGGAAACAGTTCCGCTCGACATGCTTCAGTTGCACGGCAGCGAGGCACCTGAACGTGTAGCGGAAATCTGTGCGCGCTACGGCCTCCCTGTGATGAAAGCGATCGGCGTGGCGGACAGCTCCGACCTTTCGGCGATCGATACCTATGCGGCGGTGGCAGATCAGCTGCTGATCGATGCCAAACCTCCGCAGAATGCGGACCTGCCAGGTGGCAATGGTCTGTCATTTGACTGGCGGCTGCTTGCGGACCGCAAATACTGGACCAAACCGTGGATGCTCGCCGGGGGGCTGACACCTGACAACGTGGCGGAGGCTGTTCGTCTCACGGGCGCACGGCAGGTCGATGTCTCGTCAGGTGTGGAGACCGCACCGGGCCGGAAAGACACCGGTCTGATCCGGGAATTTTTGGTTGCCGCAAAAAAAATCTGACCTGGGTAACCTGGTTCACAGAACGGACATGCAAAAAGGGCTAAAAAGGTCGTACAGGGCATTTCCTGTATCCCGTTATATCTGTTTCAAAGGCCGTACACATGACTTTCCGAGCAACCATTGCCGCCGCAGCCATTCTTGTTACCGGACTGAGCACAGTGACGGCTCTTCTGTCCGGGACCGGCAGTGAGACCGGAACGGATGCCGGCGAATATGTCATCATGCAGTTTACCGGCGAGGCCTCCGCGTCGCCGGCAACCCCGGTGATTTACGCGGCGGACTGATCTGTCGCAGCGCGTGCCGGTTCTGTCCCCGCCGGCGCGCGCAATCGTCGCTCCTGTTGATCTCAAAACGCCTTGTTTCCGCTGACGCCGCGCGGTAGGCAGAACGCCACATGCGGAAAACGGGTGCGTTATGGCCAACGATCTTTTCAACTCCTTTATGACCGGACCTGATGAGCAGGGACGCTTTGGCAAGTTTGGCGGGCGGTTTGTGTCTGAAACCCTCATGCCCCTCATTCTGGAGCTTGAGGAACAATACGAGAAGGCCAAAACCGACGCGTCATTCTGGGCGGAAATGGATGATCTGTGGACGCATTATGTCGGACGTCCGAGCCCGCTCTATCATGCTGAGCGCCTGACCGAACATCTGGGCGGCGCGAAAGTATACATGAAGCGTGACGAACTGAACCACACCGGCGCGCACAAGATCAACAACGTGCTGGGCCAGATCATCCTGGCGCGCCGCATGGGCAAGAACCGCATCATCGCCGAAACCGGCGCCGGTCAGCACGGTGTCGCAACAGCGACTGTGTGCGCTAAGTTTGGCCTGAAATGCGTTGTCTACATGGGCGCGCATGATGTCGAACGTCAGGCACCCAATGTTTTCCGGATGCGTCTGCTGGGGGCGGAAGTTGTACCTGTGACCTCCGGCCGGGGCACGCTCAAGGACGCGATGAACGACGCGCTGCGCGACTGGGTCACCAACGTACGTGACACATTCTACTGCATCGGAACCGTTGCGGGGCCGCATCCGTATCCCGCCATGGTTCGTGATTTCCAGTCGATCATCGGCAAAGAAGTACGCGAACAGATGACCGCGGCAGAGGGCCGGTTGCCGGACACCGTGATCGCGGCAATTGGTGGTGGCTCGAACGCGATGGGCCTGTTTTATCCTTTCCTCGACGACAAGGAAGTCGGCATCATCGGTGTTGAGGCCGGTGGGAAAGGCGTGAATGAGAAAATGGAGCACTGCGCGTCGCTGACAGGCGGCAGGCCGGGCGTGTTGCATGGCAACCGGACCTATCTGCTGCAGGACGACGACGGTCAGATCCTCGAAGGGTTCTCTATTTCAGCGGGTCTGGACTATCCGGGTATCGGGCCGGAACACGCATGGCTGCATGACATCGGACGCGCCGAATACGTGGCGATCACGGACAAAGAAGCGCTTGAGGCGTTCCAGCTCTGCTGTGAGCTGGAAGGTATTATTCCGGCGCTGGAGCCCAGCCACGCGCTGGCCCATGTGATGAAAATCGCACCGGAACTGCCTGCTGATCACATCATCTGCATGAACATGTGCGGACGCGGCGACAAGGATATTTTCACTGTCGCGCGGGCGCTCGGGTTCGAGATGGGTGAATTCGCCTGATCGGGTGGTCAGCCTTCAGTGGGACCCAGGACACTTTGAAAAGAGGGCTGTCCCTTCCGCTATATCCGGAAGTGACAGGAGCTGAACAGCCGGAAAGAGCGTCGTTTCGGCGATCAGAAGTACACCGAAGGGATGCATGAATTATCCTTGCGCGGATCTGGGTTGACCGGTGCTGACAAGATCGTCAGCGATGAGGTCATCAAGAAATATGCTGAGCAACTGCAGCCGGCCCGCGACGTCCGCTTTGCGGTAGACCGAGGCGCATTGCGCTTTGATCGTGCCCTGTTTTGTGTCCCGCAGATCGGCCATCTCGGCGATGGAAAAGCCTTTGATCGCCAGGATGGCCACTTCGCGTTCGGCGGCGGTCAGGCACCAGTCGTGAAAGCGTGCTTCCAGCACTTCGCTGAAAGCACCTGACGCGATACTGATCTGGTCCTCCAGTTCAGTCTGCCGCCCCAGCAATGATCTCAGCTCATTGCCGGTGAACACGAGGCCCAGAAAAAGGGCAATGGTAACGAGCGCTTCAATCACATCGCTTTCGGCCCAGCGGTTGTAGAACCCGGGCCAGAGCAGATCCCACGTGATGTCCATCAGGAAATAAGCGCAACAGATCGTCTGAAGCGCAAAGAGTGACCAGAGGATGGCGGTACGTGACATAAAGGTTCCTCAGCAGATGAAGGATGCGCCCGGTGTTTCAGGCGCACCCGGGCGATGTTAGTCATCGTCGCTTTCGCTGTCATCATCGTGATGATCATCCGCGTCATCGTCATCGTCATCGTCATCGTCATCGTCGTCATCATCCCTGTAGACAGCCAGGACCTCGCCGGTCTCGGATGACACTTCGATTTCGTATTCCTGCCCGTTCAGAAGCGCTTCCACTTCGATTTCACCGTCCTCGATTTCCACTTCCACGGTGGTATAGCCCTGCGCTTCAACCGCAGCGGTGATCGCCTCGGTTGAGACACCAAGCACATCTCCTTTGCCGATGTCCGAAAATGCGGCACCGGGAATAAGAAGTCCGGCCAGAAGAAGCGTTTTGCTGTGTTTGATCATTGTGTCATCCTTTTCGTTTTCTGTGCTTCCGCGTCATTGCGGTTGCCCTGATCTGAGCAGGAAGAGCAGGAAACAGAATTGGACTTTGGGATGAGCGAGGCTGTCTTAGGCCGAAGGTTTATGCTTTATTTCGCCCCGGATCGGGTCTGAAGCGCACAACATGGTTGAACCGCATGTTGGCGGAACGTCCGTGGGCCCTGGTTTGCCGCTGCGTGAAAACCCGGTCAGTGAGCGGCACAGGCGCGCAGTACCTCAAGCGGGACAATTTCAAGCGCGCGCGCATGGGTGGCTTCCAGGTTGACCTGTGGTGCGCAGCCGTCGTCATGCGCCTGCAGAAACCGGCTGGCGCACAGGCACCAGGCATCACCCGGTTTCAGACCAACAAAACCGAATTCCGGCCGCGGCGTTGACAGGTCATTGCCGACATACTTTGAGAACGCCAGAAACTCGGCTGTCATGATGGCGCAGACGGTGTGGCTTCCACGGTCAGCAGCACAAGTGTTGCAGCTGCCGTCCCGGAAAAAACCTGTCACAGGGTCGGTGCCGCACACGGCCAGCGGCGTTCCCAGGACATTGACGCTGTCGTCTTTTTCCATACCGTTCTCCTCAGAGCCTGTCGGCGATCTCCCGGAACAGTTCGAGATTGTCCCGCTGTACTGCGCGGTCCCGGAACCGGCGATCCGCAGCTGTGAGCACGATCACCACATCCGCTGTTTCGTTGATGTAGAGGTATTGCCCGTAAATGCCACGTCCCATGTATTCCCGCGGCCTTGCGTCGCGCGGCAGCCACCACTGATATCCATATCCCATCTGGTCACCGCTGGTCGGTGCGGTGGCGGTTGTGGACAGGATAACCCAGTCCGAAGGCACAACCTGAGTGCCCTGCCAGCGCCCCCGCTGCAGGAACATCTGGCCAAAACGCGCATAATCGCGCGTCGTAATGTTCAGCCCCCCCAGCGCAAAAGCCACGCCGGTACCATCTGTCAGGTAGTAGGGCGCGCGCTCAACGCCAAGCGGGCGGATGACGTGTTCGGACATCAGATCAACAACCGGTTTTCCACCGGCGGCCCTCAACACCATTCCCAGGACGTGGGTGTCGATGGACACGTATTTCCACTGCTCCCCCGGTGGGGCGAATGTTTCAGTCAGGTCAGCGGCGAAGGTGTCCATCTCGCCGCCAAGGGCAAGAATGCGGCCCATCCGGTTGATGTCGGAACCTTTGTCCAGATAGTCCTCGTCAAAGGTCACACCGGTCGCCATGTTCAGAACATTGCGGATGGTCGCGTTGCCGTAGGCCCCGCCCTCCAGCTCCGGAACATAGTCGGTTACAGGTGCATCGAGGTCAGGGATAAGGCCTTTGCCGACCAGAATGCCTGTCAGGGCGGACAGGTAGCTTTTGGCCATGGACCAGCTGATCCGGAGATCGTCCGGCCCGGTTCCCAGCAGGTAATCTTCGTAGACGATTTTGCCGCCGCTGAGCACCAGCAGGGAGGTCGCATTGCGGTCAGTGAGGAACCTGTCCAGCCGCTCAGGCATCTGCATCGGTTCCCCTGCGGGCAGGGGGGATACCGGACCGTCGCCGCGGTCGATCTCCCTGTGCAGGAAGGCTGCGTCCATGTTGCTGAAATTCCCGACAATCCGGTCGGGTTCAAAGAGGCTGTTCACCGCCATCAGGCGTCTGATCTCTTCGATCTTCCAAAGACCCAGCGCGGCTGCTGCAAGCACGAGAGCCAGAAGAATTCGTCCCAGCCATTTCCCGAAACTGCGCATGACCCTACCTGTCTTCCTGCCCGTCAGGGCGTCTGCCACCGGACCCAGCGTCCGTGAAAGTCGGCGCGCCCGAGGTTCAGGGTAACGTCACCGGGCCAGAGCCGCAGGATCAGTGCGGCACCAATTCCACCCTTTGTATCGCCGTCGCTTTCCATGGACAGCCACGCGAGTGGTCGTTCGGAAGTTGCAGCAGATCCGGCGGTTTCAATCATTCTGCGTCCCCGCGTTCTGGCTTCTTCCGGGAAGTACTGCCATGCCACCGTATGCTGGATCAGATGCACATGCCCCGCAGGCGCCTCCGTTAATCTGTTCTCCAGCCAGTCGATCGCATCGCCGCGGTCGATCTGTGCATCCGTCACGGCAGCCGCCGCGCGGGTGAGCGCAAGCCGTTCCGGCTGGTCGGGCCACAGATAAGCGGTAAGGCGGAGGAGATCCTTTGCGCGGCGCGGATCAAGAGGGTTCAGATCGACCCCACGACGGTCGGCGACGACCGGCCTTTGGGAAGGGGGCAATGGGCCGTCCCAGTCCGGCGAAAGGGTCAGGGCGGCATTTTCTGGTCCAGTGGTCATGCCGGGCAGGGCGAGCGCGTAGTGATCCCACATCAGGTTCAGTCCACCACTGGCACCGAGTTCGGAAAGCCAGAAGGGCAGGTCGAAGTGTTGAGCGGCAACGCTTGCTCCCGCGATCAGCGCGGCTGACCGGCGAACCTCGTTCGTCTGTGGCGGGCTTCTGACCCAGTCCAGCATGAAATCTTCATGCGTATTCAGGGCGGACATCACGGCCGCAAGCAGCGTTTCATCATCCACTTCAACCGGCGGATAAATGGCGGCGAGGTCTGGAGCCCGGCCGCTCAGAACCAGTGCATGAAGCCCGCCCGCTGTACGCAAAGGCAAAGAATGCCCTGCGGGGCCGATGTCCCCGTCGAACGCTGCGAAATGCCGGGCAAGCGCAGTATCCTGCGGCCAGTGACCGGCCAGCAGATCAAGAAGCTGGCCCATAAACGGCGAGCCCAGAGCGCGGCAGCTGATGGCCTGATGTGCAAAGGCGTCGGGCAGGTTCACCGGAAACGATCCAGCAGCTTCTGCATAGCTGACCGTTCGTCTGACGGTTCTTCAGTTTGCTCCGGTGGTTTTTCTTTTGCCGCAGTTTTTGGCCGCGCGGCTGTGCCTTTTTCGCCGCTGCCAGATCTTTGAGGGCTGAGCCGCAAGCCGACTGCGTTCATGAATTTTGACGGATCGCCCGCTGCGAGCCAGGGCGCACCATCACTTACGCCGCGCAGAACATCATCCAGCCATTCCTGATCCGCTTTTGAAAAGTCGTGCAGGACATAGGACGGGACGCGATCCTTGTGACCGGGATGACCGACGCCCAGACGAACACGCGCGTAATCCGGCCCGATATGAGCATGCAGCGAACGCAGACCGTTGTGGCCGGCATGTCCGCCGCCGACTTTGTGTTTTACTTTGCCGGGGGCAAGGTCGATCTCGTCATGCAGCACAACAACGTCTTCGGGATCCAGTTTGAAGAATTTCAGCGCCGCCTGCACGGACTGGCCGGAATTGTTCATGAAGGTTTCGGGTTTGAGCAGAACCGCCCTGTCGGACCCAAAACGGCCCTCGCTCAGACTGCCCTGATGCTTGCCCTTCCAGGGGCCGAACCCGTGATCCTGCGCAATCCGGTCGAGCGCCATGAATCCGATGTTGTGGCGGTTTCCGGCGTATTTTGGACCCGGATTGCCCAGACCGACGATCAGTTTCAAAATTTCAGCTCCCTGATGTTGCGCTGCAGCATAGCACCGGGGCTGCCGGAACGAAATACGGGGCCGCAAAGGGCCCCGTATCCTCCGTTCCCGATGGGGAAAGGCTTTACTCTTCTGCGTCGCCTTCGGCCTCGGGTGCATCACCCTCTTCGCCGTCATCGCCATCTTCGTCATCCGAAGAGGCCAGACCTGCTGGCGCAGAAATCTGTGCGATCACGAAATCACGGTCGATCGTCGGTTTTGCACCTGCTGGCAGGTCAACGGACGAGATCGTGATGTTGTCGCCGATTTCCATTTCGGAAATGTCGATGGTGATGTGATCCGGGATATCACCCGCGGTCACAACCAGTTCGACTTCGGGGCGGATCAGCGTCAGCACACCACCTTTTTTCAGGCCGGGGGCCACATCGTCGCCGACAACTTCAACCGCGATGAAGAGGTTGATTTTTGTGGTGCGGCGCAGGCGCATGAAGTCGATATGCGTTGGCAGATCCTTGACCACGTGACGCTGCACGTCGCGGCAGATCACACGCACGTCGTCGTGACCTTCAACTTTCATGTTGAACAGGGTCGACTTGAACCGGCCTTCTTTCAGCTTCTTGAACAGAACGTTGAAAGGGATGTTGATCGGCAGCGGGTCAGTGTCACCACCAAAAACAATACCAGGAACCATGCCATCGCGGCGTGCCTGACGAGCGGCGCCCTTGCCTGTCCCCGTCCGTTCCTGAGCGACAAGATCCGGAATTTCTCCAGCCATTGATACTCTCCAATATGTAAGGGCGGACATCCTCCAAGGCTGTATGCCCGCATGAAGCCGCGCGTATAGACCGGATTCGGCCACATGGAAAGAGGTTTCTGACACAAGCGTGCTTGTGGGAAAACGGGCCCTGTGCGACACGGGCTGATGGGCCTTCTGAACGACCTCCGGATTTCGCACAAACCACTTGCGGGCTTCATCGTGATCGGTGGGGCCTGGGCTGCGTTTTTTGCCCAGATGCCAGTGGTTAAGGCGGCGATCGGCGCATCAGATGCGGTTTACGGTGCCGTGGTTCTGGTCGCCTCTCTGGGGGCTTTGGCGGCGATGTGGCTGGCCCCGCTCGCGGACCGTCTGGCGGGGCGCTGGGCCACACCTGTGGCATCGCTCATCGTGGCGCTGGGGATGTTCACGGCAGGCAGTGCGACAGGCCTTGTGCAGTTCGCTCTGGGAATGACGCTCGCGTCGGTCGGTTCCGGCGTCGTTGACGTGCTGGTCAACGTGCGCGTTTCCGAACGAGAGGAACAGGAGGGCAGGCCCCTCATGAACCTCAATCATGCGATGTATTCTTTTGCCTATGCCGGGTCTGCTCTGCTGACCGGTGTATTGCGGGAACTGGAATGGACACCCGCAGATGTGTTTCTCGCTTTCAGCGCTCTGGTAGCTGTCCTGGCCGTCATCATGCTGGAAAAACGAAGCGCGGTGATGCCGCAGGAGGCCGCGGGCGCCGCAGTGCGGCTGCCATCAGGCCTCATCTGGCTTGGCGGTGCGATTGTTTTACTGGCCTTCCTGACAGAGGCATCCTCCGAAGGCTGGTCAGCGCTGCATCTGGAACGCACGCTAGGCGGCGGGCCTGCGGAAGGTGCACTGGGGCCGGCCATTCTCGGACTGACCATGGGGGCAGGGCGGCTGGCAGGGCATCTGATGTCGTCCCGCCTTCCGGAACTGCAGCTGATGGTGGCCGCAGCTCTGACGGCGGCAGCCGGTCTGTTCCTCGCGGGTCTTGCTCCGGGCCTGATGACAGCCTACCTCGGCTTTGGTCTCACCGGGCTTGGCGTGTCGGTGATCGCACCACTTGCGCTGGCGCAGGTCGGGCGGGTCGTCCCCGCGCGCAACAGGCTTGCAGCCATCAGCCGTGTATCCGTTATGGGATACGCAGCGTTCTTTCTGGGCCCACCGCTGATGGGTTTCACCTCTGAATACTTTGGCCTGCGCGCCGGTTTTGCGCTGGTGGGCGGTATTATGTTCGTGGCGGCACTGGTTCTTGTGCCCGCGCTCGGGCGCACGGTCAGGTCGCTGCAGGACGCCGGGCGCGGCTGAAATCTGCAGCCGTCCGCCCGGCACCATCCCGAAAACTCAGCTCTGCCAGCGACCCTCGAAATCCTCCGGGACCAGCAGGTTGTGCCGCCCTAGGTTTCTGACGTCCGTTTCGCCGCAAAGTGCCATCGTGGTGTCCAGCTCTTTGTGAATGATCTCAAGCGCTTTCGTAACACCCTGCTGACCCATCGCGCCCAGGCCGTAGATGAACGCCCGCCCGATGTAAGTCCCCTGTGCGCCCATAGCGAGCGCCTTGAGAACGTCCTGACCGGAACGGATACCGCTGTCCAGGTGCACTTCAATCTCATCTCCAACTGCGTCGAGGATTGGCTTGAGCGCGCGAATGGAGCTCAGCGCACCGTCAAGCTGTCGGCCACCGTGATTGGAGACCACGATCGCATCGGCACCAACTTTGAGGGCCATTCTGGCATCTTCGGCATCCAGGATGCCCTTGAGGATCACCTTGCCGCCCCATTCCTCTTTAATCTTTGCGACCTTGTCCCAGTCGAGCGTCGGATCAAAGGATTCAGCGGCCCAGGTGCTGAGCGATTTGGGGTCAGAAATGCCTTCGACATGCCCCACGATATTGCCGAAGTCGCGACGCTTCGCACTCAGCATGCCAATACCCCAGGACCATTTGGTGGCGAGGTTGGCGATGGTTTTTGCGGTCAGTTTGGGAGGAGCAGACAGGCCGTTTTTGATGTCCTTGTGCCGCTGACCTAGGATCTGCAGGTCAAGCGTGATGACAAGCGCTGAACACTTTGCGTCTTTGGCACGCTGTATCAGTCGCGAGACATAGTCCGTATCCCGCATCATGTAGAGCTGAAACCAGAAGGGCGCATCGGTAAAGCCGGCCACATCCTCAATTGAGTTGATCGACATGGTGCTGAGCGTGAAGGGGACACCAAACTTTTCCGCAGCCTTCGCGGTCTTCATCTCGCCGTCGGCGTGCTGCATTCCTGTGATCCCGACCGGCGCGAGGGCCACCGGCATTGCAACCTTTTCGCCGATCATTTCGGATTCAGTTGTGCGCCCCGACATATCGACAGCCACGCGCTGGCGCAGACGCAGCTGGTCAAAGTCAGATGAATTTTCGCGGAATGTCTGCTCAGTCCAGCTGCCGGACTCTGCGTAGTCGTAAAACATCCGCGGCACGCGCCGTTCGTAGATGCGTTTCAGATCTTCAATATTTGTAATGGCTGGCATGGTGATTTCCAATTTTGGTTAGTTTTCATTACCAATTTTGGAAAACGCCTTCAACTCAACAAATGTTGCGGTTCGCAAAAAGTCTTGAATAGTGCAATATCGAACTATATAGTGCGATATTGAACAAACTGATGAGGCTAAACATGACCGTTTCGAGACGAAAATTCCTGACCATCGCCGGAGGTGGCACCATTGCCGCCGCAACAGCCGCATCCGCCGGCTTTCTGAACACAAGGGTTCCCCACCGCGCCATTGCACCGTGGAAACTGGCAGGGAGTTACGGAGATCCCCGCAAAAATGCGCTGAGCTACGCTCTGCTGGCTCCAAATCCGCACAACCTGCAGCCCTGGCTGGTGGAACTGGTCGGGGATGACACCGTCCTGCTTTGGCATGACAGCGAAAAAAGACTGCCTGAAACTGACCCCTTTGACCGTCAGCTGACCATCGGTTTCGGCTGTTTCCTGGAACAGATGGCACTGGCTGCCGGTGTTGCAGGGTATGACGTGCGCACTGAGGTTTTCCCGGACGGTGAAAAAGGGCCGGTGGCCAGAGCTGTTTTCGAAACAGGAGGCCAGGCTGATCCGCTTGCCGGACACATCCTGAACAGGCGGTCCTGCAAAGAGCCGTTCTCTGACAGGGAAGTGCCGGATGTCGCGGTGCGCGCTCTGGAAAGCTACGCCACGATTGTGACTGACGAAGAACGGGTAAAAGAAATCCGGTCGATCACCTGGGATGCCTGGGTTGCCGAAATGCAGACGCCCCGAACGCTGCATGAATCCGTCGATCTGATGCGGTTTGGCAAGGCCGAGATAAACGCGAACCCTGACGGCATTGATCTTGGGGGGCCATTTCTGGAAACACTGATGCTCACAGGTCTTGTCAGCCGGTCAGTTCAGAGTGATCCGGAGAGCCGGGGGTTCCGGGAGGGTGTCAGAATTTACGACGAAATGCTGCATGCGACACCTGCCTATGCCGTTCTCAGATCCGCCGGAAATGATAAGGCGGATCAGGTTCGTGCGGGGCGGGACTGGCTGCGCCTTAACCTGCGCTGCACATCACTGGGTCTGTCGCTCCATCCGGTCAGCCAGTGCCTGCAGGAGTTTCCGGAAATGGCGCTTCAGTACGTGCGCATTCACGACCTGCTCGCGACGAATGGAGAGACAGTTCAAATGCTTGGCAGGCTGGGCTATGGTCCGGATGTGGCGCAATCACCGCGCTGGCCACTGGAGGCAAAACTGTTGAATGGCTGAAGACCCGGTCACGCTCTGTTTCGAGGTATTCAACGAAATAGGGATCATCGAACAACTCAGCAGAACCCTGCTGGAGGCGCGATTGCCGGATGGGCTGATCGCGCCCCATTTCGGCGTCATCAGCCATCTTTCCAGGCGCGGTGATGGACGGACACCCATGGAAATCGCACGCGCGTTCCAGGTGCCGAAAACCAGTATGACTCATACGATCAAGGGCCTGGAAGCACACGGCCTCGTCGAGGTGCATCCCAATCCGAAGGATGGCAGGTCAAAACAGGTCTGGCTGACGCAGGCCGGGCGCAGGTTCCGCGACGAAACGATTACCGCGATGATCCCGGACCTGAACAGGCTGTCGCAGGTTTACGAGATGCAGAAGCTCGTAGAAATTCTGCCGGCACTCCGGGAATTACGGGCGGTTCTGGATGCCGATCGCGACAGTCCGGCGGAGAGTGTTGCTTCAGACGGAATGCGCGCCGTCTGAGAGCGAACGGACAAAAGCAAGCACGTCTTCGGTGCTGTCTCCGGCTGCGATCCTGCTGACAATCGCCGATCCGACAACCACACCATCGGCCACACCCGCGATTGAACGGGATTTCTCCGGCGTGTTGACCCCAAAACCGACCACGACAGGCAGGCCGCTTGCTTCGCGGATGCGGGATACTTCGGGACCTACATCATCTGCCTGCGCCTCTGCCGCGCCGGTGATGCCGGTGATCGAGACATAGTACACAAAGCCCGACGTGTTCTGAACTACACGCGGCAAACGTTTGTCATCCGTTGTTGGTGTCGCAAGGCGGATGAAATTGAGCCCTGCGGCCTGGGCGGGAATGCACAGTTCGCTGTCTTCTTCCGGCGGCAGATCCACGACGATCAGGCCGTCAATTCCGGCTTCCGCGGCATCCTTGAGGAAACGCTCCACGCCATGGCTGTAGATCGGATTGTAATAGCCCATCAGAACAATCGGCGTTTCATTGTCCGTCTCGCGGAAAGCTTTGGCCAGCTCGAGCGTCCGCAGCAGTGTCATACCACTTTCAAGCGCGCGCTGGCCTGCAAGCTGAATGGTCGGCCCGTCCGCCATCGGGTCGGTAAAGGGCAGGCCAAGCTCAATGATATCCACGCCCGCGTCCGGCAGGCCGCGCACGATTTCCAGCGACCGGTCAAAGTCCGGGTCGCCGGCCATGATGTACGAAACAAATGCTTTCTTTCCCTGGCGGGCAAGTTCGGCGAACCGGTCATCGATGCGGGTCATTGGTGGTGCTGCCTTCCTGAAGTCTCAGGCACCGAATGCCGAAATCGGACGGGGAAATCAATGCATCATACCGTCCCGGCAGGGGTGGATTTCCGGCGATGGGGCAAAAACAGGTCGATTTCCCCTCAATATCCAACATTCCGGGCCTATATTGGCGTTATGAACTATCTTCTCGCTATACTTTTGCCCCCGCTTTCGATTCTGCTGACAGGCCGTCCTATTATCGCGATCCTGGTGTTCATTATCTGGATACCGGCGCTTTTCTTCTCGGGTGGGCTTACACATCCGATGTTCATTCTCCTCGCCTGGGCGCTGATCTTTCATGCGCGCGAAGACAGGCGGCACCGTCGGGACTTGTCCTGAGCCTGCGCAGGCCCTAAGGGAATGCGCCAGCAACAAAGGACAGTGTCATGGGCTTCAAAATGGGAATCGTGGGTTTGCCGAACGTCGGTAAGTCCACTCTGTTCAACGCGCTGACCCGCACAGCGGCGGCACAGGCGGCAAATTTTCCTTTCTGCACCATTGAGCCGAATGTCGGTGAGGTTGCTGTACCGGACGAGCGGCTCGACAAGCTGGCTGAGATCGCAGGCTCGCGCCAGGTTATTCCGGCACGTATGACATTTGTCGATATTGCGGGTCTTGTAAAAGGCGCTTCCAGGGGGGAGGGGCTGGGCAACCAGTTCCTGGCAAATATCCGTGAGGTCGATGCGATTGCGCATGTCCTTCGATGTTTTGAAGATGGTGACGTCACGCACGTTGAAGGGCGCGTTGATCCCGTTGCGGATGCGGAGACGATTGAGACCGAACTCATGCTTGCGGATATTGAGAGCATCGAAAAGCGGCTGCAGAACATTGTCCGCAAAGTGCGGGGTGGAGACAAAGATGCCGTCCAGCAGGAACGGCTGATGAAGATGGCACTCGAAGCTCTTGAGGCGGGACGTCCGGCGCGGGTTGTCGAGATCGACGAGGAAGATGCGCGCGCATGGAATATGTTGCAGTTGCTGACGACAAAGCCTGTTCTTTACGTGTGCAATGTTGGTGAGGGCGAAGCGGCATCGGGCAATGCCCTGTCTGCACAGGTTGCGGAAATGGCGTCCGCTCAGGGCAATTCGCATGTGATTATTTCTGCGCAGATTGAAGAAGAGATCAGTCAGCTCGAGCCTGACGAAGCGGATATGTTTCTCGAAGAGATGGGCCTCGCTGAGGCCGGGCTCGATCGTTTGATCCGCGCAGGCTACAGTCTGCTAAGGCTTGAGACTTACTTTACAGCGGGGCCAAAAGAAGCGCGCGCCTGGACAATCGGCCAAGGTACAACTGCCCCGAAGGCCGCAGGTGTGATACACGGCGACTTTGAGAAAGGCTTTATCCGGGCCGAGACTATTTCCTACGACGATTATGTATCGCTTGGCGGTGAAAACGCCGCAAAGGATGCAGGAAAGATGCGCGCAGAAGGGAAGTCCTACATTGTCCGCGATGGGGACGTTCTGCATTTCCTGTTCAACACCTGACTTTTCGGTCGGGTCAGGCAAAATCTGGCCAACCGGCCTAAATTTTTCAGGCCGGCTTCAGTGTTTCAGGCGGCGTCGCTGTCCTGATGGAATTGTTCGTCCGGTATTTCACCGTCCGCCACCCGGAAGCTTGAGATGGTTTGAGACAGGTGAGACGCTTCAGCCGTGAGCGACTGGCTGGCTGCGGTGGTCTCTTCGAACATAGCCGCGTTCTGTTGCGTGCCCCGGTCCAGTGCTTCGACCGCAGTGTTGATTTCTGCAATGCCACTCGATTGTTCTGAGGCCGACAGCGCAATGTCCGATACGTTTTGCGACACGTCGACGATGCCCTTGAGAATCTGCCCAAGTGCTTCCTTGGTATCATCCATAAGAGTGACACCTTTTTCGACATGGCCGGTTGAAACAGTGATCAGTTCGTTGATCTGCAACGCTGCTTCGGAGCAGCGATGCGCCAAAATACGCACTTCGGATGCGACGACAGCAAATCCCCTGCCGGCATCACCGGCACGCGCCGCTTCCACACCCGCGTTGAGCGCAAGAAGGTTGGTCTGGAACGCAATTGAGTCAATCACTTCAACGATCTTGGCAATTTCACCCGACGAGCTCTCAATTTCTCCCATGGCCGCCACAGCGTCCCGCATCACGGTCTCGCTGGATTCCGCGTCGGTTTTGACCCTTTCAACCGTGCCGGCCGCGTCAGTTGCACCTTTTGCCGCTGACGAAACGCTGCTGGTCAGCTCATTGAGCGCAGCGGCTGTTTCCTCAAGAGTAGCAGCAGAATTCTCAGTGCGGCGCGACAGATCGAGTGCAGATGACGCGATTTCAGCGCTGCTGGTGTCAATAGTGCCGGCACTTGCCCCGATACGACGCACGAGGTCGGAGAGGTTTTCAACAGCCATGTTATAGTCGGTTTTCAGAGCAGCATATTCGTCCGGGAACTCCGCACGGATCAGATGCGTCAGGTCACCCGACGACAGTTTGCGAAGACCGGAAGCAAGTTCGCCGACGACTGTTTCCTGTTCCCGGGTGCGGGCTTCGCGCTCCGCTTCCCGCGCCTGGCGTTCTTTCTCGTCCCTTGCGCGTTCTGCTTCCTCGCGTTCACGAAGTTCCTTTTCCCGTCTGGCTTCGGCCTCGCGTTCCTTTTCTTCGGCGTCGCGCTTGGCCTGCTCCGCCTTGCGCTCGGCTTCGCGCATTTCAGCTTCGCGTTTTTTCTCTTCTTCCTGCATCTGCAGCCGTTCGAGAGCACCGTTCCGGAAAACTTCAAGGGCTCGCGCCAGTCTGCCGATCTCGCCTTTGTAACGGGACGCATTTTCGATTTCAGAAAGATCGCCTTTTGCCAGTCGTTCCGTTACCGCCGTTACACTGTTCAGAGGACGGGTCACCATAGCCCATATCAAGAGAGGGGCTGCGGCGACGATTGCGGCGCTCAGCAAACCGATCAGTTGCAGGTTGGACCTTGCAGAGGCAACTTCGGAGTTCAGCTGTGCTGCTGCAGCCTCGATCTGGCTCTGGGAAGCGGAGGCATATTCGCTGACCGCAAGCGAGATATCCCGCACCGCCTCTGCCGCGACAGCTGTTGCATCCATCGCATTGGCCTGCGCATCAAAGGCAGCTGCCCGGATTGCCACGATACCTGTCTCGGCATCTGCTATGTCGAGAATGGCATCCAGTGGCGAAGCGATTTCAGGGTCGACGCCACTTTTTGCGTCGAGCAGGCGCTGACCTGCTACACGCAAACCGTCCGCGCGTTGTGCCAGTTCAGTAGCGTCCCGTGACAAGGCGGTCTGCATCGCTGACGAGAAGAACGACTGAACAGCGGAATCCAATGTCGCCTGCGTTCTAATGCGCGCCACCTGGTCATCGAGAAGCGATTGAATCGCTTCCGAATTATTGGTTTTAGCATCGTCACTGTTGATGACCAGTTCAAAATAAATATCGTCCATCGAAGAGGAAAGCGCTGCATCGATTTCCTGACGAAGGGACAGAATGTCAGAAGGCCGCAATTGTCTTCCCGTTGGTCCGAATGCCTTTCGATATTCCTGCTGAGACCGTGCAACAAGCGTTGCAACTTCCTCGGTTGCAGGTGCTTTAGCGATAATGGGAAGCAGGCCTGACAACCTGTCATCCGCGGCATTGCCAAGATCCGCAAGGATCGACCGGATAGCGGTATCCCGGGTTTGGGTCATGCCAAGAGCCAGACCTGAGATCAGGTTGACTTCTGCACGCACTGACAAAGCCGACTGATATAGCGCAAAGTCCTCTTCTATCAGTTGCGTCAGGGTCGCATCGATGTCTGAGATTGTGTCTTCGCCACCAATGATCAGGTCGAAATAGGCACTGTCGGATGTTTCAGCGAGCAGACCAGTAGCGGTGTTGGCGCGTTCCAGTGCTGCGGCGACAGCGTTTGCCACGCCTTCCACGCTCTGAAATTCAGCGTCGCGTGCGCTTCTGAGGTTCGCAAGCGCGGTTTCCACCGTATCTATTTTTGCTGACAGATCTTCCTGTTTACCGGGCTCAAAGGCCGAAGCCGCGTTGCGTATGTCTTCGAGTACAAGTTGCGTTTTGAAATCGAGCGATTTCAGGTCTTCGGGTTCTGACGCGATGAGCAGGTCTGAGAGGAGGCCTCTCAACCGGTCAGCCACTGAGACCACTGATGCGCTGTCCCTGAGTTCAGGAAGGCGCTCGTCTGACAGGACGGTCATATTCGTCGCCATAGATTGAAAAACGATCCAGCTGACAACAATCGCTGCTGTCGTGGTTGCCGCGAGTGCACCAAAAATCAGCGCCAGGCGAACGAGTACGGAACCAAAGAGGCGTGATGCCAGATTTTTCATGACGAATACTTTCCGGTCAGAAATTCATTTGGGGTTGTGTTCGGTCCGCCCGGCTGTAACCCGGACGGACCGGGGCGTTTTAGCTGCCGGGAGACATTGCGGTGAAGGATCCGTCCGTCTCGATCCTGGTAAGGAATACATCCTCGGACCCCTGATTGTCACCAGCGCCGAAGGTCATGGTCATACCGCCGAAGTCCACGGTTCCCAGGCTGTTCATCGCAGCCATGAATGTTTCGCGCGTCAGGTCTGCACCTGCGTTGCGCAGCCCTTCAATGGTCAGGCGTCCGGCGACGTAACCTTCGAGCGAAACAAAACCGGGCTCCGCAGAAGCATCGAGCGCGCTCAGAGCAGCCTGGTATTCAGCAACGATGGGCAGGTTTGTGTCCCAGGGTTGCGGAACCACCTGGCTGATGATCACCCCTTCGCCGTCGGCACCCAGCTCTGCTGCCAGCGCCTTGGAGCCCACAAATGAAATCGTCACAAACGTTGCGTCCATTTTCATCTTACGGGACAGTTTGATGAACTCTGCCAGTGGCTTATACGCGCCGACCATCACAATCGCCTGCGGTTTTGCTTTGCGGATTTCCAGCAGGGCGGATTTCACAGCAACGGTGTTTCGCGTGTAGCTGCCTTCAGCAACCAGAGACATGCCACGGGCTTCCAGCGCTTTGGTGACTCCGGAAAGCCCGACGCGGCCAAAACCGTCGTCCTGATACAGAATAGCGATGTCTGTCATGCCTTCGACGTCCACAAGGTGATCGATCCAGGCCTGTGTTTCCGCGTCATAGGTTGCACGGACGTTAATTACGTTGTCGAGTTCCGGCGCACGCAGGAAACCGGCACCTGTAAACGGAGCGATCATCGGCATACCCGCATCGGTGGCAATGGGCTGTGTGGCTTTTGTGGTTGGTGTTCCCACGGGCCCCACCAGCGCGAGATAGTCGTCACCGCTGATAATGGTCCGGACTTCGGCCACGGAGCGGTCGGGCTCATAGCCATCGTCAATACTCGTCAGCGAGATCATACGGCCATTGATGCCGCCAGCGCGGTTGGCTTCTTCAAATGCAGCCAGCATACCCTGACGCATGCCGGTGCCGAGTGCCGCAGCCGGGCCTTCCATTGCGGCGACCTGGGCCAGTTTGATTGTATCGTCCGACACGCCCTGATCGGCGGCCAGCGGTGCAGCAACGCACAGCGCGGCAGCGAAAGCTGTCATTCTGGAGAGATGGAACATTTTGGAAATTTCCCGGAACTGTTAAAACTGCGACATACTGGCGCGCAAAACATTCAACAAAGCTTTAATCCGGAAACGATGGCTCCGCAGGAAATCTGCGCGGCCCCGCAGGGACCTCGGGAAATGAAGCGGCAGATTTCCTGTGATATCGATTACTTTTCAAAGTGTTACGGTTTCCGGGGCTGCTGGCCTTCACAAAGACGGGGGTGCTGTCCGAATACTCTTCATTTTACGGCAGTTTTTAGGTGTCGCGAACAACATGGAGATTCTTCCCGTTATGCGGGAATTTCGGGACTCTAGGCTGCCCCGGATTCGAGCACTTCCCGGAGACTGCCATCCCGGTATTACGGGATCAGGCTGTTCCGTATGCGCAGGCTCCTACAAGCCCCCGTGGCAGCTCAGTTCGCCACTGACCTGAGATCCAATAGCAGCAAGTGTCGGGTTCGGGATACGACCGGCGCGGATGCCGGTCGCAAGGGTCTTCAACCGGTCAGCGCCGCACAGAATTTCTGGATCCGGGTGCATGCCTCGGTCAGCGCTTCATCCGAGGTCGCATAGCTGACGCGAAAATTCGGACTCAGACCAAAGGCCGCACCAAATACAACCGCAACGCCGGTTTCTTCCAGCAAGGCCGTCGCGAAGGCTTCGTCGTTCTCGATGACTGCACCACCCGCCGAGGTTTTACCGATCAGCCCGGCAATCGACGGATAAACATAAAACGCGCCTTCAGGCTTGGGGCAGGTGATACCATCAATGGCATTCAGCATATCCACCACCAGATTGCGGCGGCGTACGAACATCTCGTTGTTCGGTGCGATGTAATCCTGTGTGCCGTTCAGCGCTTCGACTGCGGCCCATTGGCTGATGGTGCAGGGGTTTGACGTGCTCTGGGACTGGATTTTCCGCATTGCCGCGATCAGCTTTTCCGGACCAGCGGCATACCCGATCCGCCATCCGGTCATTGCATAGGCTTTAGACACACCGTTCACGGTCAGTGTCCGGTCATAAAGTCCCGGCTCCACCTGCGCCGGCGTGCAGAACTCGAAGTCGTCATAGGCCAGATGTTCATACATATCGTCTGTCATCACCCAGACGTGCGGATGGCGCATCAGGACGTCCGTCAGCCCTTTAAGCTCTTCCCGGCTGTAACCGGCACCGGTTGGGTTGCTGGGGGAGTTAAAGATGAACCACTTGGTTTTTGGCGTAATTGCAGCCTCAAGCGCATCGGGTGTCAGCTTGAAATCCTGTTCCAGGGTCGCTGGTGCGATGACAGGCTCACCGCCGGCCAACAGGACCATATCCGGGTAGCTGACCCAGTAAGGAGCCGGGATGACAACTTCTTCGCCGGGGTTCAGCGTCGCCATCAGTGCGTTGTAAAGGATTTGTTTACCACCTGTGCCCACACTGACCTGAGATGGCTTGTAAGTCAGGTCATTGTCGCGGGCGAATTTATCGCAGATTGCCTGCTTAAGCTCTGGAATTCCGTCCACGGCGGTGTATTTGGTCTTACCGGACGAGATTGCCGCGACAGCGGCGTCTTTGATGTTCTGCGGTGTGTCAAAGTCCGGTTCCCCGGCACCAAGCCCGATAACATCCCGGCCTGCAGCCTTGAGCTCACCGGCTTTGGTTGTGACAGCAATGGTCGGGGACGGTTTGACACGCGCAAGTGTCGCAGAAAGCAATTCCATGTCGGCCTCTGGTTGATAGGACTGAGGCGCATTGTTAGGGGCCATCCCGGCATGTATCAAGCGCGATAACAGACAAGGAGACTTCAGAATGGACGATTTCCAGGACTGGTACGGACCTGATACGGCGACTTTCGGTGACAGGGTGGCTGCAGCCCGCGAGGCGGCAGGTATGAACCAGAGCGAACTCGCACGCCGGCTGGGTGTCCGCGTCGCGACGCTGCGCGCCTGGGAAAATGACCTGAGCGAGCCGCGGGCGAACAGATTGTCCATGATGGCCGGTCTTCTGAATGTTTCGATGATGTGGCTGATCAACGGCGAAGGTGTCGGTCTGGACGCACCCGGCAACGAAGGCGAGCTTTCAGCAAGCTCGGCGGATATCCTGAACGAGATTCGCGATCTGCGCGCCGACATGCTGTCGCGTGTTGAGCAACTTGGACGCCTCGAAAAGAAACTCCGTCAGACACTGGTGACCGAGGCCCATGACGGAACTGCATGAGCATCGTCTGAAACGGCTGAAGATGCGGTCTATGCGGCGTGGGATCAAAGAGATGGATCTCATCCTGCAACAATTTGCTGAAACCAGTCTTGATGGGATGAGCGATGATGATCTCTCACTTTATGACGCCATGCTCAGTGAGAATGATCACGATCTATACCAGTGGGTTAGCGGGCAGGCACCAGCACCCGATCCCTATCAGGCGATGATCGAGCGCATCATCGGACAGCTGCCTGGAACGCACGTCTGAAACCAGCGCACGCTGGTTTTTCATGTTTTTAACGAAATATTGGCGTTTCCGTCTCAATTTCTGTGCAAATCAGAATGAATCGGAGCGCGTGTATGAGTATCCAGGATCAGATCCAGACAGACCTGCCGCAAGGCGGTCAGAACCAGGGGTTCATGATCAGTTATCTTGAAGCCCTTTCGCTGGTGGAGCGTCTCCACCGGCTTCTGCTTGATGTGATCAAGGATGAGTTCGAACGGGTTGGTGTGCTTGAGATCAATGCGGTCCAGGCACTGTTGCTGTTTAACATTGGCGACAATGAAGTCACTGCGGGAGAGCTGAAAAGCCGTGGCTACTACCAGGGCAGTAACGTCAGCTACAACCTGAAAAAGCTGGTCGAAATGGGCTATATGCACCATCAGCGCTGCGAGATTGACCGCCGGTCGGTGCGTGTGCGCCTTACAGACAAGGGGCGCAAAATCCGCGATGTGGTTTCGACGCTGTTTTCACGGCATGCCGAAGGGCTTGAAGACAAAGGCGTGCTGGGTCCGGCGGGCATTGATGACATTACGTCGTCTCTGAAGCGTATGGAACGCTACTGGTCCGACCAGATCCGTTATATCTACTGAAGCTCGCTGATCGCAATTCCATCCAGTTCGCGTTTTATTTTCAGTGTCATGGCGTCTGCATATGCCTCGAACCCGATTGCAGTCTGCACGAAAGCGTCCGGGCCGGTTATGACCTCGGCCCGGAAATAAGACGAAAGCTCGCCCAGTTCCTGCTGGCGTCTGTCACCCGATGCCGGTGCGTCAGCTCCGATGACAAGTGCATTAACTGTAATGCCCTGTTCTGACAGTGCTTCTTTGACATCACGGGGGCGGGGTCCGAGGTTGGACTTGCCATCCCCAGAAATATCCAGCGTCCGTTTCCAGCAGTGACTTTTCTGTCCGAGAAGCGACGCGCCTGTCTTCATCGCTGTGCCAAGCGCGGTGCCCGGATTGCTGGCGCGACGCTCAGTACGCGACAGTGTTACGCTGATCTGCCTGAGGTCGTCTGCGTTGCGCAACTCCGTCCAGGGCACAAGGATGACCTGATCATCGGGTCCGCTCCATTCATAGACAATAATGGACACGGGCGCGGCAGGCGTTGACAGTAACAGAGAAGCAACTTCCTGATTGTTGAGCGCTGTCACCAGCCCGTCGATCTGCAATCTGTATTCCCGCAGGTCGACAGAACCGGAGACATCCAGCCCGAGCGCCAGCGCCTGGCGACACGCCGCATTGCTGGTGTGCGCAGTTGCGCAGAGCAGGCACAGTGCAACGAACTCAGGCCGCATCGCTTATCCTCCCGGCGCAACCTTTCCGGCCAGCCCGATGACCGGTGGCGTGACTTCGCGCTCAAGTTTGCGTCGCATCGCGCGCTCGTAGTCGTCAAACCCCTGAGCAATTTCGATAAAGGCACCCGGGCCATGCAGCACTTCGGCTTTGTAAAAGGCAATGAGACCGGTCTCTGCTTCAAAATCCGCGCCATTGACGACGAGCCCGTTGACCGTAACGCCTTCAAACGGAAAGGCTTTATACGCCTGTTCAGGGCCAAACCCCTCGTTATTCTGACCGTCACCGGCTATGTCGATTGTCCGGTAAAGACAGTCAGGGCCGCGTTCCAGAAGACCTGCACTATATCCCAGTGCATATCCCATCGCTGTCGGAAAATCATTGTGGCTGCGTGTACTGGCGGCGACGGTCTCGGCAACACTGACCAGCTTTGCGGGCCCGTCAATCAATGTCCAGTCCAGCAACAGCTCCTGGTTGTAGCGCCCCGACCACTCGAAAATTGCCAGTGCTACGGGGACATCGCTGGCAAAAAAGGCCCTCACAACTTCCGGCGCGGTCAGCGCGGCAACAAGACCACCGCGCTGAAGGGCATCTTCTCCGGCATCGACCGAACTGGATACATCCATTGCCATGACGAGCGCCAGCCGGCACTCAGAAGCCTCTGCTGCCGCGGCGCCCAGAAGAATGGCGCCTGTCAGGGTTGACCAGATCACCAATGTCCGGTGTTTTCCATGCTGGACCAGGGCTCTGCAGGGGGCAGGTTGTCACCTTCCTGAAGCAGTTCGATGGAAACGTTGTCCGGTGAGCGGACAAAGGCCATGTGGCCGTCTCTCGGCGGACGGTTGATTGTTACCCCGTTGTCCATCAGATGCTGGCACACCTCATAGATATTGCCGACGCGGTACGCCAGATGCCCGAAATGACGGCTGTCCGACGGCAACCCGTCATCGCCATCCCAGTTGTACGTCAGCTCCACGGGGCATTCTTCCTGACCCGGAGGCGCCATAAAAACCAGTGTAAACCGACCGCCCTCGCTTTCGTGGCGGCGCGTTTCCTCCAGCCCGAGCAGTTTGTAAAAGGCAATCGAGTCCTCGAGATTTTTGACGCGGACCATTGTGTGAAGATACTTCAGTGACATGGAAATTTTCCCGTATTTTTGTGAATTCCATACAAAACCTAACACGTGTGGCGGCGGTTGCCACCCACCGGCGCGCGATCGTGAAGAGACCTGTGCGCTCCTGCTTTGCCTTGGAAAAATAATCCGGTAAAGCTGACGCATGGGCATGAATCTGAAAGCCGCCCGGCCTGATTTCGCAGGAGAGATAATTTTGCAGCAGTATCACGATGCCTTGCGCATGGTTCTGGATCATGGCACCGAATCGTCCGACCGGACCGGTACCGGGACGACCTCGTATTTTGGTCTTCAGTGCAGATACCCGCTCAGCGATGGGTTCCCCCTTGTGACGACCAAAAAACTGCACCTGCGTTCGATTATTTACGAACTTCTTTGGTTTCTCTCCGGTGACACAAACATCCGGTATCTGCAGCAGAATGGTGTGTCCATCTGGGACGAATGGGCCGACGAAAACGGTGATCTCGGCCCTGTTTATGGGCATCAGTGGCGTCATTTCCCCAAAGTATCCCGCACGGACGACGCTGAGGCCCGGGTTCTGATCGGAGAAGTCGACCAGATCAGCAATCTGGTCGAGGCCATACGCGAGACACCTGACAGCCGCCGGCTGATTGTCTCTGCGTGGAACCCCGGCGAGGTGGATCAGATGGCGCTGCCACCCTGTCACACGCTGTGGCAGGTGCGGATCATTGGCGGCAAGCTCCATCTTCAGCTCTACCAGCGCTCTGCTGACATGTTCCTCGGTGTGCCGTTCAATATCGCATCTTATGCGCTTCTTCAGGTGATGCTGGCCCATGTCACTGGCTATGAGCCGGGTGACTTCGTCCACACGATGGGGGATGCCCATATCTATTCGAACCATATGGAACAGGTCCAGACACAGCTCGAACGCACGCCGCGTGATCTGCCGACGCTCCGGCTGACCAGAGAGGTGAAATCCATTTTTGACTTCCGGTACGATGACTTTGAATTTGTGGGGTATGATCCTCTGCCGGCGATAAAAGCGCCTGTGGCTGTCTGATATGCTGACATTGATTGTGGCGCGGGCGCGGAATGGTGCCATCGGCCGGAACAACGAAATCCCATGGCATGCGCCGGAAGATCTGAGGCTTTTTCAGCGCGAAACCGTTGGTGGCGCGCTGGTGATGGGGCGGAACACCTGGGAAAGCCTGCCGGTCAGGCCGTTGCCCAGACGACTGAACTGTGTGGTGTCGCGTGACAAAAGCGTGGCGGACATGGTGGTTTCCGACCCTGTCGGCGCCGTGGCTGCGTGCTACGAGGCAGGTTACACAAGGATCTATGGGGCCGGGGGGCAGAAAATCTATCAGGATCTGATGCCGCATGCGCAAAGGTTGCTTATCACGGAGGTTGACCTGGTTGTGCCGGAACCTGACGCCGTGTTTCCCGACTTTGATCCTTTGGACTGGCGCGAAGTCCGCCAGATGCCGGTCAGGTCAGAAGACCCGGCCTGCACGTTGCGCGAGCTGATCAGGATACAACGTGCCTGATGGTGTTCAGCGGCACCGTTTTCTGAGCTTGCCGTTCTTTTTGTAGCATGACGGATCGTATTCGTTTTCTGCGACGACCTCGTCTCCGGGTTCGCCGGCTTCAGCGGAGTCGCTTGACCCGGATTTTTTCTTCTGAGCTTTCTTCGAACCGGCTGTTTTTTCCGGCTTTTTGTCTTTCTGGGAGGGTTTGGTTGCAGGTTCTTTTGCGGTGTCGGAGGGGTTCTCCGCTGCCGTATCAGGCGCAGAAGCCTTATCTTCGTCAGCCTTTTTGCTGGTGTTGTCTTTGGAGCCGCCTGACGCGCTACTGCCGTTTCCGGACGACGTTGTGCCGGTTGATGCAGTATCCCTCGCTCCACTGGTAGATTTATGAGCACCGTCGTCGACCGGACTGTAGCCCCCCTGCGCAGGGCGACGGCGATCTCGCCCGCCGGATGGGTCGCGCTCGGTCAATACTTCCTCGCCAACCTTTTCGGCCAGAACCTGCGTGCCGTTTGAGGTCATTTCCAGCACGCCGGCAGCAAGGCTGATAATCAGAGCTGAGACCACGACGAATTCGGACGTGACACTCCCGTTCTGATTTCTGACGAACCTTTTCAGCGTTGCCGGCAGTGGGGCGTGCGCAACATGCGCAGAACTGGTGAAAAACACGGGAAAACTCTCCGGGCAATCGTTACAAACTTACTGAAAATGGTGTTTAGATGCGGGAGAGGGCGCAAAGAGGAAATCAATTGGGCAATTTCGGGTCATGTTTGAGAGGGGTGCCGCAGCGTCTCAGCCTGCCTGCACCTTTCGGCCCGGACAGATTTCACGATGCTTGACCTGACGGACCTGCCTTCGGATTTTCATACGGACCCCGCGCCGTATTATGATCAGCTTCTGGCCCGTCAGCCGGTGTGTCCGCAACCGGACGGCTCAGTCATTCTGTCGTCCCATGCTGATCTGATGACCGTCTACCGGGATACGCAGCGTTTTGTGTCGGACAAGAAGGCAGTCTTTGCGCCTAAATTCGGCGAAAGCACGCCGCTGTATGAGCACCATACGACCAGCCTCGTGTTCAATGACCCGCCTCTACACACGCGTGTCCGGCGGATCATGTCCTCGGCGCTGACGCCCCGGGCACTTCAGCGGATGGAGCCTGGCCTGATCGCAACTGTCGACCGCTTGCTGTATGAATTGCCCGCCGCGCCGGATCTGATCTCTGATTTTGCAGCCCGTATCCCCATTGAAGTGATTGGCAATCTTCTTGATGTCCCTCCCGACGAACGTGCTCCCTTGCGGGACTGGTCCCTGAGCATACTAGGGGCTCTGGAACCTGTCTTGTCGACGGAACAGCAGATGCGTGGCAACGACGCCGTCACGGCCTTTGCAGAATATCTCTCAGATCTTATTGCGCGGCGCAGATCGCATCCCGGCGATCCGGAAACGGACGTCCTGACGCGGCTGATCGATGGTGATGAAACGGGGCGGCTTTCTTCGTCAGAGCTCATACATAACTGTATTTTCATTCTGAATGCCGGTCACGAAACGACCACCAACCTGATCGGCAGTGCGCTGGGGCTGCTTTTTGATCACCCGACGCAGCGAGATGCGTTGTGCAGGACGCCAGATCTTATCGACGGTGCGATCGAGGAAGTTCTCAGATGCAGGTCCCCGAACCAGTTTGGCAACCGGGTCGCAACACAGGAGGCGGTATTTCAGGGCACAATCGTTCCGGCCGGGACGAACCTGCATTTGTGCATCGGTGCCGCGAACAGGGACCCTGGCGTTTTTCATGATGCGCGTACGTTTGACATCACACGTTCGCCGAACCGTCATCTTGCGTTTGGCGGGGGACCACATGTCTGTGTTGGTCTGACACTGGCGCGCATGGAGGGACGTATCGCGCTTTCCCGCCTGCTTGACCGCTGCCCTGACTATCGCCTGACAGACCGGCAGGAGGCTGGTCGCGTACGGTTTCGCGGATATTCATCACTGCGGGGCGAAATGACCTGACCGGGTGAAAGGAACATTTGGCGGCCTTGTCACCCACAGAAGCAGCCGCCGCAGGCAGCGGCGACCGTCATATTCCGGTCAGGGGTGTCAGGCCGCCGTGCGCCGGCGACCGGGGATCATCAGAGAAGCTTCAGGTCACTGGCCATCTGACGGCCGTCACGGCCCTCGGTCAGCTCGAAGCTTACTTTCTGGTCATCGGCAAGGCCTGTGAGCCCAGATCTTTCTACAGCGGAGATATGGACGAAAACGTCAGATCCCCCTTCTTCGGGCGCAATAAATCCATAGCCCTTGGTCGTATTAAACCATTTCACGGTGCCAGTAGGCATTGTTCCGTGCCTCCTTTCCACTTGTGCTGCACCGGGTGGACGGTGCGGCTGAATTTGAGAAACGATCTTTGCATTCCACAATCGTTCCACACCCTAGACATTGCTCGTTGTCTCTGAAAATCAAGGGGAAGCGGTCGGAACTGTGCCGGTTCCTGCCAGAATTGACACCTGTTTGAGGACAAATTGTGCATCTTTACGGGCTTAAAAACTGTGATACCTGCCGCAAGGCGCTGAAGTCCCTGTCAGGGGCGGAACTGGTGGATGTGCGTGCCGATGGTATGCCTGCTGATCTGCTGGACCGGGCGCTGGCGCAGTTCGGCGAAGCGCTTGTAAACACACGCTCAACAACATGGCGCGGGCTTGATGAGGCTGAACGGGAAGCGCCGAAGGCTGAACTCCTCCGGCGCTATCCTGCTTTGATGAAACGGCCGCTGATCGATGATGGATCAACGCTCTATCTGGGCTGGACCCCTGAAACCAGGGCGTCGCTCGGGGTGGCGTAAGCCGGGTTTTCAGGCTTCTGGCTTGCGGCGAAAGGCCGCGTCGAGAGACAGGGGGCCAGCGCCTTTGATCACCAGCACCAGAAGCAGAAACACCCAGAATGCGCGCTGATCCAGGATGACGCTGTCGGGGAACCGGTCAAACCAGGCGCCGAGAGTTTCTTTGTGTTCCAGACCGCCATGACCGAACAGGTCAGTAAGGGACTGTACGATCACAAACCCGATTATACCAAGAGCTGAGAGCCGGGTGAAAAGGCCGATCACGATCAGCGCAGGCAGGATAAACTCAGCCCATGTGCCGGCAACGACGACGGCCCAGTGAAACGTTGTCAGCTGAGTGACATCGTATGTCACAGCTTCCATGGCTTTGGGAAAGATCTGCGCATAAGCACCGACCGAAGGCGAGAACAGGCCGCCGATACCGTCTCCAAGCTTGGTCAGACCGGAAACCCAGAAATACAGCAGCAGCGTCGCTGCGAAAATCAGCCGTGCGAGGCTCGAAAGAAGCCAGTCCGCCCGCGAGAGGCGATCGGTGACAGATGTGTATAGGGCAATCATTCTTCAGTCCTTTGTTCGGGCGGTCATACCAGCGTTGTGAACGCCTGCGTCTGTAGTGTGAGTGAAAGTGCAGCTGCGAGATCAAATGTTGGCAGGTCTGTCTGAGCCGCGGCATGGGCATCGCCAAGTGTCTGCCCCTGTGACAGGGCTTCGATCCAGGTTGCAGCGCCTTCGGGCATGAGGTGGGGCGTGGGATCAAACCCGGGCCTGGTGATCAGGACATCCTGAGCAACGGCCTGAGGTTTCGGCGCGTCGGCAACATTGTTGAAACGCCAGAGATCAAACAGTGGCCAGCGGGAGCGCAGCCAGACAGTTGATGGCGCAGGACGCAGCCGCAGTGCCATCAGTGTTTCCGGATCGGTCTGCAGAACGTCCGGATCCAGCGGTGGTGCATCGGCGGCATGATAGGATCTGCGCAGTGCCAGATCGAGGCGCGCGCAGTCTGCGAGGTAGCCGATATGCGCCAGAGGTTCGAAACCGGCGACAAAATCCGGAAAGCTCTCGCCATAATACATCATCAGCGGAGACACTGGCGGATGGCTGCGGACATAGAGCGCGGCCAGCTGGCCGAAATTCTGCGCGCCAACCAGTTTGCGTACCAGCGGGAAAGCTGTGGCCAGTGCTTCGGAAAGAGAAACGACCACGTTATTGCGATAAACAGAAAACCGTGCACCGGCCGGTCCTGCCTGCGCATCCTGAAGACCGGCAGGCACATCCCTGTCTGCATCCAGCAATGCAGCGCGGAATTCTGTCTGGGAAACGGTCATTTTACCGGTTGCAACACGTCAGCTGCGCGGCGCGCATCGGCCTGCAGTTCAGGCCATTCCGGTACATCATTGTCCCATTCAACAAGAACAGGGCGCGGGCCGGTTTTCGCAAGCGTGTACGACAAAAGGGACCAGACGGGGTCTGCAACGGGCTTGCCGTGACTGTCGATCAGCAGTGGTGCGCCATGGTCGTCAGTGTCTTCATCATGACCGCCGACGTGTATCTCGCCGACTGCATCAAGCGGGTATGCATCGATGTAGCCCTGCGGCGAATACCCGAGGTTGGTGGCAGAGATGAAAACGTTGTTCACATCGAGCAGAAGACCACACCCGGTGCGCCGGACGATTTCAGCCAGAAATCCCGTTTCATCCCAGCTGCTTTCCTCAAACGCAAGGTAGCTTGAAGGGTTTTCAAGAAGCATGCGCATCCCGAGTGCTGTCTGCACTTCGTCAATATGTGCGCAGACGGTGTCCAGCGTCTGATTGGTGTAGGGCAGGGGCAGCAGGTCATTCAGGAACTCCGCGCCGTGCGTTGACCACGCCAGATGCTCCGAGAAGCTCGCGGGTTTGAGCCATCCTGTCAGGTCTTTCAGCCGTGCCAGATGGTCCTGGTCCAGCGGGCCTTCGCCGCCGATGCTGAGCCCGACGCCATGCACAGATACTGCAAAGCTTTCGGCAAGGCTGCGCAGCTGTGCCAGCGGACGCCCACCGGAACCCATGTAGTTCTCGGCGTGAATCTCGACCCATGTCACAGGGTCCGGATCGCTCATCAGATCGGTGAAATGCTGCGGTTTGTACCCAACACCTGGTGCGTCAGGCAACCGTTCAAAGCGGGGGGAGTTGTCCAGCACAGGAAGTCTCCTGTCGGTTGTTCGGGTACAGAAATCTGGGGCAGTCAGGCGGCATCTGCCGCCTGTGCCGGAAGCCTAAGGCGCCGGATCAGGCCGGCAGGTCGCGGCTAAGCTCTTCGAGGGAGCCTTCGCGTGCTGTACCGTCCGCCATTGCAGGCAGTTCGATCTCGGCGCATGTGCCTGCGTCGACCAGTGTCCAGGCGTTGCCCTGGTAGTCAACTGTGGACGTGCCGGCGCATGTTGTGCCCGGGCCCGCGGCGCAGTCGTTTTCACCTGCCAGCGAAACGCCATAGCACTTTTCCTTGGCTGCGGCTTCAGCTGTTGTTGTGCTGTGACCTACCAGCGCGGCAGCGACGGCACCTGCGATTGCAACGGATTTCATTGTGTTCGACATGTGTTTTTTCCCTTGTTACCGGCCATCGTGGCCACTCGTGGTGTATAGGTAGGGCTATGCCCGCGAAGTTACCACTCACGAGCCTGTGTGTCACATACGCGTTAGCGAGGGCTTACCAAAATGTCAGGAAACGCGGCGTTTCGGGGCGGTAATGTTACAAAACCGTCCCTCGCGGCCGCCGGGAACAGATCTGCCCGCGGGCAATGTTACAACAGGTCGGGCGCTGTCGCGTCCAGAGCCAGCTGTTTTGTTACATCGTCCAGTGGCTGGACGCTGGTCTGCTTCTCACCAAGACGGCGAACCGTCACAGTGCGTTCCTCAACTTCGCGGGCTCCGACCGCCAGGATCACAGGCACTTTTCCGACAGAATGCTCACGGACTTTGTAATTGATCTTTTCGTTGCGTACGTCCGCTTCAGCCCGCACACCTGCGTCGCGAAGGGCGTCAACAATCTCGTGCACGTAAGGATCCGCGTCCGAGATGATCGAGGCTACTACGACCTGCCGCGGCGCCAGCCAGAAGGGCAGTTTGCCGGCATGCTCTTCGATCAGGATGCCGATGAACCGCTCAAATGAGCCCAGGGTCGCGCGGTGCAGCATCACCGGCCGGTGTTTGCCGCCGTCGGCGCCGATGTAAGTCGCATCCAGACGCTCGGGCAGAACAAAGTCGACCTGGAAGGTGCCGCACTGCCAGTCGCGGCCGATGGCGTCGGTCAGCACGAATTCCAGTTTCGGCCCGTAAAAAGCACCTTCGCCCGGGTTCATCTCAGGCTCAATGCCCGCCGCACGGGTCGCGCTCAGCAGGGCTTCCTCTGCCTTGTCCCAGACCTCATCTGATCCCGCGCGGGTCTCGGGGCGGTCCGAGAACTTCACCGAAAAGCTCTCGAACCCGAGGTCTTTGTAGACATCGGTCAGAAAGCTGATGAACCGGGCGCATTCGCTGCCGATCTGGTTTTCCTCAGCAAAGATGTGACCATCGTCCTGTGCAAAACCGCGCACCCGCATGATCCCGTGCAGTGCGCCGGAGGGTTCATACCGCGCACAGGAGCCAAACTCGGCCATCCGCAGCGGCAGATCGCGATAAGATTTCAACCCGTGTTTGAAGATTTCCACGTGGCAGGGGCAGTTCATCGGTTTCAGCGCATTCACGGCCTTTTCGCGTGCGTGCTCTTCCTCGACCTCGACGATGAACATGTTCTCCTGGTATTTTTCCCAGTGGCCGGACTTTTCCCAAAGGTTACGGTTCACGACCTGTGGGGTGTTCACCTCAACATAACCACCCGCATGCTGCTTGCGGCGGACATAATCCTGCAGAGTGGTATAGATGCGCCAGCCGTTGGGGTGCCAGAACACCTGTCCGGGGGCCTCTTCCTGCATGTGAAAGAGGTCCATCTCGCGGCCCAGCTTGCGGTGATCGCGTTTGGCGGCCTCTTCCAGCATGTTCAGATGCGCGCGCAGTTTTTCCTTGCCGGTAAAGGCCACACCATAGATCCGCTGCAGCATCGCGCGGTCACTGTCGCCACGCCAGTAGGCGCCGGCGATGGACATCAGTTTGAACGCGTCACCGGGGACCTGGCCGGTATGCTGCAGATGCGGGCCACGGCACAGGTCCTGCCAGTCGCCATGCCAGTACATCCGCAGTGGCTCATCGCCCGGGATCGCATCGATCAGCTCAACTTTGTAGGGCTCGTTGTTGTCAGTGTAATACTGAACCGCCCGCGCACGGTCCCAGACCTCGGTGGTCACAGGCTCGCGTTTGTTGATGATTTCCTTCATCTTCTTTTCGATCAGGCCGAGATCTTCCGGAGTAAACGGCTCAGCCCGGTCAAAGTCATAGTACCAGCCGTCTTTGATGACCGGGCCGATGGTGACTTTGGTGTCCGGCCAGATCTCCTGCACCGCGCGGGCCATGATGTGCGCCAGATCGTGGCGTACCAGTTCGTTTGCCTGTTCTTCATCCTGCATGGTGTGGATCGCGATGGTCGCATCCGCGTCAATAGGCCAGGCGAGATCATAATGCGCGCCGTTCACAGTCGCGCTGATCGCTTTTTTCCGGAGCGAGGTCGAAATACTGGCTGCCACGTCACCAGCGGTTACGCCGGCGTCATATGCACGCGAATTGCCATCGGGAAAGGTAAGAGAAATCTGGGCCATCTGGGGCACTCCTCGTCGGTTTGGCGCCTACGAGACGCCCGGTTGCGGGTTATGGTGCCGCGCTCTTCGCCCTGGGCGCGTCAAGTGTCAAGCACGAATGGGCATGACTATGCGTTTGTATACCTAAGAATACGTTGACTGCGACATTTCCTATGTTAAATCCGACATATCCAGCCAAAAGGGGACATCAAATGCCGCGTTACAACAAATCGTTCGACCTGAGCATCCATGATGTGGACCTGATTGAAGAAGCTCTGCGGGCGCGCGGACGCGAACTGTGCCGTATGCGCCGGGCGCTGTCGGATGAAAACCCGGCTGATCTTCAGTCGATCGGCGTGATTGAGACAGATCAGCGCGAGAACGAGGAACTGCTGGGGCGTCTGCACAATCAGAAGATTTTTTACCGCCCCGGCACGACACCCTACGTAGGCGGGTGACCGCGCCGGGCGCGATGATTGCTATGCAGTAAATGCTGCGCCTGCCATTATCAGACAGCACACCCAGCCCGCTGAAAAGAGCAGGGGCCGCAGAGGCATGCGGGCCTTTCCGCTGATCATTCCGATCGCATGGGCCACGCGCAGCCAGAAAAACGCGATGGCAGTCCAAAGGGTGACCGTCGAATAGGCATCCAGCCGGTCGATGATCAGTACCAGCACCGCAAACGGGAGCAACTGCTCCAGCAGGTTCAGATGCGCGCGATGCGCTCTGTGCACCCATTCCGGAAATCCGTCGAGCGAGGGTGGCCGTGCAAAACTGTCGGTGCCGGTCTGAGGGTGTTTGTTCACCCCGACTATGTACGGGATCCAAAGTGATGCGGCGAGAATACAGAGCATAATGACGATGCCGAGCTCTGTCGAAAGAGCGGAATTGTTCATCTCAGGCCTCCTCGCCCCAGGCAAACCGAACGGTTTTTCCGGTTTCCAGCCAGGTTTTCAGGCCCGCCATCGTGCGGTGCCAGCCGTCCGCCACACCTTCCTGTCCGGCCGGAATGTCATAGTGTTCGACCGTCAGCATGCAGTTTTCGCCCTGCGGCTCGATCAGGTAGACAAAACGGGATGCTTCCAGCGGCACATCCGGCCCGGCCCAGTGCGGCTCAAAGGTGCTTTCGATCCGCGTTTTGGGTGTCAGTTTGGTTTCTGTCAGCACCAGCATGAGGCTTTGGTCTGGCATGCGGAACACCAGTTTGTTCCCGTCACGCTCGCAACTGCCGGCGACGAAATTGTAGGCGGCGTTGGCATCGGGGTCTGTCAGCGCATGCCACAGGGCATCCTGTGTGCAGTTGATATAGGTCTGCATCATGAAATCGGGTTTGGTCATTTTCCGTGGTCCTTCAAGTTGGGTTTTCAGGTCAATCACCGCTCGTGCCGCCGGTTGTTCGAGCAAAGGCCCGACCCAGCGATCCATTGTTTCCTGCAACGGCAGGGCGTTGATGTAGTGGTATTTGAACCGGCCTTTTTTATGGGCAACGACGAGCCGGGCCTCCTCGAGCACGCCCAAATGCTTCATCACGCCGAAACGCGACATCTCGAACTGCTCTGTCAGGTCCTGCAGGCTCTGACCGGGTCTGGCGCGCAGGCTGTCGAGCAGCTGTCTGCGGGCGGGATCGGCCAGAGCTTTGAAAATCGAATCCATAGCAACCTTATAAGTTACCTTATAGTCACGTGACAATATGGTCACCTGAAAAATATCCGGTTGCGGGTGCATGGCGTGCTGCGCATGATCCGCGAAAAAGGAAATGTTCATGTCAGAACCACAGTTTCTTGAGACGCCGCGCGGGCGGCGGCTGGCCTATCACCACCATGCGGGTCGCGGCCCCTGCATTGTGTTTCTCGGCGGGCTGAAGTCGGACATGGAGGGTACAAAAGCGCTGCACCTTGAGGCATGGGCGCGCGCGCAGGGGCGGGCGTTTCTGAGATTTGACTATTCCGGTCACGGACAGTCTTCGGGCACTTTCGAAGAGGGGTGCATCGGTGACTGGGCGGAGGACACGAACGATATCCTGACACATGTTGTCAGGGGCCCCGTGTTACCCGTTGGCTCGTCCATGGGCGGTTGGCAGGCGCTGTTGCTGGCCAGGGCGATGCCGGAACGTGTCGTGGGTTTGGTCACTGTCGCGGCCGCCCCGGATTTCACCGAGGACGGCTACTGGGCGTCCTTCACAGAAGCGCAGAAGCAGCGACTTGGAGATGAAGGGCGGATTGAGATCCCGTCGGACTACATGGAGCCATATGTGATAACGCAACGCATGATCATCGACGGCCGCGAACAGCTCGTCCTGCGCAGTCCGCTTGATCTGCCGTTCCCGGTGCGCTGTCTGCAGGGTACGGCAGACACGGCTGTCAGCACGGAAACAGCCGTCAGACTTCTGGATCATTCGTCCGGTCCGGATATGCGGTTGCTGCTGGTCAAGGACGCGGATCACCGGTTTTCTGACGGTCCCTGCCTTGCGCTGATTGAAGAGGCCGTTTCCGAAGTTCTGTCTCTCGCAGAGGAGCGCGCCTGATGGAGCAGAGGCTCAGCCTGATCACCCTTGGCGCGCGGGACATGAACGCCCTTGCTGCTTTCTATGAAGCAATGGGCTGGAGGCGCACGGAAAGTCCGGATGGTGTGATTGCGTTTGATATGATCGGACAAACACTCGGGCTTTATCCACATGAAAAACTGGCCGAAGATATCGGGCTGGAACCTGAGGCGCTGGGCCATGGCGCGATCACACTCGCACACAATGTACGCAACAAGGACGAAGTTGCGGCTCTGCTCGACAGGGCCGAAAAGGCAGGCGCGCGGATTCTGAAGCCGGCACAGGATGTCTTCTGGGGCGGACACCACGGCTATTTTGCTGATCCGGAGGGCCATATCTGGGAAATCGCGTGGAACCCGTTCTCGCCGTTGCGGGAAGACGGCGCTTTCCGCTGGAACGGCTTTGGTGCAGAGGACTGATGCGCAGCCCGCGCAGCATGTGGTCGCTTGAGACGCTGGGGCGTGTCCGCCTGTCGCGTCACTTTTTCATGCGCGACTTTCTTTATTCCGAGATCGGCAGCTTTCATCAGGTGCAGAACATTCCTGAAGACCCTGACCTCGCGATTGCGAATGGCCGGCACCTGTGCGAACAGCTTCTTGATCCGCTGGAAGAAACCTTCGGACGTATTGCGGTCAGATCCGGGTACCGGTCTGCTGTCCTGAACCGGTATGGAAACGAAAACCGGCTGAACTGTGCGCGCAACGACAACCCCATTGAATGCCACATCTGGGACCGTGGGTCCGGTGAGGAGGCGATTGCGGGGACGTCCCTGGTGATCCCCTGGTTTGCGGATCAATATGAGCAGGGGCGCGACTGGCGAGACCTTGCCTGGTGGGTACACGACCATCTGCCGTATTCCGAGATGTGGTTTTTCCCGAAACTGGCAGCGTTCAACCTTGTTTGGCGACCGCGGCCGCACCGCACCATCTCCAGCTATATCGCTCCGCGTGGCATGCTGTTGCGTGCTGGTGATTCCCCGGCGGAAACGGCGGATCAGCGCGGGGCGCGGTATGCAGATTTTCCGATATTCAGCGGCATAAAATACCCGTGACGCGTGCATATTTTGTGGATATTCTGACTATATCACACAACATCCAGGAATATTATTGACGCAGCGGGATGCCGTTGCAGTATGGCCGGATCATTGGGGGATGATTCATGGTCCGGCTGCTGGCCATAACGCTGTTTGTTGTTTCATTGCAGATGTCGGGGACGATGGTCCGGGCCTGCGAGACGCCGTATACCGTGCGTCCGGGAGACAGCCTGTCTCAGATTGCAGCGCGGGAGTTCCGGAATGCTTTCCTGTGGACGCGGATTTTCGAAGCGAACCGTGAGCTGATCGGATCTGATCCGGACCGTATTCTCGCGGGCAGCCGGCTGATACTCCCCTGCGACGCGGACGGCGACGAAAAAATTGCGGAGACGCCCGGCCCGGAAAGCGATGTCCGCCTGGCAGAACAGGAACCGCCCGCCATCACAGCCCATGCTCTTTTCGAAGTGCCGCCCTTTGTGACGTCGACCCGCCCGAATGGGGGGCTGATCACCGATATCGTGGCGACGGCTTTGCAAAGGGCTTTCCCGGATCGCGCGGAACCGGTTGAACTGCGGCGTCACGGTGGTGATGAAACGTCCGCTTCGATCGTTTTTCCCTTGTTTGCGGCAGCCTGCGAGCCTGTGGACGAGACCCGACGCTGCGGTGACTATTTGCTCACCACGCCGGTTTTCGAGATGCTTATCAACATGTATGTCCGCACATCTGACCCCGTGCTGGCACATGTTGGAGGCAGACCGGAACCGGCCCGTTTGTGCCGTCCGGCGGGCCTTCCCCCCGGCATTCCGGGACAGGTGGAGATGCTGCGGGCGGACAATGCCGAAGCCTGTTTCGCTGCTCTTATGGCGGGGAACGTGGACGGTGTCGTGCTGAACGAATTCACCGGACGGCAGACGCTGGCCGGGATGGGGGTCACCCCGGACACGGTGACAGCGGACGCACAGCCGCTCGCGATTACCATGCTGCACGCTGCTGTGCGGGCAGATGCAGAAGGGGCTCTTCAGATAAGATCGGGTCTTGACGCGGGCCTGTCCGGGATGCGCCGGGACGGAACCTTTCAGGCTTTGCTCAACCGGCATCTCACATATGTCTGGGCGGGGCTGTGATGCGGGGTTTTGCGCTTGCGCTGGCTTTTGCCGGTTGCCTGACGGGTCCGGCCACGGGTGCTGATGTTGCGCTGGTCGCATCTACGGGGCAGGCGCCGTTTGCCGATCCGGAGTGGCCGCGGGAAGGACTTGCCACAGAGATACTGCAGGAGGCCCTTGGACAAAGTCCTGATACGCCACAGCACGACCTGATCTGGCAGGACAGGGAAAGTGCTTACCCGGAGCTTCTTGCGGGCGCTGGTGTCGACATAGGGTTTCCTTGGATTGGCGCTGACTGCAACGGAGCCGGTGCGGTGACGCCGGTCTGCAGGCGCTTTCACTTTTCCGATCCACTTGCCGAAGTCGCTGTCCTGCTTTTCACGACCACTGCGGGAGAGTTCCTTTTCCGGAACGCGTCCGACCTCGATGGCCGGACATTGTGCCGTCCTGCGCGGCATTACGTGACGGGGTCGTCAGACGCGGCACCTTTTTCAGTGGTCGAGGCTGAGACCCCCGCTGCGTGCTTTGCACTGCTGACCGCGGGCGATGTAGACGCAGTCGCAATTGATGAGTTTACGGGCGTCCGGCAGCTGTTTGTGCTTGATCTTACGGAAACTGTGGTGCCATTGCCGCAACCCCTCGAAACGCAAACGCTTCACGCTGTGATTTCCCGTACGCACTGGCGCGGCACGACCCACCTTTACCGCGTCAACGCCGGTCTTGCCCGGTTGCGGGAGACGGGCCGGTACGCCGAAATTCTGGACAGGCATCTGACGCTTTACTGGGAAGAGGTCGCCCGCTGATTTTCGCCCTGAGATACATGCAGCCTCTTGCGATATCGCGCTATGCGGGTAGACTCAGATCAGTGAGTATCGGTGCAGGATCCGACAGATGACAGGAACGACCGGTCGCCCGGGGAGGAGACCGCAACATGGCTGAACCGCTGGTTTTGCTGCCCGGAATGATGTGCGACGCGCGGTTGTTCGGGCCTCAGATTGCTGAGCTGTCCGCCGAAATTCCGGTGATGGTCGCGCCCATAACGGGCGGTGAGCGGATCGAGGAGATTGCCTCTTCTCTGCTGGACCAGCTGCCCCAGCGCTTCGCACTTGCTGGGCTGAGTATGGGGGGGATCGTCGCAATGGAATTGCTCCGCCGGGCCCCTGACCGGATCACGCGGATCGCTCTGATGGACACGAACCCCCTTGCGGAAACTCCACAGGTCGCTACCGCGCGAGAGCCACAGATTGTGGCCGCACGATCCGGGCGCATGCTCGATGTGATGCGCGATGAAATGAAACCCAATTACCTGGCGCCCGGACCCTACCGGCAGGCGGTGCTGGACCTGGTCATGGACATGGCCGATGCGCTTGGCCCGGAGGTTTTTGTGCGGCAGTCGCGCGCCCTGCAGCGTCGGCGGGATCAGCAGAAAACGCTGCGGCAGTGCAAAGTGCCCGCGCTTGTGCTGTGTGGGGCGCATGATGTGCTGTGCCCGGTCAAGCGGCATGAGTTTATGTCGGAACTGATCCCATCAGCGACCCTGCGGATTCTGGAGCATTCTGGTCACCTGCCACCACTGGAACAGCCCGCAGAAACCACAGCAGCGCTCCGGGAATGGATGTCGCTGCCGCTTGTGCTGCGGTGAAACCCGTCAGGCTGCTGAGTTTTTGTTCGCAGCTTTGCGGGGTTTGCGTGCAGGTTTCGACGCGTTCGCGTCAATAAAGTCGAGCACCAGGGGCCGGATGTTACGACGCCAGCTTTTGCCCGCGAAAATACCGTAGTGCCCGGCACCTTCCTCCACATGGCTGGCCTTTTTGTCATCGGGCAGGCCGGTGCAGAGGTCGAGCGCCGCGATGCACTGACCTGGTGCAGAAATGTCGTCCTTTGACCCCTCGACGGTCTTTACGGCTACGGTCGTGATCTTGCCGATGTCCACTTTTTTGCCGGCAACGGTGAATTCGTTGTTCGCGATTTCACCGTTTTTGAAAATCCGCTCGACAGTCGACAGGTAAAACTCGGCGGTCATATCCATTACCGCGAGGTACTCGTCGTAGAACTTGTTGTGTTTGTCGTGCTCTGCCGCTTCGCCGCGGGCGACCCGCCCGATCTGGTCCGTGAAGGCACGGGCATGTGTCTCCAGGTTCATTGAGATGAAGGAATTCAGCTGCAGCAGGCCGGGATAAACCATCCGGCCGACGCCCGGGTACTTAAAGCCAACGCGCTGGATCATCATCTCTTCGAGCTGACCCATGGTGACGCGATGGCCGAAATCTGTAACGTCGGTCGGCGTTGCGTTCGGATCGATCGGCCCGCCGATCAGCGTCAGGCTGCGGGGCTGGGCGCTGGGATCTTCCTCGGCCAGGTATGCAGTTGCGGCAAGTGTCAGAGGCGCAGGCTGACAGACCGCAATAACATGGGTGTCAGGGCCCATCTCTTTCATGAACTCGACGAGATAGAGCGTGTAATCCTCGATATCGAACTTGCCGGCGCTGACGGGGATGTCGCGCGCGTTGTGCCAGTCGGTGATGTAAATGTCGGCGTCCGGCAGCAGGCTGATAACCGTTGAGCGCAGCAATGTTGCGTAGTGACCCGACATCGGCGCAACAAGCAGAACCTTGCGCTTTGGCTCAGGCCGTCCGGGTACGACAAAATGCAGCAGGTCCCCAAAGTCGCGTTCAATTACCGCCTCGGTTGTGACAACATGGTCCTGCCCGTCTTCGCTGGGCACCGGTGGGATGTTCCAGTCCGGTTTTACAATCATGCGCTGAAAAGTGCGCTCTGTGACCTCGCCCCAGGCGCGGGTCCAGGCAATTGCCGGATTTGGTATGAGGGAAAATGCAGGATAGGATGCCATTGCAAGCGCGGATGCGCCCAGCCACTGGTTCGTATTCCGGATCGTTTCCATAAGGTCGTATGTGGCCATATAGCGCATAGGGGTATCCTTCAATCAATCGGGCGCACCAGTACAGACAGCCGCCCCGCCCCCTGAAAGCCAACGACATTATGCTGCAGGTGCAACATACGAGGGAAAGATTAATATGACAACAAAAACTGATATTTCGGACATTCCCGCCGGCGAAACGCTGGAGCGTATGACGCAGAACCTGAAGAAAGTTGAAGAGCTTTCCGAACGGCTGCACCGTGTTATGGCAACAAGGCAGGGACATAATCCCGCGCTGGACGGACCAGGGCAGGATCTGTTTGGACGTGCCGCTCAGTCATACTGGGCCGAGGCGATCAGCAATCCGGCCAAAGTGCTGGAGCATCAGATGACCTACTGGTCCGACACGATGAAACATTTTGTGCAGGCGCAGCAAACGCTGGCAAAAGGCCGGCTTGCCGCACCAGAAGATCCGGGCCCGACAGACCGCCGGTTTTCCAATCCGCTCTGGGACACGCACCCCTATTTCAACTTTGTGAAACAGCAGTATCTGATCAATGCGCAGGCGCTGAACCGAGCGGTGGAGGAAGTTGAGGATCTTGACCCGCTGGAAAAGAACCGTCTGACGTATTTCGCCCGGCAGATCGTGGACATGATGTCGCCTACGAATTTCCTGGCCACCAACCCCGATGCGCTGGAACGGGCGATAGAGACCGACGGCCAAAGCCTCGTGCAGGGGCTGGAAAACCTGATCCGCGATCTGGAGGCTAACAACGGCGAGCTTGTGGTCAAACTGGCGGACGAAGAAGCGTTCGAGCTGGGACGCAACATCGCGACCACACCCGGCAGCGTGGTTTTCCGTAACCGGATGATGGAGCTGATCCAGTACACCCCCACAACAGACGAAGTGTATAAAACACCGCTCGTGATCTTCCCGCCGTGGATCAACAAATACTACATCCTTGATCTGAAAGCCCAGAACAGCCTTGTGAAATGGCTGACCGAACAGGGCTATACCGTATTCATGGTGTCCTGGATCAATCCTGATCCGACTTATGCCGACATCGGCATGGAGGATTACATTGAAGACGGCTACCTGACGGCGATCCGCGAAATCAAAGAAATTACCGCTGAAAAACAGGTCAACGCCGTGGGATACTGTATCGCGGGCACGACGCTGTCTCTGACACTGGCGCTGATGAAACAGCGCGGAGACAAATCCGTCAAATCGGCTACGTTCTTCACCGCGCTCACGGATTTCTCAGATCAGGGCGAATTCACGCCATTCCTGACGAACGACTTTATCGACGGGATCGAAGAGGAAATCGCTGACAAGGGTGTGCTGCCTTCGGTGATTATGGCGCGGACGTTCAGCTTTCTGCGCAGCAATGACCTGATTTATTCTCCTGCGATCAAAAGCTACATGATGGGCGAAACGCCGCCCGCATTTGACCTGCTCTACTGGAACGGCGATGGCGCCAACCTGCCGGGAAAAATGGCGATGCAATACCTGCGCGGGCTGTGCCAGCGGAATGAACTGGCCGATGGCGGGTTTGAGCTTCTGGGGCACCGGCTGAAACTGTCGGATGTCACAGTGCCGCTTTGTGCCATCGCATGTGAGACAGACCATATCGCCGCATGGAAAGACAGTTACCGTGGCGTCCGGCAGATGGGGTCGAAGGACAAAACCTTCATCATGACCCAGTCGGGGCATATAGCCGGTATCGTTAATCCGCCCAGCCGTAAAAAATATGGCCACTACACCAACCCTGACCTCAGTCTCGATTATAAGGACTGGCTGGAGGACGCGGATTTCAACGAAGGATCGTGGTGGCCGCGCTGGGAGGCGTGGCTGAAAAAACGGTCAGGCAAGCAGATTCCTGCACGTATTCCGGGTGATTCCAGCCATTCTGTTCTGTGTGAGGCGCCCGGTACTTATGTTGCCGGGAAGGCAACCCTCTGATTCAATTTGCCTTTCTGTCTTTTTGCGGATTTATGCTGCAATGCAGAAAAAAGCCTTGAAATGCTGCGACGCAGCGTCTATCTATGCTGCAGACGCAGAAACGGGGTGGTCCCGCAAGGCGACGAAAGGAATTTGAAATGGCTAAGACAACAGACATGAATGCGATGTTCAAAGACGTTCTGGGCTCCTTCCCGGTGGACACAGCGGCAATGGAAGACGCATTTAAAACAACCGCAACGCTGAACGAGAAACTCTCCGGCGTGGCGCTGACAGCTGCAGAGAAATCCACCGAGATTTCCAGCAAGTGGGCACAGGACACATTCTCCAAACTGGCTGAAATGTCCAAAGCGAAAAAAGAACCTGCTGACTATGCAAAAGCTATGACAGACTTTGCTTCCGCATATTCGGAAACAGCTGCAGAGCACATGGCAGCTTTTGCGGAAGTCGCGAAAAAAGCACAGATGGACACTGTCGAACTGATGATGGCCGCTGGCAAAGACATGAGCGAAGACGCAACAGCCGCAGTCAAGAAAGCCACATCCGAGGCGACTGCAGCAGTGAAAAAAGCAGCTGCTAAGTAAGCGGCACTGATATTTGCGCTGAATCCTCCCTGAAAAAGCGCAAAAATATGGGGCGGGCTGACAACAGCCCGCCCTTTCTTTTTGGAAAACGCTGCCCTAAGCTGCAATGCAGCACTGATGTCGGGGGAGAAGACCTGTGGCGGAACAGAACCAACCACTTCTGATCAAGCGTTATGCCAGCCGCCGGCTGTATAACACCGAGACCAGTGACTATGTGACCCTTGAGGATATTGCCGGGTTCATCCGCGAGGGCCGCGAAGTCCAGATTGTTGATCTGAAATCAGGGGACGACCTTACCCGTCAGTATCTGCTGCAGATCATCGCTGAACACGAGAGCCGCGGCGAAAATGTTCTGCCGGTGGACGTGCTCAATGATCTGGTGCGCAGCTACATGACCCCGGGTGCCAGCGTTGTGCCCCAGTTTCTGCAGGCCTCCTTTGAGATGCTGCGTGATGGCCAGAGCCAGATGATGGACAAAATGAACGCAATGAACCCGATGGCGAAGATGCCCGGGTTCGAGCTGATGCAGGCGCAGCAGCAGGCGTTCATGAAGGCCATGACCGGTGGTCTGGGGGGCGCCGGCACAGGGTGGGGCGGGCCTGCGTCCGGCGCTGAGCCGGAAGCTGAAAGCGCCGAAGGTGAAGACCTTGACGCCATCAAAAAGCAGCTGGCCGAGCTTCAGGACAAGCTTTCGCGTCTGAAATAATCTGCGCGCTATGCGACGGCGGCCCCCTGGGGTGAAGTGGTCTCTTTCATTGCATCGATCAGCACCGATGCAACTGCATCCAGCTCTTCATAGGTCAGCCGCACAGGCAAACGCACGTCGCAGGCGCGCATGAGCATCCGGCGTGTTTCTGGCAGTTCCGGGAGGTTCTCAATAAACTGCCAGTTCCAGAAAGCGCGTGCGTTATCGGTGCTTTGTCCGAAAACCTGGACCTTCACACCTTTCTGGCCTGCAGCTTCGGCGAATGCTGCGATCTGATCCGGTTCAAGCTCCTGTATATTGAACTGAATACTGTCCGGCGCGCGCTCTTCTCCTCGCAGCGGGTCAGGCACATCGAAGTACCGGGCGGCATTCAGACGAGCGGCAACGAAATCGTGGTTCCGGCGACCATCCGCCACGCGCTGGTCCAGCGCGTCAAGTTGTGGGCGGATCAGCGCAGCAGACATATTGCTGAGGCGCAGGTTGTAGAGAGGCAGCCTGTTCTGCCAGCGCGCAAAGGCTTCATGCAGAACCGGGTGCTTTTGCCAGTTATGCTCGTATGCACCGGACATGATGATAGCGCGGGCAACCAGGTCCGCGTCATCTGTGATCAGAATGCCGCCTTCTCCCGCGTTGATCATCTTGTAGGACTGAAAAGAAAAGCATCCGATCCGCCCGATGGTCCCGATCTTCTGCCCACGCCAGAGAGTGCCGAGAGAATGGGCGGCATCCTCGATAACCGGTACGCCCGCATCGCCGCACAATGCCATGATCGCATCCATGTCAGAGGTGTGGCCCCGCATATGGCTGACAATGACTGCATCAATTCCTGCCGCGAGGCGGCGCGCGAAATCGTCAATATCAATCCGGTAATCCTCTCCGACTTCGCAGAGCACCGGGACACAGTTCGCATGCACAACCGCCGAAGGGACAGCCGCAAAGGTGAACCCCGGAATAAGCACCCTTGCCCCTTTTGGCAGGTCCAGCGCCTTTAGAGACAGGAACAGCGCAGCAGAGCAGGAAGAGACAGCAAGCGCGAACCGGCTGCCCATCAGTTCGGCAAATTCCGCCTCCAGCAGAGACACCGGTGCATCATTTTCAGCAGTATAGCGGAACAGATCGCCGCTTTGCAGCAGTCGCTCAATCTCGATTCGGGCGGCCTCGGGGATCGGCTCGGCGGCATGCATATCAGGCAGATTCATTTCGAATTTCCTTAAATTAACATTTGGAAATTCTAAATCAATGACAGGCCAGCGCCAAGTGACTCTTTTGTAACGGCGGTCAGATGCCGATACGGTCGCGCAGCGCGTACCAGCTCATCGCCAGAACCAGCAGGGGATTCCGCAGAGCGCCACCGCCCGGAAAGGCGGGTGTCGGAATACACCGCATGGTGTCGAACCCGACGGTGTCCCCTGCAACTGCCCTGGCCATGAGCATGCCCGCGTGGGTCGCTGTTCCGACACCGTGCCCGGAATACCCCGATGCCGACAGGACGTTCGGGGCGATCCGCGCAAGATAGGGGAAGCGTTTCATCGTAATCCCAAGCGTACCGCCCCAGGCATAATCGACCCACACGTCCTTCAGATGGGGAAAGACGGTTTCCATGGGTTTGCGCACGATCCGCTCGATGTCTTCTGGAAATCTGTAACCGTAGGTTTCTCCACCACCGAAAAGCAGGCGGCCATCATGGGACAGCCGGAAATAGTTCACGACGAACCGGCTGTCGGCGATGGCGACATCGCGCGCCAGAACCTGACCGACCGCATCCCCCAGGGGTTCGGTCGCGACAATGAAATTGTTGATCGGCATGACCCGTGCCGTCACCCCGGGCGCAAGGCCGCTCAGGTACCCGTTGCATCCGAGGATTACGTGATCTGCCGTGACCGTGCCGCCATCCGTTTCCACAACGACCGGTGATCCGTGACGTATGTCCTTCACCCGGGCGTTCTCGAAAATTTGCGCTCCCGCCTCTTCTGCTGCGCGGGCAAGGCCCAAGGCAAAAGCCAGCGGATGCAGGTGCCCCGCACCCATATCAAGCATGCCGCCGCAATAATCGGGCGAGGGGCATATGGAAGCAAAGCTTTCTGCATCCAGCGTTTCAACCGGTTCGTACCCATAGCGTTCCTGCAAAAAGGCGCAGTATTCATGCAGTTCGGCGACCTCAGAGGCATGCGAGCCGGCCCATGCCACGCCGGGTTTGTAGTGACAGTCGATACTGTGGCGCGTGATCAGCCCACGCACCAGTTCTTTGGCTTCTTCGCCGAGGTCCCACAAGGCATGTGCCGTCTCCGCACCGACCATTTTTTCCAGCTTCATCTGATCCACGCGCTGGCCGCTGCCCAGCTGGCCGCCATTGCGGCCCGAGGCGCCAAACCCCGCGCGATGTGCTTCCAGCAGCACAACCCTGTGGCCTGTTTCCGCCAGATGCAGTGCGGCGGACAGACCGGTGTAGCCACCTCCGATCACGCAGACGTCCGCGCGGATCTGATCCGAGAGTGCCGGGCGCGGGGCCGGTGGCGTTACCGTTGCGGCGTACCAGCTGTCCGGGTAGGTGCCCTGGCGATCGTTGGCATAAAGCAGGTCCATACTGCCTCAGACGTTCAGCAACAGATGTTCCCGTTCCCAGGGGGAGATGACCTGGAGGAACTCGTCATATTCCGCACGTTTGACGATGGAATAGACGCGGGCGAACTCAGGGCCCAGAACGGCATGCAGCGCTTCTGCCTGCTCAAAAAGATCCAGCGCAGAACCCAGAACACGGGGAATGTCACCGTCGCCATCGTAAGCGTCACCCTTGAATTCCGCGGCAGGCTGTTCGGCGCCGGTCAGGCCAAGGTATCCGCAGGCGAGGCTCGCCGCGATGCCGAGGTAGGGGTTGCAGTCCATCCCGGCCAGCCGGTTTTCAACGCGACGGGCGTCGGGGCCGGACAGCGGAATGCGGATGCCGGTGGTTCTGTTGTCGCGGCCCCATTCCAGATTGATCGGCGCTGCGTGATCTTTCACGTAGCGCCGGTAGCTGTTCACGTAAGGCGCAATGACGGCCAGCGCTTCGGGCATATGCTGCTGCAACCCACCGATAAAGTGATGGAATTCCGGTGTCTCGCCGCCGTCGGCTGCGGAGAAGATGTTGCTGCCCGTTCTGGCATCCAGCACGGAATGATGGATGTGCATGGCACTGCCCGGTTCATCGGCAATCGGCTTGGCCATAAAGGTCGCGAAACAATCATGGCGCAGGGCAGCCTCGCGGATAAGGCGTTTGAAATAGAATACTTCGTCCGCAAGTTTGATCGGGTCTCCGTGCCGCAGATTAATCTCGAGCTGTCCCGCGCCACCTTCCTGCGTGATCCCGTCGATCTCAAATCCCTGGGCTTCGGCAAAATCATAAATATCGTCGATCACCGGCCCGAATTCGTCCACCGCGGTCATCGAATAGGCCTGGCGCGCCGCCGCGGGCCGGCCAGAGCGCCCGAGCATCGGTTTGATGTCATGCGCCGGGTCCAGATTGCGCGCAACGAGAAAGAACTCCATCTCGGGGGCCACGACCGGCTCCCAGCCTTTGTCGCGGTAAAGCTGGCACACCCGTTTCAGCACATTGCGCGGGCTGAAGGGCACTGCATTGCCGTCGCGGTCGTAGGCGTCGTGGATGACCTGCAGTGTCCAGTCCCCGGTCCAGGGCGCGGCAGATGCAGTGTCCATGTCCGGTTTGAGAAGCATGTCCTTTTCGATGAACCCGTCCTCGCCTGCGGCCTCTCCCCAGTCGCCAGTGATGGTCTGATAAAAGATGCTGTCGGGCAGATAAAAATAGTCCTGCCGCGCGAACTTGGAGGCGGGCACAGCTTTGCCCCGCGCAATCCCCGGCAGATCCGAGATGATGCATTCCACCTCATCCAGACGGCGACCTGACAGGTAGTCCTGTGCCGCCTGCGGGAGTTTCTCTGTCCAGTCGGCCATCAGGCCCTCTCTTTCATGAAAAATTCGGCCATCGTCCGGGCCACTTCCATTCGGTCGGTTGGCGCATCCAGCCTGTCGCGGGCTGCCTCCAGCAGAGGATCAGGCACCACACCGCGTCCGCGTGAGCTGATCAGACCGTCGATAAAGTCTGAATCGTATTCAGGATGCGGCTGGATCGTCCAGATCCGGTCGCCATAAACCAGTCCTGCGTTCTCACAGAAATCGGTGCTGGCGAAAACCTCTGCGCTGCCGGGCCGTTGCGTGACCTGATCCTGGTGCCAGGCATTGATTGCTACCTTCCGCCCGCCCATGTCGTATTCCGTGCGCCCGACAGACCAGCCGCCTGCGAACTTCTCCACCTGGCCTCCCAGGGCCTGCGCGATGATCTGATGGCCGAAACAGACGCCGATCATGGGAACCCCAACTTCAAAAGCACGGCGGATGAAATCCTCAAGCGGCGGGATCCAGTCGTGTTTTTCATAGGCCCCGTGGCGTGACCCGGTGATCAGCCATCCGTCCGCTGCCTCTACGCCTGGCGGGAACTCACCATCCACCACGGCCCAGCCCTCGAATTCGAACCCGTTGCCTTCCAGCAGGCGCTCGAAATAGGCGTCATACCGGCCGTTGCCGGCCAGACTGTCGGGCGGGTGCCCCGTCATCAGGATACCAATTTTCATACCTTACCTCTTCTCAGACCGTGTCGAGATAGATGTTCACCTGCTCGGCCGGTGTCAGGTCCTGCATATAATGCAGTTCCTGGCGTTTCGTCAGCACAAGGTTTCTGATCAGCTCGGGGGCAAAAATGCGGGCGATCCCGGGGCTGTTTTCAAAGGCGTCGATGGCGTCTTTCCAGGTCCCGGGGATCTGCGGCAGATCGGCGTCATAGGCGTTGCCAGTGATCGGCGCGGGTGGCTCCTCGGCATCTTCGATACCATTGATGGCGGCGCCCAGAACGGCGGCGAGCATCAGATAGGGGTTCACATCACCTCCCGCGACCCGGTGTTCGATCCGCCGGGCTTTTGGGCTGCCGGAGGGGATGCGGATGGCGGATGTGCGGTTTTCATAAGCCCAGCTTATACCCGTGGGCGCATGACTGCCCGGCACAATGCGGTCAAAGCTGTTGGCATGCGGGGCAAAGATCAGCGCCGAACCCGGCATTGCTGACAGGCAACCGGCAACTGCATGGCGCAGCACGTCCGTACCGGTTTCCGCCCCGTTGTCGAAGATATTTTTGCCATCGGCGTCCAGGACCGAAAAGTGCACATGCAGCCCCGATCCGGCATAGTCCTCATAGGGTTTGGCCATAAAGCTGGCCGCAAACCCATGCTTGCGGGCCATGCCCTTGACCAGCATCTTGAACAGCCAGGCGTCATCTGCGGTGCGCAGCGCGTCATCGCAGTGCATCAGATTAATCTCAAACTGCCCCAGCCCGGATTCCGAGATGGCAGTGTCGGCCGGGATATCCATCTCTTCGCAGGCGTCGTAGAGGTCGGTGAAAAACCTGTCGAACTGATCCAGAGCCCGCAGGCTCAGGATTTCACCCGCGACGCGCCGCTTGCCGGAGCGGGGCGAAGGGGGCACCTGCAGGTTGCGGCCTGAATCGTCGATCAGAAAAAACTCCAGCTCTACCGCGCAGATGGGGGTCAGACCACGGTCACTGTAGCGTTTGAGAACACGGGCCAGCGCGTGCCGGGGGTCGCCGTCGAACGGGCGGCCATCTTCGTGGAACATCCAGATCGGCAACAGAGCGGACGGTGTTTCCAGCCAGGGCATCGGCAGAAAACCACGTGCGGTTGGCTTCAGAACACCATCCCTGTCGCCTGTTTCATAGACCAGCGGACTGTCGTCGATATCCTCTCCCCAGATGTCGAGGTTGAGGGCGGACATCGGAAAGCGCGTGCCATCCTCGAATACTTTGTCGGCAAACCGTGTCGGTATACGTTTGCCCCGCGCCTGGCCGTTAAGGTCAGAGGCCGCAACGCGGATCGTGCGGAAATGGGGGTTATTGCGAAGCCAGTCTTTCATAATTCACCAGGTTTTCAGCCACGCGACGCGGGCTGCGCCCTTGATGCCCGTTTCCTGTCAGGACTGCCAGCAAAATTTGATCAAATTATCCGGTGCACGCTGAAAGTGCTGAACAAACCAGCGGGATCAGCGGATCAGATTGGGCCGGATGCGCAGTTTTTTCTGTGCGTTCTGAGGCAGATGCCGGTTGAGCCGCGCGTTCACAACGCCAAAGAGGCCCACAACAATCAGCGTCAGGATGATGAAATACATCGCCAGGATCGGGTAGGGGATGAACGGATTGAAAGTTTTATCAGCGAAGTAGTTCGCGTAATAGAGCGCGTCCCCGCGCTGCTGCCATGCGGGAAAGCCCGAGAAAAACACGAGGGCTGTGGCGTGGAACAGAAAGATTGCCTCGTTCGTATAAGCAGGCCAGGCGAGCCGCAGCATCGTTGGCCATACGACGCGCCGGAACCGTGGCCACCCGGTCATGCCATAGGCGTCTGCCGCTTCTGTATCGCCTTTGGGGATAGACAGCAGAGCGCCGTAAAAAATCTCGCCTGAATATGCGGCCGTGTTGAGAAACAGAACGATCAGTGCGCCCAGCCAGGCCGCTGTGAAAGGGTCAAAGAACGGGTGCACGCCCTTGAGGCTGAGGAACAGAAAGTAGCCAAAGAAGAACTGGATAAAGAGTGGCGAGCCACGAAAGATAAAGATGAACCATTCCGCCGGCTTGCGCAGCATCCTGTTCGGGGATGCCTTACCCAGAGCCAGTGCTGTTGCCAGGAAAAACCCGAATGTCAGGGCGATGATCCCAAAATAGATGTTCCAGATCATGCCGGAGCCGATCAGCGTGAACTGCTGGCACAGCGTGAAATCCTCGCGCGGCAGCAGCCGTTCGCCAATACCAACAGACCGCAACGCATAGGCCTGGATCGTTTCCCAGCAACTCATGCGGCGGCCTTTCGCTGTGCTTCGCCCGCTGCGGTGGCCTGGCCGTGGGTGAGCCGTTTCATCAGACGATCCAGGGCGATCTCGGAGATGCGCGTGAAGATCAGGTAGAACACCAGCAGCGCAAGGAAGTACCACATGCGCCAGTCACCATGCGGATAGTCCGTGAACCGCGATGTCTTGGTGCCACCCAGTTCACGGGCCCAGTAGACGATGTCTTCCACGCCCAGCAGAAACAGTAGCGGCGTGGCCTTGATCAGCACCATCCAGAGGTTGCTGAGCCCGGGCAGGGCATAGACCCACATCTGCGGGACCAGCACACGCCAGAAGGTCTGGCGCGGGGTCATGCCGTAGGCTTCGGCGGTTTCCAGCTGCGCGCGCGGCACGGCCCGCATCGCACCGAAAAGCACATTGGCGGCAAAAGCACCAAAAACGATGGCAAAAGTCAGAACGGCCAGCGCAAACCCATAGGTTTCATGCACCCATTGCGGGGCGTCCCCCAGCGGCATCTTGGCGGCCTGACAGACGACAAAATCATTGCCCTGACGGATCGGTTCGGACCAGTCGCGGCAAAGCGCCTTGTGGCGCAGGTACTCGATCCCCTGATCCAGCGCGATCACGAAAAACAGAAAGAATGCGATGTCAGGCACGCCGCGCACAATGGCAATATAGGATTTTCCGAACCACCGCAGAGGGGCCAGGGTCGAGCGGGCCGCCGTGGCACCGCCAAAGCCAAATGCCAGTGAGACAGGCGCAGTGATTCCGAGCAGCAACAGCACGGTCAGCACCGACCAGTAGATCGACATGTGTTTTCCGGTCGTCAGATAGCAGGCCATCCATGACCAGTCCGACAACACGCTGGGATCTGTGCAGAAACTGAAAATCTCGGGCCTCGCAGGGTGGACTGTCCCGGAAAGAGAAGCAGGGGCGGCCCGGAGGCGCCCCTGCAGTCAGCGGATCAGAATGCGCCGCCGATTTCCCATTTGGTGAGCAGTGCGTTGAGCGAACCATCGTCCTTCATGGACTGAATGGCCGCATCAAATTTGCCGCGCAGCTCGCCGTCGCTTTCGCGCAGACCCATGCCGACGCCGCCACCGATCAGCTCTTCCTGCTCCAGGAACACCAGATCCGCGTCATCCGCTTCGATGGGCGCGAGGAACGCTTTGTCCGCCAGAACCGCATCCGCTTCGCCGTTTTTCACAGCTGCGATGGTTTCTTCAGGCGTTGCAAACTCGACCAGTGTCGCACCGCTGTCAGCGATGAAAGCTGCCTGGATGGTGTTGGTCTGAGCCGCGATCACGCCCCCGGAAATATCTGCGTCCGCAGAGAGCGCCAGATAGGCGGAAGGATCAGGCAGTGTGTAGTTCTGTGTGAAATCAATGACTTCGTCACGCTCGTCGGTGATCGACATGCCCGCGATGATGGTGTCGTAGTTGCCGGACACGAGGTTGGGGATGATGCTGTCCCATTCGTTGGTGACCCACTCGCATGTCAGTTCCGCGCGGGCGCAGAGCTCGTCGCCCAGCTCGCGCTCAAACCCGTCAACCTCACCGGCGTCATTGATAAAGTTGTAGGGAGGGTAGGCGCCCTCCGTGCCCATACGAACAGTTTTCGCGTGGCCGTCTGCCAGCGCCATACCGGCGGTCAGCGCAACAGCGGCGGTCGTCAGGATAAGTGATTTCATTTGGTGATACTCCCGTTTCTTTTTTTTGATGGGGTTACGCTGCCTGGGTTGCCGAGAGGAAACCCCGCAGACGTTCTGAGGAGGGCGCGCCGAACAGCTGTTTGGGCGGGCCCTGTTCTTCGATCAGGCCCTGATGCAGAAAGACCACGTGGTCGGACACATCGGCGGCCAGTTTCATGTCGTGGGTCACGATGATCATGGTGCGGCCTTCGGCGGCCAGGTCTTTGATCACACGCACAACTTCCTGTTCCAGTTCCGGGTCGAGCGCTGAGGTAGGCTCGTCAAAAAGCAGCGCTTCGGGTTCCATGCACAGGCCGCGTGCAATGGCGGCGCGCTGTTGCTGGCCGCCCGAAAGCTGCGCGGGATAGACGTCACATTTGTCGCCGATCCCGACCTTGTCGAGATATCCGCGCGCAGCCTTTTCGACTTCAGCGCGGTCGCGTTTCAGCACGGTAACCGGTGCTTCCATGACGTTCTGCAGGATGGTCATATGAGCCCAGAGGTTGAACTGCTGGAACACCATGCTGAGGTTCGTTCGGATGCGCAGCACCTGGCCTGCATCCGCGGGGCGGCGGTTATGACCCTCTCCCTTCCAGCTCACGGGTTCGCCTTTGAACAGGATCTCGCCCTGCTGGCTGTCCTCCAGCAGGTTGCAGCAACGCAAAAGCGTGGATTTGCCCGATCCTGACGACCCGATCAGCGAGATGACATGTCCCTTCGGGGCCGTGATATCGACGCCTTTCAGAACCTCCAGCGCGCCATAGGCTTTGTGCAGGTTTCTGATTTCAATAACCGGGGCTTGCGTCGTCAACGGAACAGGTCTCTGGATTGTTTCAGTGCGGTATAAGGGGCCAAAACGCCGCTGTTTGCAACGCGGAAAGCACATCTGCTGCGTTGCCGGTGCCGAAATCTGTGCCGGTGATCAGTCCTGAGGCGGCAGCGGTTCTGCGAGATAATCCGCCGCGGGTATCTGCACGATATCGCGGATCATCAGGCACTCACGCTCTGCATCCGTGAGCCGGGACAGCGCAGTCCGGCAGGCGGCGAGCAGTTTTCCTGCATCACGCCCTGCCGCTGAAATGAGCGGCAGGCCCGGCGTCGGACGTGTCACAGCGATGATGCGAAGGTCATCGACCGCTTGCGTGTCGCGCACCAGCAGCGACCAGGTGACCGCATCAACAGCGGCGATTTCGGCATCACCGCGCGCCACCGCTGCGAGTGAGGCTGCATGCGAACCGGTGTCGACGGTTCTGCCGGCGAAACTGAATCCGATATTGTTTTCAGACAGATGAGCTTCCACAGCGGCCCAGCCGGACTGGGACCGGATGTCATTGCGGGCCAGTGTGCTTTCGGAAAAGTCGCGCAGGTCTTTGCGCTTGTCACTGATCCGCACGGCCAACACGGAACAATAGTACCCCGCAGGGCATCCCGGAACGCCATAGTCGGGTGTGCCTACGAGGGTCACGTGGTCGTACAGTCCGCTGCGGAAGGGCAGGCCGCAGGTCTGGGACAGAACGAGGCCCGGATCTGCCCAGGTTTCATGTGGATCAGTTGCACGGTCGAGCTCTTCAGGACCCTCACCGTATTCGGCCCGTATCAGCGCCCAGAAGCGATCATTGGCAGCGGCGGTCGCTGCCGTGTCATACATAGGCAGACTGGCTGTCATCGCCGGGCGTCGACCGCCTGGCGGGCCAGAGCCGAATCACGGTCGCTGATGCCGAGGAAGCTGCTGACCATGCGCACCAGTGCATCTTCTTCCTGCGCGCGCTCGCCATCGGCCAGAACCACGTCCCACAGCGCCTCAAGCACGGCCAGGCGTTCCTCGTAGGGCACCGCATCCTTGATCGCACGGGTGAACCGTACGGTGTCGGGCGCTTCGGCCTCAAGGTTTTCTGCTTCACGGCGCAGGGCATCAGTGGCACCCGGGCCGAGGTTGTACCGGCGTGCGTTGATCGCATCGATGCGCTTTTTCTCGCCGTCGCTGTAATGATTGTCCGCACGGGCAACCCGCACAAGCAGCGCGGTGAGTGCCAGACGCGCGTCCTCGTCGGGCAGGGCTTCGGGTTCGGGCTGTGTCAGCCGTCTGAGCAATTCTCCAAACATATCCGCGATATAATCTCTTTGTGTGGCCTCTGCCAGCGTCAGTTTCCGCGCAGGGCGTTTTCCCGTGCGGCAGCGATATCAGCATCCGTCAGACCGAGTGCTGTTTCGATTTCCGTCAGCTGTGATTCCTCGCTGTCATCACGTTCACCGTCTGCCAGCGCCACCGACCACATGGCATCCGCAAGCGCCTTGCGGTCGGCGTAATCGACCTCATTGCGTAGGATTTCCGCAAACTCGGGCGTTCCGGGGGCGTGGCGTTCCAGGGCTTCGCAGGTTGCGCGCAGTTTGGCAGCCTCAAGCGGTTTCAGGCCGAAAGTGGCGGACAGAATACGGTCAATCTGACCGACTTCTGACGCCTGGTAATTGTGATCGGCCATTGCGACGCGCACCAGCAGCGCGCCGAGTGCGAGCTGCGCATCCGGCTGCGGCAGCGGGTCCTGGGCGCGTTTCTGGCGGGGGAACAATCGTTCGAACATTGCGGTCTTTCTAGCTCAGGTCGGGCGCGCGCCCGAAGCGGATGTTATCGATGGCGAGGCCCTGGGGGTCGGTGTTGGTGATCAGCACACCGGCGATATCACCGGTGGCATCGCGACGGGCAAATCCAAAGGCATGTTCACCCGCGGGCGGCAGGTTGAGTACGTGGATCACGGACCCGTTGCGGTTGAGGAAGCTGACCTGTGCCTTGCCCGCTTCGCCGCCGCGCAGCTGAAAGGCAATGGCGGACTGATCCTCGTCAAAGAGGAAGGCCATCGCTCCTTCGCCCTGGGCATGACGCTTTGGAAACCCCGCAGCGCCATAGCCGTTAAGTACATTGTTTCCCTGCATAAAAACGACTGACAGGTTCTGGCCGGGGGCGCCGGCGACCACTGTGAGGGGCGAAAGGACCTCGCCGGAGACCACATCATGATCGCCTTCGGCACTGACGAGTTGTCCCGCAAACCGTTCACCGAACACAGCGCCGGGCAGCACGAGCAGGTCTGATACCTGCCAGCCGGGGCCGTTACTGCTTTGAGTGTCTTCGAAGGTGATCACGCGGGTGAGCGCCAGGCTGTCCGGATCAACCAGACACACCGGGTCCTCGCAGGCCAGCGCAGCCGGTGCGGCCAGAAACATCAACAGGGTAAGGGCATACCGCATGGGCATATCCTGCCATGACATGGAAACGGGTCAACGGTTTTTGCGTGTCAGCCCGCCAGATCGGCAAAATGTGATGCCAGCCGTGCCGCTTCATCGTGCAGACCCCAAGGTGGGTTGATCACGAAAAGCCCTGATCCGACCATCCCGTGTCCGGGCCGTGCCGGCGTAAAGCGGACCTCGTGGCTGAGGGCGTCCGGGTGATCGGCGCGCAGGCGGCGCACCATGGCACGCTCAGCGCCTGAGGTCAGAACAGGGTACCACAGACAGATCACGCCCACATTCCAGGCTTTGTGCCAGCGTGCGATATGGCGGGGTATGTCGTTGAAATCGTTTTTGATCTCGTAGCTTGGATCAATCAGCAGCAACCCGCGGCGCGGGGTGGGCGGCAGCAGGGAGTGCGCCAGATCAAACCCGTCCTGGTGATGACATTTGGCCTTGTATCCCCGCAGGGACAGGCGCAGCGCCTCATGCTCTGCGGGATGCAGTTCGGCCAGATGCAGCCGGTCCTGCGCGCGCAGCATGGTGCAGGCAATGAGCGGCGAACCGGGATAGCTGTCCGGGCCGTTGGCTGCACGGATGCGGGTCAGTGCGGTGCTGTATGGGTGGTCATCTGCAAAGAACCCGGCGGCACGGGTGATGCCACGCTCGGCCTCACCGGTGCGGGTTGCGGCCTCGCTGCTCAGGTCATAGAGCGCGCGTCCGGCGTGGGTCTCAATGTAGCTGAGAGGCTTATCCTTGGCCGTCAGATAGGCCAGAATCCAGGCCAGAAGCCCGTGCTTGTGCACGTCCGCGAGATTGCCCGCGTGATACATATGCTGGTAGCTGAGCATCCCCCTGACATGCCCTTAATGGAGCGCGCGCGCAACACCCCACGGGCCAATGGGGCCCCGGGACGGGCAGGAGGCCCGAAGATCCTGAAAAGACGGGGGAAACCGGCGTCGGTATCACGTCGGTAAAACGTCGGTATTACGTCGGTGTTCTGGTCGGTGTGCGCGGGACCCGGGCGGGTAACAGAGCGCGCGGTCTGTAAAAGTTGCCTGATTGTAAACGCCCGGCGGCGCGTCTGCACGCCGCCGGGCCGGGGAGAGGCCGCCTTTGGTCAGGCGGTCTGAGCGTGGTTGCCGAAGTAGAGGAATTCGCGGTCCATCCCGGCGATTTCACCAGCCTCCAGCGACAGGCTGGCGCTGTCGAGCATGCGGTAGCTTTGCTGGGCGGTGACCCATTCGTCGGCATTCTGCAGCGTGGTAAGCGTGTAGCTGGTGGTCTCGCTGAGGTAATGCGTCGGGATGATCACCTTTGGCTTGAGCCGCGAGACAATGTCATTGCCCTGCTTGTAGTCCAGAATGTGCTGCGAGCCGTCCACGGGCAGGGTCAGAACATCCACCTGACCGATGGCATCCCAGAACTCCTGCGGTGGATTGTGCCGGTTGTCGCCCCAGATCAGCGTACGGATGCCGCCGGTCTCCACGAGGTAGACGACCATGTCCATGTGGCTGACGTTATCGGGGGGGCAGGCGTTGACGCCGAATTCATCGAGCGCATTCGTCCAGTTGTACCAGCCCGGCGCACGGCAAACGTGTTTGTCGGCAAAGCCGGTGATTTTGATATCCGCAAACTCAAAATTGCCAACCATGCGGTCGAGGACCATGGTCGATATTGGGCGGTGGATCGCGTCGTGGTCAAAATGGGTATGCGTGGACAGGCAGATGTCCACCGGCGTTTCCGGGAATTCATTTTTGAACCAGAGCCCCCATGCGCCCGAGGGATCATCCCGCCAGGGGTCAAACATCAGCGTCGCACCACCGGGTGAGGTGATTTTGATCGCACAATGGCCGTAGAAATCGATGCCCACGGCACCGGCTACGGATGAACCGGTGGTTTTCTGCAGTTCGATCACGCCGTTGTTGTTGCCGGGCTGGGTCCAGTCGGTCGACTGTGCCTTGGCGCTTGTGGTGCTGAGCAGGCTTGCGGCACCACCTACGCCTGCGGCACCGGCGGCCATGAAAAAGGAACGGCGCGAGAGGCCGGGGGCAAGGTCATCGGTTGTTCCGTTGATCAGTGTGGGCGTCAGATTGAGGTCTTCTTTGTCCATGTTTTTCATCCCTGTAGGTCGTGGATCTGACCGAAGTGTCAGATATGGGGATGTTAACAACGCCTGGTTGAAGGTGTGGCATTAGAAAAACCGGGGGAAAACATGGGGTCCTTCCCATTGTTTTGTCCCGGGCTTTGTCACGGGGTCAGCGCATGGACAGCAGAAGGCTGCGCAGGTTCCGGCCGCTGTTGCGCAGCCCCAGTTTCGCGCGGATGTTATTGCGGTGAAATTCCACCGTGCTGTGGCCGCGTGAGAGCGTGCGCGCAATGTCTTTGGTGGAATGCCCGCGCATGATCATCTGGGCTACTTCGCGTTCAGCGGGCGTCAGTTTTTCCATGGTTGTCATCAGCTGGCCACTGACGCTGGTGGTGATGGCGTTGAGCTGCTCTTCGATCATGTCGAGACTGGCGGTGCCCACCGGGTCATCGCCCAGCCGGATGCGCAGGCGGGACATATGCGGCAGCACCAGGCCCTTGATCTGGCGCAGCAGTTTCAGGTCGTATTCCTCGCGGGCCTTTTCCAGGCTGCCCAGCAGTACGCGCAGGGCGGTGTTGGCCTCTTCGAGATCAGCGGTGCGGCGCGTGACCCGTTGTTCCAGCTCGTCCAGCGTGGTCTGCAGCTCCGCCTCCAGTGCCGTGCGCCGGGAGATTTCGGTAAAGAGTTCCAGATCGGATTCGATCACGCCTGCGAATTCCTTCAGGCCCTCGCGGAACAGAGTGGCCCGCCGGTTGCACCGTGAATCAAGCACGCAGATTGTTCCGAAGACCGCGCCATCGGGCCATTTCAGCGGGTAGCCGATGTAAAAGGACATCCCGTGTTCCATGTCGTCGTTATCCGCCCAGTCCGGATCACAGGTGGCGTCCTCGACAAAGAGTTCCCCGTCGTTCTGCAGCACGCCGTAGCAGTAGAGTTTTTCGTTCAGGGTGAAACGGCAGCCGACCTGGTAGGGGTTGTTTTCGCTCTGGCTGGTGACGAATACCGAATGATGCGGCGCATCGGTGCGCATCACGAGACTGGCGGGCACCTCAGCCACCCGCGCAATCAGGTCAACGATGCGCTGCCATTTCTCGACGGTTTTCTGTGGTATCTGCGGTTTCAACGATGTCCTTCAGACCGGCACCCCCGGTGCGGGGAAGCATAGGGCCGCCACGCCCCTGCGGGCAAGCCGGTTTGGCGCCGGGCGCTGCGGCGCTGTCAGCGCAGCAGCGCCCGGGCGTCCTCCGCTGACAGGGGCGCCGGCCTTTCGCAGGTTGTGGTCATTTCGAGGCAGCTGCGCGTCTGAGCGGACTGCAGGATTTTGTTCATGACCTCGACCACATGGGTCGCAAGCTCAAGGCTGCAGCGGTGCGGTCTGTCCTCATGAATGGCAGCGGCCATGTCCGCCAGCCCGGCACAGCGGTAATTGGCGCGCGGAATGTTGCCGCCATGGGTCTCATTGGGAACAGAGAAAGGGTGGTCGTCGTGGTCCAGCGTTTCGGTATCAGCCCCCTGGCCGGTGATCAGGACATTGCCGCCAAAGAAGTTCGGGTCGGGCACATAAAGCGAGCCCGTGGTGCCGTAAAGTTCCATGTTCTCATGGCGGTGTGCCCAGACATCCCAGCTTGCACCAAAGGTGATCACAGCCCCGTTCTGAAACTCCAGCACGGCGTGGATGTTGGTGGGCGTGTCGACGGGGATTTCCACGCCCTCGCGCGGGCCGTTGCCGATGACGCGGGTGGCAAAGCTGGTGGAGGCCATGGCGGTCACGGCGCTGACCGGGCCTGCCAGCTGCACCAGGTTTGAGATGTAGTAGGGGCCCAGATCGAGGATCGGCCCGCCGCCGGGCTGAAAGAAGAAATCCGGGTTCGGGTGCCAGGCCTCCATGCCGTGGGACATCACATGACAGGTGCCGCCGACAACCTGACCCACCTGTCCGGCGTCGAGCGCTGCCCGCGCGGTCTGATGCGCGCCGCCCAGAAAGGTGTCCGGCGCAGAGCCCACCCGCAGGCCTTTTTCAGCGGCGAGTTGCCGAAGCGTTTCACCCTCTTCGAGCGTCAGCACGAAGGGTTTTTCCGAATAGGCGTGTTTGCCGTGCTCCAGGATCTGCTTTGTCACGGCGAAATGGGCGTTCGGCACGGTCAGGTTGATGATGAGGTCGATGTCCTCTGCGGCCAGAAGGCCCTCGACTGTTTCGGCGCGGACGCCGAATTCCTGCGCACGGGCCTCTGCGGCGTCCGGGTTAAGATCCGCAACCGCCCGGATGTCCAGATGCCTGAACTGCCCCGCGAGCCTCAGGTAGGCGGCCGAGATAATGCCGCAGCCGATAATACCCACACCGAATTCCTGCATGATATTTCCCTCAGAATGCCTGAACGCTCGCGAGAGACCGCGACGCCATACGTTTGTGGTCGTTCGGATTGTCGTGCTCGATCACGTAACGTGACACGCCCGCCGCATCCATTTCCGCCTTGATCGCGGGCCAGTCCATGATGCCGAAACCGACATCGGCCCAGCCGTCCTCGTCCGTGTTTTCGCCGCTCTGCGCCACGTCCTTGACGTGAACGGCAGCCAGGCGTCCGGCGAAGCGACGCACCCAGGCCACCGGGTCTTCGCCCGCGACATGTACCCAGGCGAGATCCAGCTCGATCTGGATGTCGTCGGAGGCCGCCGCAATCAGATCAAGGGGCATGTGGCCGTCGACGGGGACCATTTCAAAGTCATGGTTGTGCCAGGCAAAGCCGAGGCCTGCCGCGCGCACCGGTTTGCCGGCCGCCGCAACACGTGCGCCGAATGCTTTCCAGCCATCAACGGTGTCGGGGCGGTTTTCAGCGGCCAGATAGGGGATGATCACCGTTTCGATGCCGATGGTCTGCGCGATGCTGATCACCTTTTCCGGGTCAGCCTCTACCAGGTCGAGTGCGAAATGCGCGGTTGGCATGGTCATGCCGTGTGCATCCAGCAAAGCACGGGTCCGGGCCGGATCCTCAAAGTAGGGGCCGAAGCCCTCAACCTCTTTGACGCCCAGATCTGCGAGCATGGCGAAGGTTTCCGCCACATCCCAGTTGCGCGAGGAGTAGAGCTGATAAGAAATGGCAGCCATGTGCTGTCCTCCTGAATGGTGCCGGCGCGGGGCCGGTTGGGTGAAAGGCTGCTGACGTGTCAGAGCCTCAGTTCGGTTTTGGTGTCAAAAAGCGAGGCCCGTGACGGATCAACGCCGATCGTGATGGTTTCGCCCATGCTGACCCGGGCCTGACCTTCCATGCGGACACGGAAGGGGTGACCCGCAACGTCGCAGTCGACCAGCGTGTCGGACCCGGTGGGCTCAATCAGGCTGACGGTCACCTGGGTCTGCCAGGGCGTATTGCCCACCAGCTCGCCGGTCACAATGTGCTCGGGCCGGATGCCAAGTGTGGCGGGGCCGTCGGTCACTGGCCCGGAGAATTCATACGCGGACAGCGGCACGGACAACCCGCCCACCTCAAAATGACTGCCCCGGATTGTGCCTTCGAGGAAATTCATCGACGGCGACCCGATAAAACCCGCCACATAACGGTTCACGGGCCGGCAGTAGATTTCCTCGGGCGAGGCCAGTTGCATGATCTGCCCGTCGCGCATGATTGCGATCCGGTCGGCCAGTGTCATCGCCTCGATCTGGTCATGGGTGACGTAGATCATTGTGTTGCCGAGATTCTGGTGCAGCCGCTTGATCTCGACGCGCAGATCCGCGCGCAGCTTGGCATCCAGGTTCGACAGCGGCTCATCAAAAAGAAAGACATCCACATCGCGCACCAGCGCGCGGCCGATGGCGACCCGCTGGCGCTGGCCACCTGACAGGGCTGCCGGTTTGCGTTTGAGCAGCGGCTCGATCTGGAGGATTTCCGAGGCCCTTTTGACCCGCTTTCTGATCTCGTCTTTGGGCAGTTTTGCGTTCTTCAGACCAAAGGTCAGATTTCCTTCGACCGTCATCTGCGGGTAAAGCGCGTAGGACTGGAAAACCATGCCTATGCCCCGTTCAGAGGGCTCCGCCCATGTTACGTTCTGGCCGTTGATAAAGAGCTGTCCGGCGGTCACATCCAGCAGACCGGCGATGCAGTTTAGTAGTGTTGATTTCCCGCAGCCTGACGAGCCCAGAAGCACCAGGAACTCGCCCTTGCTGATTTCCAGGTTCAGGTCCTGCAGCACTTTGACAGCGCCGAAGGCCAGATCGAGGTTTTTGATTTCCACTGAGTTGGTCATGTGGCGTTACCCTTTGACAGCGCCAGCAGCGATGCCGCGGACGAAGAGTTTTCCGGAGACGAAGTAGATGGTCAGCGGCACGAGACCGGTGATGATGGTCGCGGCCATATTGACGTTGTATTCCTTCACGCCCTGGCTTGAGTTGACGATGTTATTGAGCTGCACGGTCATCGGATAGGCATCCGGGCCGGTGTAGACCACGCCGAACAGGAAATCGTTCCAGATACCGGTGATCTGCAGGATGACCGCCACGGTGAAGATCGGCACCGACATGGGCAGCATGATGCGGAAGTAGATACCCCAGAACCCGGCGCCATCCACGCGGGCGGCTTTGAAGAGTTCTTCGGGCAGCGAGGTGAAATAGTTCCGGAAGAGCAGCGTCAGAATGGGCATGCCAAAGATGGTGTGCACGATCACGAGGCCCGTGAGTGATCCGTAAAGCCCAACCTCGCGCAGCATGATCACGATGGGGTAGAGCATGATCTGATAGGGGATAAAGGCCCCGAAAATCAGCACGGTGAAGAAGGCATTGGCCCCCCTGAACCGCCAGTTCGCCAGCGCGTAGCCGTTGACCGAGGCAATGATAATCGACAGCAGCACCGAGGGAATGGTGATTTTCACGGAGTTCCAGAAGCCGGCGCTCAGACCCTCGCAGCTCAGGCCGGTGCAGGCCTCGGACCAGGCTTTGACCCAGGGTTCGAAGGTCACTTCGAGCGGCGGGGCAAAGATATTGCCGACGCGGATTTCGGGCATGCCTTTCAGCGAGGTGACGATCATGATGTAGAGCGGCAGCGCATAATAGGCGGCCACCACAAAGAGCGTGCCATACAGAAAAATGTTGCGGCGCGACAGGGCGCGGGTGGGTTTCGGGCCCTGCGGACCTTCGAGCACGGGTCTGGAGAGATCAGCCATGTTTCCTGCCTCCGCCGAATTCGAGGATGGCCCAGGGGATGACCACCAGCGCCACGGTCACGAGCATCATCGTGGACGCGGCAAAGCCCTGGCCGAGATTGTTGGCGCCGAACATCATGTCGTAGACGTATTTGGCGGGCACCTCTGTGGCGATGCCGGGCCCGCCGCTGGTCTGTGCGACGATCAGGTCGTAGAGTTTGACGATGCCGGTCACGGTCAGCACGAGCGTTGTCACAAACACCGGGCGCATCATCGGGATGACCACAAAGATATAGGTTTTCCAGGAGGGAATGCCGTCCACGCGCGCGGCTTTCCAGACCTCCTGGTCGATACCGCGCAGGCCTGCCAGCATCAGGACCATCACCAGGCCGCTGCCCTGCCACAGCCCCGCGATCAGTACCCCAAAGATGGCAATCTGGGCGTTGTAGAGCGGATCGAAGTTAAAGCTTTCCCAGCCCATGCCGCGCACGATGCTCTCGACGCCGAACTCGGGGTTCAGGATCCATTGCCAGACCAGCCCCGTGACCACAAAGCTGAGCGCATAGGGGTAGAGGATGACGGTGCGGATTGTATTCTCAAAGCGGATTTTCTGGTCGATCAGGGCGGCGAGCACAAAGCCGATCACAAAGACCAGCACCAGCATGCAGACCCCGTAAATGGCCAGGTTTTCAATGGCGACCAGCCATTTCTTGGTGCTCCACAGCCGTTCGTACTGGTCAAAGCCCACCCACTTGAGGCGCGGGAGCAGACCGGAACCGGTGAAGCTGTAGACTATGGTCCAGGCTGTGCCGCCGACGAAGACAAAAAGGGCTGTCACGATCATCGGGATCGAGGCGATTTTTGCGTTCAGATTGCGGAACAGCCGGTTCGGGCGCTGTGAAGCCATCGGCCCTCTCCCATCGGCTGTAAAACTGTCTGCGGACACGCCCCACCGGCACGCCCGCAGACGGGGGTAGGATCAGTCGGCCCGGTCGATGATTTTGACAAACTCGGCCTGAGCGTCCTCGGGCGTCATCGACGCATCAGCAAAGAACTCTGTGAAGAGCGTCTTGAGCTGTTCGTTTGTATCGGGCGTGACCAGCTGGTTGACGTCCGGCAGCAGCGCACCGGCCTTCAGCAGGTCGAGGCCTTTGGCCATGCAGTCATTGGCCGCATCCAGATTCACGTCGCCGCGTACCGGCAGGGAGCCCTTTTTGAGGTTGAAAGCCACCTGTGTTTCCGGGCTGAGCATCAGCCGCGCCAGTTCCGTCTGAGCCGCGATCTGATCTTCGTCCGAGAGCACGGGGAAATAGAAGGCATCACCGCCTGTGGACAGGCGCGGGTTCATGCCCAGACCGGGCAGACAGCTGTAATCCTCACCTGCGGTGACCTGCGCTACGGCCATTTCGCCCTGCGCCCAGTCGCCCATGATCTGACCACCGGCATCGCCCTTGATCACCATCGCAGTGGCATCATTCCAGTTCTGCACGTTGGAGTTGGCGGCCATGCTGCGCGCATCATCGGCAGCTTTGAACACGCTGGCGACTTCGGGGCCACCGGCCACGGCAGTGTCCTTGTCGCCGTAAACTTTAGTGTAAATTTCGCTCGGCAGCAGGCTTGCAATCAGCACGCTGAAGGCACCGGCCTGTTGCCAGCCCTGCTGCCCCATTGCCATCGGGATTTTGCCTGCCGCCTCGAGCGCATCTGCTGAGCCTACAAATTCGGTCCAGTTGGTCGGCACGGGCACGCCCGCGTCCTCATAGGCTTTGTGGCTGACCCACAGCCACTGCCAGGAGTGGATGTTCACAGGGGCGCAGTAAATGCGGCCGTCCACGGTGCAGGACGCCAGCAGGGACGGCGGGTTCACCAGCTCTGTCCAGCCTTCGGCCTCGGCAATGTCCGTGATATCGCGCAGCAGGCCTGCCTCGATCAGCTCCTCGGCCTGACGACCATGGTTGAACTGAAACGCGCCCATCGGGTCGCCGCCGACGATCCGGCTGACCATGACCGGGCGCGCATTGTCGCCACCGGCGATGGCCGCATCGACCCATGTGTTGCCGGATGCGTTGAACGCATTGGCAATCTCTGTCACCGCGGCGGCTTCCCCGCCGGATGTCCACCAGTGCATGACTTCCAGCTCTGTTGCTGATGCGCCGGATGCGGCGACAATTGCCGTCGCTGCAAGCAGTTTCGATATCCGTTTCATAGACCATCCTCCCAAGGCTATAACGTTATAGTAAAAATCTATATCGTTATAGAAAATCCTTGCAAGCATTTTTTTGGGACCTTTATAGTTGTGGAACGCGACCGGAAAGTTTCGTGCCTGCACGGGGTGCAGAGCGGATTGCTTCGGGCTAAAGTCCGGTCAGCGGGGGGAACTGATGAAACGCAGCACACGTGAAGCTGGCCTGTTGAGCGCCGAAGAGATGATGGCTCTTGTGCAGCCGGGCGAGCGGCCGACACTTAAAACCATATCACGTATCAGTGGCTTGGCCGTGGCCACGGTGTCGCGCGCGCTGGGCGACGCGCCTGACATCGGGCAGGAGACCAAAGAGCTGGTGCGCCGTATCGCGACAGGCATCGGCTATGTGCCGAACCGTGCCGGTGTCCGCCTCAGAACGGGGCGCACGAATGTCATCACGCTGGTGGTTCCGGCCGAAGTTGATGTGATCAACAATACGTCGAAACTGACCAATTCCATCGCACAGGAGCTCCGTGGCACCCGGTTTCATCTGAATGTGCTGCCCTGGTTTCCGGATGAGGATTCGCTGCGCTCGATCCGCTATATCGTCGAGACACGCTCCGCGGATGCGGTGATTTTCAACATGACCGAACCGGAGGACCCACGTGTGGAATATCTGCTGCAGCAGGGGTTCCCCTTTGCCACGCATGGCCGGACAAAATGGTGCGACCGGCATGCCTATTACGACTATGACAACAACGCTTTCATGGGGGTGGCACTGAAGCGGCTGGCAGCGCGCAACCGGCGCAACGTGCATGCGATCCTGCCACCCACGAACCAGAACTACGCCCAGGACATGATACGCGGGCTGCGCGACCATGGCCGGGATCTGGATATCAGCTACCGGATTGCTGAGAACGTGGACAGCGACCGGCCCTCTGATGAGATCCGCCACTGGATCAGGCAGCGGTTGTCCCGGTCGCCCGAGGTGGATGCGATCATCTGTACGTCATCGCGCACCGCCATTGCCGCGATTGTCGCCATTGAAGAGCAGGGCAGACGTCTGGGCCAGGACATCGACGTGCTGTCCAAAGAGGTGGTGCCGATCCTCAGGATGTTCCGACAGGACATTATGGTTGAGTTCGAGGACGTCAGCGACGCCGGGCGCTTTCTGGCAAAAGCGGTGATGCAGCAGCTGCTGAAACCGGGCGAAAAACCGATGCAGTTTCTGAACAACCCGGTGGAAAGCGCCGACTGACGCGGCGCTTTTTGCGGGCGGACGGTCACACGAGACGTGATATTTCCTTGGCTGCGCGCACAAAGTCGCGGAACAGCGGATGCGGATCAAAGGGTTTGGATTTCAGTTCCGGGTGGAACTGGACGCCGATGAACCAGGGGTGATCCGGCCATTCAATGATCTCGGGCAGTTTGCCATCGGGTGACATGCCGGAGAACACCAGGCCCGCCTCTTCGAGCTTGTCGCGGTATTTGATGTCGACCTCATAGCGGTGGCGGTGCCGCTCGTCGATGGTGGTGGAGCCGTAGACTTCGGCAACTTTCGAGCCTTCGCTGAGCACCGCATCATAAGCGCCCAGACGCATGGTGCCGCCCTTGTCGTCACCGACCTTGCGGCTGACCTTGGCGTTGCCCTGGACCCATTCCTTGAGGTGATAAACCACCGGCTCAAAACGCTTTTTACCTGCTTCGTGGTCGAATTCCTCGGAGCCTGCGGATTTGATGTCGGCCACGTTGCGCGCGGCCTCGATCACGGCCATCTGCATGCCTAGGCAGATGCCCAGGTAGGGGACGTTGTTTTCACGGGCATATTGTGCGGCTTTGATCTTGCCTTCGGTCCCGCGCTCGCCGAACCCGCCCGGCACGAGAATGGCGTGGAACCCTTCGAGGTGCGGGGCCACATCATCGGCGGTGTCGAAAATCTCCGCATCGACCCATTCGACCCGCACCTTCACGCGGTTGGCCATGCCGCCGTGGGTCAGCGCCTCGGCGATGGATTTATAGGCGTCTTCAAGCTGCGTGTATTTGCCGACAATGGCCACGCGCACCTCGCCTTCGGGGTTGTGCACCCGGTCCGAGACATCGTGCCAGACCGTCATATCAGGTTTTGGCGCGGGCGAGATATCAAAGGCGTCCAGCACCGCTTGGTCGAGCCCCTGTTCGTGATAGGCCAGCGGCGCGTCATAGATCGTTTTGAGGTCATAGGCGGCAACAACGGCCTCTTTGCGCACATTGCAGAAGAGGGCGATTTTTTCGCGTTCCTTTTCCGGGATCGGCTGTTCCGAGCGGCAGACCAGAATATCGGGCGCGATCCCGATCGACTGCAGTTCCTTGACGGAGTGCTGCGTGGGTTTGGTTTTCAGCTCGCCCGAGGCCGCCAGCCAGGGCAGCAGCGTCAGATGCATAAAGATGCACTGGCCGCGCGGTTTGTCATGGCTGTACTGGCGAATGGCCTCAAAGAAGGGCAGGCCTTCGATGTCGCCTACGGTGCCGCCGATCTCGCAGAGCATGAAATCGACCTCGTCACCGCCCACATCAAGAAAGGATTTGATCTCATTTGTGACGTGCGGGACGACCTGGATCGTTTTGCCCAGATAATCGCCGCGCCGTTCTTTTTCGAGCACGTTGGAATAGATGCGGCCGGAGGAGACCGAATCCGTCATACGCGCGGGTACGCCGGTGAACCGTTCATAATGCCCGAGATCCAGGTCGGTTTCGGCACCATCATCGGTCACGAAAACCTCACCGTGCTCGAAGGGTGACATGGTGCCGGGGTCGACGTTCAGATAGGGATCGAGCTTGCGCAGACGAACCGAGAAGCCACGGGCCTGGAGCAGCGCACCGAGTGCCGCGGAGGCCAGACCCTTGCCAAGGCTGGAGACCACACCGCCGGTGATAAAGATGTAACGCGCCATGTAACGATGCTCCCGTGCGTCTGTTGAGGCCTGTCTGAAAAGGCCCGGATCAGCCATGAATCTTCACAGCACCACGGGACTTAAGTGTATCAGGATTCGCGCGGCAATGGCAAGGCGAACCGCAACATCATGTTGCGAATTCCGGCCATGCCGCAAAGTGTAGTTAAATCAGGTTAATCGAGGGTCGGAACCAGCGGAGCGTTGTCACCCGGCGCCGGTGGCAGCAGATCATCGCCTTCGGGCGCTGCAGGCGCGCTGTTGTCCGCCGAGGGGGGCGCTGCCACGCCAAGCCGGTCAACAACCGACGATCCGGTCGCATTCTCAGCGGCGAAGATGGTCAGCGTGATCGACGTGCAGATAAAGGCGATGGCCAGCACCCAGGTCACTTTGCCAAGCGCGGTTGCCGCAGCCCGCCCGGAGACGGCGCCGCCGCCACCGCCGCCCATACCGAGCCCACCACCTTCGGAGCGCTGCAGCAGCACCACCGCAATGAGCGCGAGCGCAAGAATAAGGTGGACGATCAGGACGACGTTTTCCATTGAGACCTGCAGATTTCGAATTAGCCTGCGCGCTATCTAGGCAAGTTTGCCCCGCGCCGCAAGGGAGGATCGGCCTGCGCTGACGCTTTCCCGGACACCGAAAACCGCCGCACGGAGGCGACGGTCTGGCGAAGCGGTGCTCACATGCGCGCAACTAAGAGGGTTATCCTGGAACTGAGGCGCAGCAGACTCACTTCTTGATCTGAGTATACCACAAAAGTGCCCGTTCAGGTTGCAGAAAATATCACGCAACTGTGGGGGGTTCCGCGCTGGACATGGGCAGAGGGCCGGGCAATGATGCCGCCATGCCCCACGATCACCATGACCACCCGCACGACCGTCTGCCCTCTGATCCTGCGCTGCGCGTGCGCGCGCTTGAGACGCTTCTGACGCAGAAAGGGCTGATTGATCCTGCGGCCCTGGACGAAATCATCGACACCTATGAGAACCGGATCGGCCCGCGAAATGGCGCCCGGGTCGTGGCGCGTGCCTGGACGGACGCGGATTTCCGCGCGGCCCTGCTGGAGGATGCAACGCCCGTTGTGGCGGAGATGGGTTTCTATGGCCGGCAGGGTGAACACATGGTGGCGGTGGAAAACACCGATGAGACACACAACATGGTCGTGTGCACGCTGTGCAGCTGCTATCCGTGGCCGCTGCTGGGTATTCCGCCGACCTGGTACAAATCTGACGCCTACCGAGCACGCGCCGTGCGCGAGCCGCGTAAAGTTCTGGCCGAATTTGGCGTAACGCTGCCCGAGGATACCGCCGTGCGCATCTGGGATTCTACTGCGGAAGTCAGGTACCTTGTGATCCCGCAGCGCCCGACCGGCACCGATGGCATGAGCGAGGACGACCTGATGGCGCTGGTGACGCGGGACAGCATGATCGGCACCGGTCTGGCGGTGACCCCGTGACCCGCCCGCATGATATGGGCGGCCGTTTTGGTGACGGCCCGGTGATCCCGGAAGCGGAAGGCGAGGTTTTTCACGAAGACTGGCACGCCCGCGCCCTGGCGGTGACGCTGGCCTGTGGCGCGCTGGGCAAATGGAACATCGATGTCTCCCGCCATGCACGCGAATGTCTGGCGCCCACGGATTACGCGCGGTTTTCCTATTACGAGAAATGGATGGCGGGCCTTGCGGATCTCCTGGCCGACACCGGCGTTGTCAGCGCCGAAGAGCTGGCAGGGGGGGCTGCCACAGAAAGCCCGCTTGCACACAAAGCGATGAAGGCGGATGCGGTTCCCGGCGTTCTGGCCGCCGGTGGACCGGCGGACCGGCCCAGCGATATCGCGCCGGTTTTTTGCCCCGGAGATGCAGTTGTGACGCGCGGTATCGCTGCCAACACGCTGGTCGATGGCGGGCACACGCGCCTGCCGGTCTATGCCGCCGGCGCGCGGGGCCGGATTGTGCGGTATCACGGCACGCATATCCTGCCGGACAGTTCTGCCCACAGACTGGGCGACGCGGCAGAGCCGCTTTATGCGGTGGCCTTTCCGGCATCCGAGCTCTGGGCGCATCCGGAGCATCCGCGCGATGAGGTCGTGCTGGACCTCTGGCAGAGCTATCTGACGGCTGTGCCATGACCCGCCCCGAGCCGGTCTTTTCCGAACCCTGGCACGCGCAGATTTTTGCACTGACCGTGCATCTGAATGAAGCGGGGCATTTTGCCTGGGCCGACTGGGCGGCGGCCTTCGGCGCCACGCTGAAACGCCACGGGCTGTCGCGGGAACTGGACGGTGGCGCGGATTATTTCGATGCCTGGCTGGAAACGCTGGAAGCCTTTCTGGGGGAGCGCGGGATGGCCGGTGCGGCGGAACTGCAGAAGATGAAAGCCGCCTGGGAGGCCGCCTATCTGCGCACGCCTCATGGTGCGCCGGTGCGGCTTTAAAGCATCAGGCGAAGCCCCTGGTTTTCGGAGCGCTGCCTGAACCCACAGGTTTCAATGCATTCCGTGCTGAACCGGGTTTCCGGTATGCTGTCAGAGGCTATCGTCCGGGCGCGCAGGGCGGGAGGTCAGCCCGGCCTTTTGCAGAAACCGCCTGAAACTGCCACGGGCTGGCATTAGCGGCAGGCGCAGTTTCGGGCGTCCTGCCTGGCGGTCAAATTCATGCATGTCGATGACACGCTCGGCGCAGCCGCAGCCTTCGCCCAGGCCCACTTTGGCGTAGTAGAACTTCTGGAAATCTTCGGGGCGGTCGGTTCTGCGTGTCATGCCGCACAGTCTGCCACGGTCTGCGTCATTCGTCCACGTCGTCCATATCCGCCTGGCCGGAAAGCGCGCGGCGCACGTGGCTCCAGCTCAGGCCGATACCCAGCACCAGCGACAGTGCTGCAAGCCCCAGCCAGACGTTTAGCCCCGGTTTATCCAGATCAACCAATCCCAGATCGCGTAGCACCCAGACGGAAGCCGCAAAGATAGCAAGAACCAGTGTCATCCCAAGACCACCGATCGAACGCAGCGTGGCGCGCAGATAGATGATGTAGCCCACTGTCAGCAGCAGACCGGCCAGCACCGCGACCGAGAGATTCTGGCCGCCATAATCCTGTACCCAGCGGATATAATTGTATTGCGTCGGGTTGAAAGTCGCGGCCAGCAGGATGAGCGCGCAGAGCCAGCGGGTCAGAAATCCCATCAAATCCATATCTTAACGCTGCCTCTCTTGCCTCTGCGGAAATATCCGCGGACCGGGTCAAAAAGTCCATGGCACACCGGCGGCGGGCCAGGTATACCGGCGCCGGTTTAACCCGGATGAAAAGGACCCGCCATGGCCAATGTTGTCGTTGTCGGCGCCCAGTGGGGCGATGAGGGAAAAGGCAAAATCGTTGACTGGCTCAGCGAACGTGCGGATGTGATCGCGCGGTTTCAGGGCGGGCACAACGCGGGCCATACCCTGGTGATCGACGGCAAGGTTTATAAACTGAACGCGCTGCCGTCGGGTGTGGTGCGGGGCGGGAAGCTGTCTGTCATCGGCAACGGCGTGGTGCTGGACCCGTGGCATCTGCTGGGCGAGATCGACACGATCCGGGGGCAGGGTGTCGATATCACGCCTGAGACGCTGATGATTGCCGAGAACACGCCGCTTATCCTGCCAATCCACGGCGAGCTGGACCGGGCGCGCGAAGAAGCCGCCAGCAAGGGCACCAAGATCGGCACAACCGGGCGCGGCATCGGCCCGGCCTATGAGGACAAAGTGGGCCGCCGGTCGGTGCGGGTGGCGGACCTTGCAGACCCTGCCACACTGGAGGCGCGCGTGGACCGCGCGTTGCAGCATCACGACCCGCTGCGCCGCGGCCTGGGCATTGAGCCCGTGGACCGCGACGCGCTGCTTGCGCAGCTGAGCGAAGTGGCACCCGAAATTCTGAAATACGCTGCACCTGTCTGGAAGGTGCTGAACGAAAAGAGAAAAGCCGGCCGGCGTATCCTGTTCGAAGGGGCGCAGGGCGCGCTGCTCGACATCGATTTCGGCACCTATCCGTTTGTGACCTCGTCCAATGTAATCGCGGGACAGGCGGCCACGGGTGTGGGCATCGGTCCGGGGTCAATCGACTATGTGCTGGGCATCGTGAAGGCCTATACAACCCGCGTGGGCGAGGGGCCGTTCCCGTCGGAGCTTGATGATGCAGACGGGCAGCGCCTCGGCGAACGGGGCCACGAATTTGGCACGGTCACAGGCCGTAAGCGTCGTTGCGGCTGGTTTGATGCGGTGCTGGTCCGCCAGACCTGTGCGACATCCGGCGTGAACGGGATTGCCCTGACCAAGCTCGACGTGCTCGACGGGTTTGAGACGCTGAAAATCTGTGTGGGCTATGAACTGGACGGGAACCGGGTGGATTATCTGCCCACGGCCGCCGATCATCAGGCACGCTGCACCCCCGTCTATGAAGAGATGCCCGGCTGGTCAGAGAGCACCGAGGGCGCGCGCAGTTGGGCTGACCTGCCGGCCAATGCGATCAAATACGTGCGCCGCGTGGAAGAGTTGATCGACTGTCCGGTCGCTCTACTTTCTACCTCGCCGGAGCGGGATGATACGATTCTCGTCACGGATCCCTTCTCTGACTGAGGTGTGACATGACGTACAAGACCCGCCGGCGGCTGTCGCTGCTGATCCTGCTGATCGGGCTGCCGCTCTATATTATTCTCGCGGTGTCTCTGGTGAGCCTGATGGACCGGCCCTCCATTCTGGTGGAGCTTCTGATCTATGTGGGTCTGGGCGTGCTGTGGGCGATTCCGCTGCGGGCGGTGTTCCGCGGGATCGGGCAGGCGGATCCGGACGGGCCGGACGGCGGCGCCTGACGCAAAACGGCGGGCCGGGGCCCGCCGCTTCACTCCGGGGTCATAAGGTATCTGGTTCAGCCTGCGGCGCGTTCGTCCGGGCGGTACCCGATCGCTTCTGAGGCGGCAAAGCGGCCGCCCTGCATTTTTTCGATTTTACCGGCGCGCAGAAGCTGGCCAAAGCTGCGCAGACCGTCCTCGCGGGTGCAGTCGCCCCCCTCGGCCTGGCGCACACGTGTCATCAGCTGCGGGCGCGAGAACTGCTCCTGGCCCTCGACAAACGCCATGTAGGCTGCGGCTGCTTCGAGCAGCTCTGGCAGTTTCGTGGCACCCACTTCTTCGGCAAAGGCTGCAAAGCCGGTGTCAGACGCCATGTCGGCATCATCAGCGAAAGCTGCGGCAACGCGGCGCGGTGCCACTGGTGCCGCCGGTGTTTCATCATCGCTGATGCGCTGTTCTGCGACCAGTTTCAGAGGTGCGGTCTGCGATGTCTCGGGCCGGTCCGTGCGTGTCGGTCCGTCCGCAACCGGGCGGCGCGGTTTGACCACTTCGGCCAGATCGCTGCGGTAAGCATCCGCGGCGGCGCGGCCCTTCTCTTCGTCCGCATCCATGGATTTGTCTGCAAACCGGGCGGCAACAGCGGCGCGCAGGTGCGCAAACGCGCTGCGGCGTGTTGCCCCCTCGGGTTCTTCCATCTGATGATCCGCTTCGGCCATCAGACGCGATACATCTACGCCTGCATCCTCGCCGATGTCCGGCAGCGTGTCCCGGGCGGCCGGCCGGTCAGCGATGCTTTCGCCGGCCTCCTCTGCGTCCGCGTCAAGAGTCTCCAGCGCACCGCTTTCCAGCGCGGCGTCCAGCTCCTCGGTGCTGACTTTCATCACACGGGCAGTGACCGGGGCGTTGCTATCCTCCCCACCAGCGGCTTCCGGTTCTCCGGCGTCGTCTGCTGCGTCCGCGACTACCGCTCCGTCGTCGTGGATGAACGCGTCCGGCGTGTCGAAGAGCTCCTCGACCACCTCCGTCTCAGCGTCGTCCCGTGCGAAGAGGTTTTCGTCTTTGTCTGTGCTGAATTCTGTCTCATCTGTTCTGACATCCTCCATTTCCCCGACGTGAATGATTTCCTCCGCCTGAGCCAGGTCTTCAAAACCGGCCTCTGCTGAGTGCTCAGGTTCAGTTTGCTCAGATGAACCGGTCTCCGGCTCCATTTCTGCGTCTTCGTCGGCCAGATCCCCGGCTTCGATGCGCTGAAGCATCGCTGAGAGGTCATCTTCATCTTCGCCGGTGTCTGCGGTCACGTCCTCTGTGGCATCGGAAAGATCGGCTGAAACCTCATCTGCGGCAAATGCGTCGTGGATCCCAGCGGCCGCGGCCGTGAGAGTGTCAGTTTCGTCCTGGTCTGTTACGCCTTCGAATTCTTCGTCAGCGCTGGAAAAATCCGGCATGGGCGTGCCAGCAAATTCGACAGGCGGCGGCGCACTGTCGGCGATTTCCTCCTCGTAGTCCACGTCAACATCCGCATCGGCATCGTCATGCCGCGAGACCACGGCACGGATGCGGGCGAGCCGGTCTGCAATGCTCTCGGAGCGCGCCATGCCTGTGTCTTCGGCCAGCGGGACGTCTTTGGCGGCACTTTCTGTGTCTGGTGTTACAAACCCGGGCATTTCCACTTCCGTGGGTGCATTTGCATCGGCATCAAAGAAGGTGTCGTCGACTGCAGGGCTGTCCGCAAAGAAAGCCGCAGCATCTTCGGCCACCTCAACCGGTGCAGCAGGAAAGGTTTCAGCCGGTGCCGGTTCGGCGGTGGGCTCTGTGGGGGCGTCGAATGCCATATCGAGAGGGGCGGGCGTTTCATGCGCTTCCGCAACCGCGACTTCCGCTGTTTCTGCGGCAACGGGCGGAACCCATGCTTCCTCCGGGGCCACCATTGCGGGGTCAACCGCGGCTTCTGTGGCGATGGGTTCCGGTGCCCATGCGGCAGGCTGTGGGGCGGGCGTTTCGGTGGGTGCGATGTCTGCAGGTGCCGGCTCCGGCTCGGGCATAACCTGCGGGGCGGCTGCCGCTGCAGTTGCCGCAGCTGCTGCAGGTGCAACCGGTGCGTCATTGTTTTCGGGTGCAGCAGCCGGGCCATCCCCGTCCTGCGCCTTCAGCATGATCCTGCCGTCCTGTTCACGTGCTTCGACGCGGCGCGATACTTCGCGTTCGGCGATCCGTGCCAGCAGTTCGGCATCAGGTTGCGGAGGTTCAGCGCCAAAGTACCGGTCATCGGCGGCTAGATCGCGGAAGTACTCCGCGATCGCTTTCATGGTATCAAAACTGTCGTCAAAACCTTCAAGGGTGCAGGAAAATGTGCCGTATGAAACTGTAAGTATCTTGTTATTATTCATCATGGGATGCTCGTCCTCAGTGATTATCAACAAGATATTTACCATGATGGCGGATGCCAAACCGGTGCGAATCTGTGATCATTTCCGTATCATTTCGTGGCGACATTGTGTCTTACTTCTGTGAAGGGCGTTAAGCTTTCGTGAAAAACTGCATCTTTTTCAGCGATCTACCGCTTATCCTCGTGGGCGGTGGACAGGTCGGGCGCACAGACTTTAGCACAGCACAGACTGTGGCAAAGCATTGTGTTGCAGCCGATGGTGGTGCTGCAGCCGCTCTGGCTGCAGGCATGATGCCGGAGGCCGTGATCGGTGATCTGGATTCCGTTCCTGCCGCAACGCTGGAGCAGATACCGCGCGACAGGATTCACCACATCGCCGAGCAGGACAGTACCGATTTCGACAAGGCTCTGCGCAACATCGACGCCCCGCTCATTCTGGCCATCGGGTTCTGCGGCGGGCGGATCGATCATCAGCTGGCGGTTTTCCATACACTGACAGTGCGCTGCGACAGCCCGGTCATTGTTATCGGTGAAGAGGACATCGTCTTTCTGTGTCCGCCCCGTCTGAACCTGGACACAGACGCGGGTCTTCGGGTGTCACTGTTCCCGATGGGGTCCGTGACAGGCCGCTCGGAAGGACTGCAGTGGCCGATTGACGGTCTGCAGTTTGCGCCGGGTCTGAGATCCGGTACATCAAACCGGGCGACGGGCCCGGTCAGGCTGGAAACGGATGATCCGTTCATGCTGTGTCTTTTGCCCCGGGAGGCGCTGGGCATGGTCGCGGCAGCGCTTCTCAGGCCTGAACAGCAGCGCGCGCGCTGGCCCGCTCGCGCAGAACGATATAAAGACCTGCCGCCATCGTTATGACGATACCGGTTGTTGCCATCGGGTTGGGCAGATCGCCGAAGACGATGAACCCGATGACCGTGGCAAAGGGAATTTCCAGATACTGCATCGGCGCCAGTGTGGCAGAGGGCGCATAGCGCAGCGACCAGGTCATCAGCAGGTGCGCCGCGGTGCCCAGAAGGCCGATGCTCAGCAACAGCGTCCAGTCCATGGAGGAAACAGCGATCAGCTGAAGCTGGTCGAGGCTGCTGCCCTGAAAGAGCGCGAAAACCGGGATCATAATCAGTACCGCAATGACGCCGCTCACGGCCTGAAGGCCGATGGGATCGGTCTGTTTCGCAATCTGCCGCGTGACCAGCATGAAAAACGCAAAATTCAGCGCCACGCCAACCGGCAGAAGCGCGGGCCATCCCACCGCGGCAAAACTGGGCTGCACAACCAGAAGGGTACCAACGAATCCCACCGCGCAGGCTGCAATACGGCGGCTGCCGACCTCTTCACCCAGCGCGTAATGGCCCAGGATCAGCATGATGAAGGGCATGACAAATGCGATGGCTATTGCGTCGGCCAGGGGCAGATATTTGAGTGCGGTGACCATCATGCCGATGCCTGCAATGTGCAGCACAGTACGCAAAACAGTCAGCGAAAACACACGCCCGTTCATTTTCCACGCCCTGCCGGTCAGCCAGACAAGCGGCACGAGCACCACCGCCTGGACGGCAAAACGGACGATCACAAGCTGACCCACGGGTACGGTCTGGCCAAGTATCTTCGCGACCGCGTCCCCGACAGGTGCGAGAATGCAGAAACCAAGCATCAGCATGATGCCAAGCAGGGGACGGTCCATGGACATTGGCGGACGTTACGGCGCGCCCGTGGCTATTGCAAGCAAAGGTTGAGGTATTTTGAACGGGCATTCAGTGGTGCCCGTTCTGTCAGCAGTTGGGGATATTCACGGCCAGCCCGCCCAGCGAGGTTTCCTTGTACTTCTCGGACATATCCGCCCCGGTCTGGCGCATGGTTTCAATACAGGCGTCGAGCGGCACAAGGTGCGTGCCGTCCCCGCGCAGTGCGAGGGACGCCGCTGAAACGGCCTTGATCGCGCCGAGGCCATTGCGTTCGATACAGGGCACCTGCACGAGACCCTTGACGGGATCGCAGGTCATGCCGAGGTGATGTTCGAGTGCAATTTCCGCCGCGTTTTCCACCTGCTGCGGTGTGCCGCCCATCACGGCGCACAGCCCGGCGGCCGCCATGGCCGCAGCGGAGCCCACTTCGGCCTGGCAACCGGCCTCGGCCCCCGAGATCGAGGCATTGTATTTGACCAGCCCGCCGATTGCCGCCGCAGTCAGAAGGAAGTCCTCGACGTGGGCCTCCGAAGCGCCAGGCACATGGTCGAGATAGTATTTCAGCGTGGCGGGCAGCACTCCTGCCGCGCCATTGGTCGGGGCGGTCACCACCTGACCCCCGGCGGCGTTCTCTTCGTTCACGGCCATCGCGTAAACGCTCATCCAGTCGTTGATCGTATGCGGGGCGGTCAGGTTCATACCGCGTTCTTCCAGCAGCTTGTCATGGATGCCCTTGGCGCGGCGTCTGACATTCAGACCACCGGGAAGCGTGCCCTCGTTGGTCAGGCCCCGTTCGATGCAGTCGTTCATCACCTGCCAGAGGCGTGCAGTGCCGCTGCGCAGATTTTCGTGGCCGACGCGGCTGTCTTCGTTGGCGCGTTTCATCTGGGCAATGGTTTTGCCTGACGCTGTGGACATTTCCAGCATTTCGGCTGCGGATTTGAAAGGAAACGGAACAGGCGCGCCGTCGTCTGTGTCTTTACCGGCGGCCAGTTCGGCCTCTGTCATCACAAACCCGCCGCCGATGGAATAAAACGTTTCGCGCAGTGTCACGTCGCCCTGCGCGTCCGTGGCCATCAGGATCATACCATTGGCATGCCCGGGCAGCGGGTTGTCATAGTCAAAGATCAGATCATTGGCCGGGGCAAACCGCATTGGCTGCAGGCCCGCAGGTTCGATCATGCCTGTTGCACGGATTTCCGTCAGGACGGCTTCGGCTTTGTCTGCATCATAGGTGTCAGGCACAAATCCAGCGAGGCCAAGGATCGTCGCGCGGTCTGTTGCGTGGCCAACACCTGTGAAGGCGAGACTGCCATGAAGCGACGCGCGCAGCCCGTGAAACACGAAAGGAGAGGCGCGCATCATGTCGAGGAAGCGCGCTGCAGCCATCATGGGCCCCATGGTGTGAGAGGAAGACGGGCCGATGCCCACCTTGAACATATCGAAAACGGACAGGAACATCTAAAGAGCACTTCCTTCGGGTGGTTCCGGCGCACAGGGCGCGGTGAACGGCGTGGGCCCCAAGCCTTCGGCGGCCTGCGCTGCGCGGGTGCTGTCTCGGTCTTCGAGGTGCGACGCCATGGTGTGCAGGGCAGGGAATCGTGTGAGATCAAACCAGCTGCGGTCAAAATCGCGCGGGTAAAGCGCGCACCACCGCAGCATGGCGCAGGTGTACCAGTCGAGGATGTCCGGTTCATGGCCCGCAGGCATCGCATCATTCAGCAGGGTCAGGTGGCGATTGATCGCTGTGCAGGAGTATTGCCTCAGGCGGGCCTGATCTTCAGGGTCGTGTCCGACATAAACGTGAGCATAGAAAAGCCGGCGCAGTTCGGCATGCAGGGTGTTGGACGCAAAAAACAACCAGCGCAGCCGCGCCCCCCGTGCGGCGCCGTCCGGGGCGGGAAACAGAGCCCCATGGCGGTCGGCCAGCCAGAGCAGGATAGCAGCGGTTTCAGAGACGATACCTTCGGGCGTTTCCAGCGCGGGGATAAGACCCGTGGGGTTGACCGCGAGATATTCAGGCGCGCGCTGGGCGCCTGCGGCACGGTCGACAAGACGTGTCTCATAGGCCGTTCCCAGTTCCTCAAGCACAAGACGGACCGGCAGCGAAGCGTTATCGGGCGCGTAGTGGAGGAGATAAGGTGAAGCCATACCGGGGAAATAGTGCATATCGGTACGGGGGCGCGACGGAAAACGACGCCGGGTGACAGAAAAGCGCAGCGGACGGAGCGCGGGCCCGCATCCGCGCTGCCGGCGGCCACAAATGAGGCCTCGCGCCGCCTGCACTTGTTTCCTATAAGGCCGGGGACTGCCAGTTACAGGAACCTGCGAAATGCCCTCTGACCTCTCCCCGATCGACAAAGCGAAGTTCATTTCCGCAAAGCGTGCTGCCCAATACGTTGAAAGCGGCATGAAAGTGGGGCTGGGGACCGGTTCGACAGCGGCCTGGCTGGTCAAATGTCTGGGCGAGATGGTCCGGGATGAAGGGCTGAAGATCAAGGGCGTTCCGACATCCACCCGTACCGCAGAGCTGGCCCGCGAGGTGGGTATCGAGGTGGTGACCCTGGACGAGGCCCGGTGGCTGGACCTGACCATTGACGGTGCTGACGAGTTTGACAGCGAGCTGAACCTGATCAAGGGCGGCGGCGGCGCGCTGCTGCAGGAAAAGATTGTGGCCACAGCGTCAGATCAGATGATCGTCATCGCGGATGCAGGCAAAAAGGTCGACACGCTGGGGGCATTCCCGCTGCCCATCGAAGTAATCCCCTTTGGTCTGCAGACCACGCAGGCGCTGGTCGAAGAGACCCTGGTGTCGATGGATGTGCTGGGCCGGTCAACGGCGCTGCGCATGAATGGTGATACGCCCTTTGTGACGGACGAGGGCAACCACATCCTTGATCTGCACCTCAAACGGATCGGCAACGCGCGCCAGCTGGCGCTGGTCCTGAACCAGATGCCTGGCGTGGTCGAGAACGGGCTCTTTATTGATATCTGCGACCGTGTCATCATCGGCTTTGGTGACGGGCGGGTTGAGATCCACGACATCGCCGAAGGCCGTGTGGACGCAGAACAGCTGGATCTCGCAGAGGGCGACAATCTTTTCTCGGACCTGTCTGACTGAGCCGATCACAGTTCGGTGACCTGGCTTGCACGCAGGCCACCGGCACTGCAGATCAGCAACCCGACACAGCAATGCAAAACAGCGTCCCGGAACGGCGCAATACCTGAAAGGCCCCCGATATGAGCGAATTTGACTATGATCTTTTTGTCATCGGTGGCGGATCAGGCGGTGTACGTGCCGCACGGGTTGCCGCAGGCGAGGCGGGTGCAAAGGTAGCGCTGGCAGAAGATGACCGTTACGGCGGCACCTGTGTCATCCGCGGCTGCGTGCCGAAAAAGCTGATGGTTTTCGCTTCGGAATATGCCGACGTTGTGGATGATGCGCGCTCTTATGGCTGGGACCTGCAGCAGGGGCCTTTTGACTGGTCGTCGTTTCAGGGCCGCCTGAACGAGGAGCTGAACCGGCTGGAGCAGGTTTACCGCAATCTGCTGGCAGGTTCCGGCGTGGAAACCTTTGATGCGCGGGCAAAGATTGCGGGCCCGCATGAAGTTGAACTGTCGACCGGCGAGAAAAAGACCGCGAAACATATTCTCGTGGCAACCGGCGGGCATCCGGTGCGGCCTGAAATACCCAATGCGCAGCTTGGCATTGTCTCGGATGACATCTTTCACCTGAAAGAACTGCCGAAATCTATCCTGATCGTGGGCGGTGGTTACATCGCCTGTGAATTCGCGGGGATCATGAATGGCCTCGGCGTGAAGGTGACGCAGTATTACCGTGGTGCGCAGATCCTGCGGGGCTTTGACGATGAGGCGCGCGGACTGGTAGCCGAATCCATGCGCGAGAAAGGGATCGATCTTAAGGTCGGCACAAATATCGTGGAAATGGCCCCGGCGGATGCGGATCATTCCCTGTCGGGCGCCGGCACGCCCAGCGACGCGGCAATGGGTGGCATGGCGCGTGAACTGGCCGAAACAGCGCACACCCGCGAGGCGGGTGAAACCTCCGGACCTGTCTGGGTCAAATCCACCAACGGCAGCGAGGAAGTCTTTGACGTGGTGCTGTTTGCCACCGGTCGGGACCCGAATACCCATGACATGGGTCTTGAGGAAGCGGGCGTGAAGCTGGGCCGCCGGGGCGAAATCATCGTCGACGAATACAGCCAGACCGCTGTGCCGTCGATCTATGCCATTGGCGATGTGACCGACCGGGTGAACCTGACGCCGGTTGCGATCCGCGAGGGCATGGCCTTTGTGAACACGGTTTTCCAAGGTGAACCCACGGCGGTGGATCACGAGCTGATTCCATCTGCCATCTTCACGCAGCCCGAAATGGGCACGGTTGGCATGAGCGAAGAGGCCGCACGCGATCAGGAACCGGTCGAAGTTTACTGCACGTCTTTCCGGCCGATGCAGACGGCTTTTGCCGGCCGGCCGGACCGCGTGCTGATGAAACTCATTGTCTCCAAGGCCACCAGAAAGGTGCTGGGCTGCCATATCGTGGCGCCAAATGCGGGTGAAATGATCCAGCTGGCAGGGATCGCGGTAAAGATGGGCGCGACCAAGGAAGACTTCGACCGGACGGTTGCGGTTCACCCCACAATGTCCGAAGAGATCGTGACAATGCGGAACCCGATGCGCACGGCTTGAATTCCGCGCGTTTCGTCGTACCTATGGCATGCATTTGTCGCGTAACGGCGGTTGAGGAAGGAAAAAGAATTAATGGCTGGCAACAATGGCGGCCCCTGGGGGGGCGGCGGAAATTCGGGCGGAGACAGACCGAACGGTGGATCGGGCGGTGACGGCGGCGGCGGACCGCGCGGGCCCCGCAATGACGGACCCCAGATCCCGGATGTCGATGAGCTGGTCAAAAAGGGTCAGGAACGTCTGCGGGTCCTGATGGGCGGCAAAGACGGCGGCGGCCGCAACGGTGGCGGCGGCCAGCGTGGCGGTGGCGGCGGTGGTCCGGCTCTGACACGCGGTACGGTCGGTTTGATTGCGATCGGTGCTGTGGGTGCCTGGCTGATGGCCAGCCTCTACACCGTGGCGCCCGAAGAGCAGTCTGTTGAGCTCTTCCTCGGCGAATACTACGCAACCGGCAATTCCGGTCTGAACTTTGCGCCCTGGCCGCTGGTAACAGCGGAAGTGCTGCCGGTGACGCGCGAACAGACCGAGGATATCGGCGCACGGTCCGGCACAGGTCTGATGCTGACCACGGATGAGAACATCATCGACATTGATTTCCAGGTCGTCTGGAACATCAGCGATCCGGCGAAATTCCTTTTCAATCTGGCGGAACCGCAGGAAACGATCCGCGCGGTGTCTGAATCGGCGATGCGCGAAGTCATTGCCCGGAACCAGCTTGCCCCCATTCTGAACAGAGACCGGCAGGTGATTGCGGATGAAGCAGCACAGCTGATCCAGGGCACCCTTGATGCCTATGACAGCGGCGTGAATGTCGTGCGTCTGAACCTCGACAAGGCCGACCCGCCGCGCGAAGTGATTGACAGCTTCCGTGAGGTGCAGGCCGCGGAACAGGAGCGTGACCGTCTGGAGCGTCAGGCGGACGCCTACGCAAACCGTGTGACAGCGGGTGCGCGTGGTGAGGCCGCAAGCCAGCTTGAGCGGGCAGAAGCCTACCGCGCACAGGTCGTGAACGAAGCCCAGGGTGAGGCCGCGCGTTTTACATCCGTGCTTGAGGAATACGCCAAGGCGCCGGAAGTGACGCGTAAACGTCTCTATCTGGAAACGATGGAACGTGTTCTGGGCGATGTAGATAAAATCATTCTCGAGAGCGAGGCCGGTGGTTCCGGTGGTCAGGGCATCGTGCCTTACCTGCCGCTGAACGAACTGCGCCGCTCGACAACCGGAGGGACGAACTGATGGGTGCTTCCAAATTTCTGATCCCGCTGGTCGTGATTGCGGCTGTCGGTGTACTGAGCTCTGTCTTCATCGTGGACGAACGCGAAAAAGCGCTGGTTCTGCAGTTCGGACAGATCAAATCGGTCAAGGAAGATCCGGGTCTGGCCTTTAAAGTCCCGTTCATTCAGGAAGTGGTGCGCTATGACGACCGTATCCTGTCGCTTGATACGCAACCGACCGAGGTAACGCCTTCGGATGACCGTCGTCTGGTTGTGGACGCCTTTGCGCGGTATCGCATTTCTGACGTTGTTCAGTTCCGTCAGGCGGTTGGTATCGGTGGTCTGCGTGATGCAGAACGCCGGCTGGAAGGCATCCTGAACCCGACCATCCGGGCGGTTCTGGGTTCTGATGGCGTGACGTCCAACACCATTCTGTCCGCGGACAGGGCGGACCTGATGGCGCGGATCACCGCACGGGCCCGCGCCAGCGCGCTGCCCCTGGGCCTTGAAGTGGTTGACGTGCGTCTGAAGCAGACCAACCTGCCGGATCAGAACCTTGATGCCACTTTTGCGCGTATGCGTGCGGAACGTGAGCGTGAAGCGGCGGACGAAATCGCCCGTGGTGAAGAAGCGGCCCAGCGGGTGCGTGCTCTCGCGGACAGAACGGTTATCGAACTGACCTCTGATGCGACGCGTGAAGCTGAGATTGTGCGTGGTCAGGCTGACGCGGAACGCAACGCCATTTTCGCGGATGCTTTCGGCGCCGATCCTGAGTTCTTTGAATTCTACCGGTCGCTCACGGCCTACGAACGCGCATTGCAGGGGCAGAACTCGACAATGGTGCTGTCGCCGGACTCTGAGTTCTTCAATTACCTGCGCTCCGACCAGGGGGCACGTTCGGAAGAGGGCGAGCGGTGAGCATTCTTCTTCTGGCCCTTGGGCTGGTGATGATTCTGGAGGGGCTGGCCTATGCGCTGGCCCCTTCGCTTGTGGAACGTATGCTGGAAATGCTGCGGTCGCTGCCGGAAGCTGCGGTGCGCCAGATCGGCTGGCTCGTGGTCGTCTCGGGCGGGATTCTGGTCTGGCTGGCGCTGCATCTGGGGCTCTGAATGCGGGACCCGTCAGTTCATCGGCATTTCACGCATTGGTCACATATAGTTGAAACCGGGAACCGGCGACCCATCTTGGTTGTTGCAACCCTGTCACCCTACATGCAGTGATGAACCGCAGTCGCGGAACTTTTGCAACTGAGGCCCGAGCGGCCATTTACGAGAGCGAGGAGGCAACGCATGCAGCCCAAGGCGGTATCTCTGTCCGGATCTATTTCACCCAACGTGCACCCGCGCGTTATTTTACTGGCGTTTCTGACGCTGGCATTCATGCTTATTCACCCCCTGGCGGCGCTGGCACAACAGGCAAGCCTTGCGCCGCTGGCTGAAAAAATCAGCCCGTCGGTGGTGAACATCACAACATCGACCGTGGTGTCGCGCCGCACAGGTCCGCAGGGCATCGTGCCTGAAGGATCGCCTTTCGAGGATTTTTTCCGCGACCGCGGCGGTGACGAGGACAACCCGCGCCGGTCTTCCGCGCTGGGCTCGGGTTTTGTCATTTCCGAAGATGGTTTTGTTGTTACGAACAACCACGTAATCGAAGGCGCAGACGAAATCCTGATCGAGTTTTTCAATGGCGAAGAACTCGAAGCCGAAGTGATCGGCACTGACCCCAACACTGACATCGCGCTGCTGAAAGTCGAGGCGGAGGAAGCCCTGCCTTTCGTTTCTTTCGGCGACAGCAACACGGCCCGTGTGGGGGACTGGGTGATTGCCATGGGCAACCCGCTGGGTCAGGGCTTTTCGGTCTCTGCCGGTATTGTATCGGCCCGGAACCGTGCGCTGAGCGGCACCTATGACGACTACATTCAGACGGATGCGGCGATTAACCGGGGCAACTCCGGTGGGCCGCTCTTTAACATGGACGGCGATGTGATCGGTGTGAACACAGCGATCCTGTCACCCAATGGCGGGTCCATCGGCATCGGCTTTTCGATGGCATCGAATGTGGTGACGCGCGTTGTAGCGCAGCTGAAGGAATTCGGCGAAACACGCCGCGGCTGGCTGGGTGTACGCATCCAGGATCTGACTGAGGATATGGCAGAGGCCATGGGCGTCGAGGAGGCCTCCGGTGCGCTGGTCACAGATGTGCCTGAGGGTCCCGCGCGCGAGGCTGGTATGGAAGCGGGCGACCTGATCATCAGCTTTGCCGGCGAATCCGTTGCAGACACCCGCGAGCTGGTACGCCGCGTGGGCAACAGTCCGGTCGGAGAGACCGTGCGTGTTACCGTACTGCGTGATGGCAAATCCAAGGTGCTGCGCGTGACGCTGGGACGCCGCGAGGAAGCCGAGGGCGCCGTACCTGCCGCTGCACCGGCGCCGGACGCGGATGAGCCGGCCACAACGCAGATGCTCGGGCTGACCCTGCAGGTTCTGGACGACGAATTGCGCGAGGAACTGGGCGCGGGAGATGGCGTGCTTGGCCTCGCGGTGACCGAGGTGGACGAAGCCTCCGAGGCCTTTGAAAAAGGTCTGCGTGCCGGTGACGTGATTGTCGAGGCCGGACAGCAGAAAGTCGGCACTGTGGCGGAACTGGAAGCGCGGGTGGAAGACGCCCGTGAAGCCGGTCGCAAGTCACTCCTTCTGCTGGTGCGCCGGGCCGGGGATCCACGGTTTGTGGCGCTGTCGCTCGAAGAGGCCGAAGAATAATCAGTCCACATGGTGGTCTGACTGGAAAGGGGTGCCAAAGCGGCACCCCTTTTTACGCCGGTCCGGTATCCGGCGCCGGGGTGACGACCAGGCCAAGGGCGCGGGCTGCCGCAAGACTCAGGCCTTTGCCCGGATATCCCTTCTGTGTTTGCATGGTGGCGACGGCAGCGCGGGTGCGTTCGTCGTAAATACCGTCAGCGGGTCCCTGCAGGTAGCCACGGGCGATCAGTGCACGCTGCAGGGTGGCCGTGACGTCAGGGGTCATCCGGGCCGGGCAGAGAACCTCGAACCAGATGTCTTCCCTTGGCCTGCTGATCTCTGTGACCTCCTCGTTGCGAAAGACGGCCGGCGTCCGGATGGTGCCCGTCCCGCTGGTTTCTGCGGGCGTGGTTTCCACGGCGCGCGTTGTTGTCCTGACTTCAGCCGGGGTCGTGGTCCTGTCCCAGCAGGTGTTGTCAGGAACTCCCTCAGGTGCACTGCGGGTAGGATCGGCGGGCTGTGTAATAGTAGCGACGGATGGGTTGAGACCGGTCGAGGGGGGTGGAGACACGGCCGGTGTGCAGGCGGTACAGGATGTCAGGACCAAAAGCAGTCCCGGACCTGTGCGCCGGTTTGATCCTGAGCTTTCCGCCAATATCCCGCCCCTTTGTCGTGCAGGGTGATATCTGCCGCCCCCGCAGATCTTTGCTAAACCGGTGCAACCAGCGTGTCGAGCATCGGCGAGATATCCTCGATCTGTTCCGCCAGCACATGGGTCACCGAATGTGCGCGTTGCAGGCGGCCTGTCACGCGCAGCATCCGCCCCGCGATCACGGCCCGGCGGAAGCGTTCATAGATGTGACGCCAGACGATGATGTTCACGACGCCGGTCTCATCCTCCAGCGTGACAAAGATCACTCCCTTCGCGGTGCCGGGCCGCTGCCGCAGGATCACAAGACCCGCGACGGTGATCCGCGCATTGACCGGTGGCTCGTCCAGCCGCGCGGCGATCAGACAGGACGGAGGGCGGGGCCAGTCACCGGACCGGTCAGGGGAAAGCGTGTTGGGAGGAGATGTGAGAACCCGCATGAGAACAAATATAGAACATATCACGACTGCAGCAAGCCCGGCTGTTCGCGTTTGCAAAACAGGCTGGCGCGCCCCATATCGCCCGGATAGAGATAGGCGCAGAGAAATCAGAAGGGACCCGAAGACGTGGCAAAGATCACCTATATCGAACACGGCGGCAAAGAGCATGTTGTTGAGGTCGCCAACGGGCTGACCGTTATGGAAGGTGCACGGGACAACAATATTCCCGGTATCGAGGCTGATTGCGGTGGCGCCTGTGCCTGCTCGACCTGCCATGTCTATGTGGATCCGGCCTGGGCCGACAAACTGCCGGCCAAGGAAGATATGGAAGAGGACATGCTGGATTTCGCCTATGAGCCCGATCCGGCGCGGTCCCGCCTGACCTGTCAACTGAAGGTCACGGATGCGCTGGACGGTCTTGTTGTTCAGATGCCGGAAAAACAGATCTGATGCGGAAGAGGGCGCGGCGCCGGGCGTCTCGCGTGTGGCGCGGTTGCGCCCGCCGCGCGCTTCTGACGCTGTGCCTGTGGCATGCGGGCACAGCGGTGGCCGCCGAGACGATTACCGGTGCTGTGTTCGCAGACCCCACGGCGGAATACGCGCATGGTGTTCTGGGGGATGCCATTGAGTGGAAAACCCTGCGGTTCACGGCGGCAGGCGCGACAACCAGTATTCAGGCGCCGGAGGGCCGCGTCTTTGAGGATGTCGCCCCGAGGCTTTGGGATATCACCGGTGACGGGGCTCCTGAAGTTGTTGTGGTGGAGAGTGATGCGCAACTTGGGGCGCGTCTTGTGATCTATGCGCTTTTTGCCGACGGCATCCGCGAACTGGCCGCGACACCGAACATCGGCACGCGGTTTCGCTGGCTGGCGCCGGTAGGGGCTGCTGATCTGGATGGGGACGGCCATATTGAGATCGCTTATGTCGACCGGCCACATCTGGCGAAAACGCTTCGGATCTGGCGCTGGCGTGATGGCAGCTTCGACCAGGTTGCGCGCTATGCCGGTGTCAGCAATCACCGGATAGGTGAGGATTTCATATCGGGCGGGCTGCGGGACTGCGGCGCTGGTCCTGAGATGATCGTGGCGGATGCGCCGTGGCGGAATGTCGTGGCACTGACCCTGCGGAACGGGAGCGTGGCGGCGAAACAGGTGGCCCGGTTTGAAGGCCCGCAGAGTTTCGAAGCTGCACTCGTCTGCGACGGCTGACCCGGCCCGGCGCCGCCGCAAGGGCTTTCCTGCTTAGAAAATACGGTGCTCTGTGGTATTCTGCCCGGAGTTGAAGATTTTTATTGTCGCATTTCTTAAAGAGGAGGCCTCAATGTTTAAGAGGTATTCGGGGATTGTCGCCGCCCTGCTGATCGCCATGGCGTCACAGGTTTCTGCGCAGTCTGTCTATCAGGGGTACTGCACCGGGTCTTTTGACGGGGTGCCTTTGCAGGGTGTTTTCAAGGTCGACTACTATCCGCGCAGCAACACGTACAACCACCATGCAGTATTCCGTGATCAGGCGGGCAACCGCTATGATATTGAGGTGATTTCCAACCAGAATGGCGGCGTCGGAGGCGCCTGGCAGAACGGTGCGCGGCATCGCGAAATGAAGATCGAGATGCGCTATTCAGGCAAAAGCCTGTGGATCCGCGAGCTCTACGGACAGTCAGGCGGCAGTTTCACCTGCAACTGACGCCGCGGGTCAGAGCGCGCGCCAGCCGATGTCGCGGCGGCAGAACCCGTCGGGCCAGTCGATCTCATCGACCATGCGGTAGGCTTCCTTCTGCGCAGCGCGAAGGCTCTCAGCACGTGCTGTCACAGCCAGAACACGACCGCCCTGGGCCGTGAACCGGCCCTGGGCGCGCCCGGTGCCGGCGTGGAACACCATCCGGCTGCTGTCGGATGGCAGGTCTTCCAGACCGCCGATCACGGAGCCTTTCTCATACGCACCGGGATACCCGCTGGCGGCGAGCACGACCGTCAGCGCATGATCATCGGCCCAGTTGACCTGCATTCCGGCAAGACGTCCTTCGGCGGCGGCGTGCATCAGATCAAGCGCCTGTGCTCCCAGACGCATCATCAGCGCCTGACATTCCGGATCGCCGAAACGCACGTTGTATTCCACCAGGCGTGGCGCGCCATCTCTGATCATCAGACCCACAAAAAGAACGCCCTGATATGGCATGCCACGGCGGGACATTTCCGCCATGGTCGGACGGACGATCCGGTCCAGCGTTGCATTGATGACGGCATCCGTCATGACCGGCGCAGGCGAGTAGGCCCCCATGCCACCGGTGTTGGGCCCGGTGTCGCCTTCGCCCACACGTTTGTGGTCCTGGGCTGTGCCGATGGGCAGCACGTCTTCGCCATCACACAGCACAAAGAACGAAGCCTCTTCGCCTTCCATAAATTCTTCGATCACGACCTCCGCGCCGGCGTCACCGAATGCGCCGTCGAACATGTCATCCACGGCGGCCAGTGCGTCTTCGGTCGTCTGGGCAATGATCACGCCCTTGCCTGCTGCAAGGCCATCCGCCTTGATCACGATGGGCGCGCCCTGCGCCTCGACATAGGCGCGTGCAGACGCGGCATCCGTGAAATGGCCATAAGCGGCCGTCGGCGCGCCTGCAGCATCGCAGATTTCCTTGGTGAAGGCCTTTGACGCCTCCAGCTGCGCAGCCTCCGCACCAGGACCAAACACGAGAATACCGGCAGCACGCAGCCGGTCCGCGACACCAGCGGCGAGCGGCGCTTCGGGGCCGACAATCACAAAATCGATGGCGTTTTCCTCGGCAAATGTCACGACGGTGCCACCGTTGTTGATGTCAATCGTAGCGCAGTCCGCGATTTCCGCGATGCCCGCATTGCCGGGAGCCACGATCAGCCGGTCGCATTTGGGGTTCTGCAGAACTGCCCAGGCCAGAGCGTGTTCGCGCCCGCCACTGCCGAGGATGAGAATGTTCATGGGGCGCTCCTGATCTGCATGGTCTTTGCGTTTCGGGCGTTCTAAGCTGTGGCCGGGAAAACGACAACACCAGAGCAGCAATGGACCTGATCGACAGCCCCAAAGAGGGGTCAAACACACCCGAATTCACCGTGTCCGAGATCGGCGGCGCGGTCAAAAAGCTGGTCGAGAGCGAACTCGGCTGGGTCCGGGTGCGCGGCGAGGTGGGCCGTGTGGTGCTGGCGCGGTCGGGACATCTTTATTTTGACCTGAAAGATGACCGCTCGGTGTTGTCCTGCATGACCTGGAAGGGCCAGGTGCCGGGGCTGGGCATGATGCCCGAGGAAGGTATGGAAGTCGTTGCCGAAGGCAAAATGACTGCCTCCGGGTTTCAGTCGAAATTCGGGCTGAACACACAGCGTCTGGCTGTTGCCGGAGAAGGCGCGCTGATGGCGATGCTGGAAAAGCGCAAGAAGGCACTGGAAGCGGAGGGGCTGTTTGATCCCGCGCGCAAAAAGCCGTTGCCCTATCTGCCCGATATCATCGGCGTGGTGACATCTCCGCAGGGGGCGGTGATCCGCGATATTCTCCACCGCCTGCGCGACAGGTTCCCGCGCAAGGTTCTGATCTGGCCGGTGGCGGTCCAGGGACAGGCCTGTGCACCTGAAGTAGCCCGCGCCATCGCCGGATTTAATGCGCTGACCCCGGGCGGCGCGCTGCCGCGCCCCGATCTGCTGATTGTCGCGCGGGGGGGCGGGTCGGTCGAGGACCTCTGGGGGTTCAATGAAGAAATCGTGGCCCGTGCTGCGGCAGCCTCTGACATTCCGCTGATTTCAGCCGTCGGTCATGAAACGGATACAACCCTGATTGATTTCGTCTCAGACCAGCGGGCGCCCACACCCACTGCTGCTGCGGAACTGGCCGTGCCGGTCCGCCACGAACTGGCGGCCTGGCTCGACAGCCAGGACGCGCGTATGGCGCAGGCCCTGAGCAACGGTCTGACACGGCGCGGGCAGCGGCTGCGCGATCTTGCCCGTGCATTGCCACGGCCGGACAGTTTGCTTGATGTCCCGCGCCAGCGGCTGGACCTGCAGACCGCGCGGCTGGGACCTGCGCTCCTGTCCGGGGTGCAGCGGCGAAAGGTACGTCTTGCCGATGCTGCCGGTTCGCTGCGTCCCGCAACACTGCGCCGCAGTCTGTCGGTTGAAGCGCGGCGTCTGGAGGACCGCGCGGCCCGGCTTGACCCCGCGCTGTTGCGCGCCATCCGCATCAAACAGGATGATCTCAGCGCACGGCTGCGCCGGTTCCGGCCAGAGATGCTGGCGCGCGAACAGGCGGCACGTGCCGAGAAACTCGCAGGGGTGTCTGCGCGGCTGGCAGAAGCGGCGCAGCGTCAGATCAACAGCTGGCGGAACCGCATCGACAGCGCAGAGCGTCTGCGGCGGACGCTGGGGTATGAGGCAACGCTGGAGCGGGGCTTTGCGGTCGTGCGCAGTGGCGGGAACCTTGTCACAGACAGTGTGGCGGCTGGCGAGGCTGACACGCTGGAGATACAGTTCGCGGACGGCCGTATTACTGTCGGCTCCGGTGCGTCAGAGCCCGCGCGTCCGGCCCCGCGCAAACCGTTGGCGAAGAAAAAACCGCCGGAACAGGGATCGCTGTTCTGAGCTCAGACCCCGACCTCGGGACCAAGACAGATCATCTCCTCGTTGATATCGCGCGCTTCATAAAGTTCGGTTGCACCCGGCAGATTGGCGAACCGTGCCACGAGGCCGCCGCCTTCCTCCCGGAATGTCCAGCACTGCGGATCCGGGTTGTCCTCATAGACAAAGCATATCTGTCCCGCGTCTTCGTACCAGGTGCCTTCCTTGCACTCGCCATCCAGGAACGACCAGCGCACGCGGCGGTTGTCGAGGTAAATCTCAGCACCGTAGGACTGGCCGTTTTCGCCGTAGAACAGGGTTTTGCCCCGTGTGTATTCGTCAAATTCCTGCGCGGACATGGTGCCGCCGGCTGTTTCGGCGGCGTGAACTGCGCTTGCGGCCAGCAGAGGGACGAGCATCGGAGACATCATTTTTTTCAACACGGTGGAGTACCTTTTAATAGCGCGGCGCAGTGCCGGAAGGCGGGCGGCTGCGCGCAGGGATGAAGTCAGACAGGGTATTGCGTTAACCCTTTGTTTACCTCTTTGAAGGGCGTGCTCCAAGCGTTCCTGACGGGCGCGGTTAATGGCGGAAGTTTCGGATCGGACACCGGAGTGTCGTTTCTGGCCGTATAATCGCTGTGGTTTGCCGGTAATTTCTCTCCAGCGGGGCTGTGATGGCCTGCATGAAATGAGCTAGAATCAGCCAGCCGCATTGGCGCGGCAGGATCCGGAGACTGAGTCTATGGCACTGGACAACACTGATAAATCACCGCGCAAAGGCGTCTGGAAGTCCGGCAAGGGCAAGGGCCGGCATCACACCAAAGGCCGTCAGCTGCAGGATGAAGCCTGGAAAGAGGTGCGTACGCTTCTGGGGGATGCGCCCCGCCGGGCCGATCTGCTGATTGAGCATCTGCATAAAATCCAGGATGCGCACGGGCATCTTTCTGCCGCGCATCTGCGCGCGCTCGCCGAAGAGATGCGCATGTCGATGGCGGAAGTTTACGAAGTTGCGACGTTCTATGCCCATTTTGATGTGGTCAAAGAGGGCGAAACGCCACCGCCTGCGCTGACCATCCGGGTCTGCGATTCCCTGTCGTGTGAACTGGCCGGTGCACAGCAGCTGAAGGCTGCGCTTGAGGATGGGCTGGACCCGACCGAGGTACGCGTTCTGCGCGCGCCCTGCATGGGCCGTTGCGACACAGCGCCGGTTCTGGAACTGGGCCATGCCCACATCGACCATGCCACACCAGAAAAAGTTCAGGCCGCGATTGCGGCCGGTGATACCCACGCGCATGTCCCGGGTTACGAGGATTTTGCAGCCTATGAGGCCGGTGGCGGTTATGCCACGCTGAAAGCGCTGCGGGACGGGGGCGACTGGGAAGCGGTACAGGAAAAGGTACTGTCGTCAGGACTGCGCGGTTTGGGTGGTGCAGGTTTCCCGTCGGGTAAAAAATGGGGCTTTGTGCGTGCCAATGAGGGCCCGCGATATCTGGCTGTAAACGGCGATGAGGGGGAACCCGGCACTTTCAAGGACCGCTACTATCTGGAACGCATGCCGCACCTGTTCCTCGAAGGCATGCTGATTGCAGCCTGGGCCGTCGAGGCGGAAACCGCATTCATCTACATGCGTGATGAATACCCGGCGGTCCTGGAAATCCTGGCCCGGGAAATCCGCGCGCTGGAAGATGCGGGTATTGTTGCTCCGGGCTATATTGACCTGCGCCGGGGTGCCGGTGCCTACATCTGCGGCGAAGAATCCGCGATGATCGAAAGCATTGAAGGCAAACGCGGCATGCCGCGCCACCGCCCGCCTTTTGTGGCGCAGGTGGGTGTGTTCGGGCAGCCGACGCTGGTGCACAACGTGGAAACCCTGCACTGGGTCGCCCGTATCTGCCGCGAAGGGCCGGAAGTGCTGTCGTCGGTAGAGAAGAATGGCCGCAAGGGCCTGCGCAGCTATTCTGTGTCGGGCCGTGTGGCGAACCCGGGTGTGCATCTGCTGCCCGCCGGGTCGACCATCACTGATATCATTGAGGCAGCGGGGGGCATGGCCGAAGGACATCGTTTCAAGGCCTACCAGCCCGGGGGGCCTTCGTCAGGGATCCTGCCCGCCAGCATAAATGACGTCCCGCTCGACTTTGACACTCTGCAGCCTCTGGGATCGTTCATCGGATCAGCGGCTGTCGTCGTTCTGTCAGATCAGGACAGCGCGCGCGGTGCCGCTCTGAACATGCTGCGGTTTTTTGAAGACGAGAGTTGTGGCCAGTGCACGCCCTGTCGGGTCGGGTGCGAAAAGGCGGTTAAGCTGATGCAGGCGGACCAGTGGGATCAGGGCCTGCTCGAAGAGCTGAGCACGGCAATGGTGGACGCATCCATCTGCGGTCTGGGCCAGGCGGCGCCAAACCCGATCCGTCTGGTGATGAAACACTTCGCGGAAGAAATCTGAGACCGGCAGCGGCCCTTTTCCTCGGCAGGAATTCCCCTTAGATGGGAAGCACTGCATAAAAACGGGGCGGGGCCGCAATGGCGTTCTTCAGAAAACTCAAAGACCGGTTATTCAAATCGTCATCGAAGATCGATGAGGGTCTGGAAGCCATCGTAGAAGATGGCGGGGTCGAAGAAACTGTCACAGCGCCATCTGAACCCCCTGTTCCAGAGCCTGCTCCGCCCCCTGCGGACCATGCAACAGACCTTCCGGAACCGGCGCTGACGGAAGAGAAGATACCCGATACGCCTGATGTACAGACGGAACCGGCACTGGAAGAACGTGAGACGGCGCGCGCCGGCGATGCCGGAGTGGCTGAGGAAATACAGGTTGACCCGGTGGTTGAGCCTGAGATTTCTCAACCCGAACCCGAACCCGAACCCGAACCCGAACCCGAACCCGAACCCGAACCCGAACCCGAACCCGAACCCGAACCCGAACCCGAACCCGAACCCGAACCCGAACCCGAACCCGAACCCGAACCCGAACCCGAAGAGCGGGTTGTGCTGCCACTCAGCCCCGCACCGGTCGCGGAAGCGCTGACAGAAGAGGCACCAGAGGAGCCTGCACCGAAACAGGGTGTGTTCGGTCGGCTGCTGGGGCGCAGTGCACCGACAACCGTCGTGCGGCGGGTGCTGGACGACGTTATGCTCGAACAGCTCGAAGAGCTGCTCATCACCGCGGATATGGGCGTGGAAACGGCCCTGCGCGTTGTTGCGAACATGGCCGAAGGCAACCTCGGTCGGAAACTCTCCGTCCAGGAAATCAAAGAACTGATGGCGACTGAAATCGCGCGCATCATGGAACCTGTAGCACGCCCCCTGCCACTCTATCCGACAACGCCACAGGTGGTGCTTGTCGTAGGGGTCAACGGGTCCGGCAAAACCACAACCATCGGAAAACTCGCAAGCCAGTTCCGCGCGGCCGGCAAAAAGGTAGTCATCGCCGCCGGCGACACCTTCCGGGCGGCGGCGGTCGAACAGCTCCAGGTCTGGGGTAAACGGGCCGGGGTGCCGGTTCTGACCGCACCCGAAGGCTCGGACCCGGCAAGCCTCGCCTATGATGCGATGGGCAAAGCGCAGGCAGACGGCGCGGATCTTTTGCTGATCGACACCGCGGGCCGGCTGCAGAACCGCAGCGACCTGATGGAAGAACTGGCGAAAATCGTGCGCGTTATCCGGAAAAAGGATGAAAGCGCACCGCACAACACGCTGCTGGTGCTGGATGCAACGACCGGCCAGAATGCGCTGAACCAGGTGAAGGTCTTCCGGGATATCTCCGACGTCTCCGGCCTCGTGATGACCAAGCTGGACGGCACAGCCAAAGGCGGGGTGCTTGTCGCACTCGCTGACCGGTTCGGCCTGCCGATACACGCCATCGGCGTCGGCGAACAGATTGACGATCTCGACGCCTTTGATCCCAAAGACTTTGCAGATGCACTGATGGGTGTCCGCCAGTAATGCAACCGACAGCGCAGGCGCGCCCCTTCTTCTGGTCTGAAATATCCCGGGGGGACCGGGGGGCAGGCCCCCCGGCATCAGCACAGTGACCGAATGGCTCATTTCCATCGAGGGTACTGAAACCGGGCATACCCTGGCACTTGGTCTCGCGCTGATGGCAGCCTTCCTGCACGCTGTTTTCGGCGCACTGCAGAAAGGCCGCTACGATCCGTGGCTCACACGCGGGGCGATTGACTTCTCTTATATGGCCATGGCCGCGCCCTTTGCGCTTTTCGTTGTGCCCTGGCCTGAGCCGCATATGTGGCCGATCTTTGCTGCCGTGTGGGTGATCCACGTCATCTACAAGCTGCTGCAGGCGTGGACGTATACCAAAGGCGCTTACACGGTTGTCTATCCCGTCGTGCGCGGCACAGGCCCGCTTTTCACCGTTATCGGCGCCTATCTGATCTTCAATGAGACCTTTACCGGGGTACAGTGGCTGGGCGTTGGGGTGTTGCTGGCGGGCATCTTCGGGCTGGCCATCTATAACATGATCTTTCTGGAGACCGAGCGGGATACGCTGCGCGCAGCACTTGGCCTTGCGGTGCTGACCGGGTTGTTTGTGGCACTCTATACCACCTATGACGCTTACGGCATCCGGGCAACGGCGAACCCCTTTACCTTCCTTGCCTGGTTTTTCATGATCGACGGATTTCTGATGCCCATTATCGCAGGGCGCCGGTGGCTCCGTATGCCGGACAGACCGGCACCGGGGCCTTTGATGATGCGTGGCGTTTTTGGGGGTCTGGTCGCATTCTGCAGTTTCGGCGCGGTGATGATGGCCACACGCCTCGACAAGGTGGGTGAGGCGGCGGTCCTGCGTGAAACATCCACCGTTTTTGCCGCCATCATCGGCTGGGTTTTTCTGAAAGAAACTGTCGGACCGCGACGTATTGCGCTGATGGCATTGATTGCGCTGGGCGCTGTGATAGTTGAGATGGGCGGATAACAATGCAGGACAAACGCGTGGAAAAACCAGTGAACCCGATTGTGAAACAGGTGCTCGAACTGGGGCCTACTGTTCTGTTTTTCCTGATCTATCTGCGGATCCGGGATGACGTGTTCACCTACAACGGTGCTGAATACTCCGGGTTCATCGTTGCAGCACTCGTCTTTGTGCCGATCCTGTTGGTGGCGATGGGCGTTCTGTGGATGCTGACCGGCAAGCTCAGCCGGATGCAGATATTCACCGCCTTCATGGTGATTTTCTTTGGTGGTCTGACCGCATGGTTCAACGACGAACGGTTCTTCAAGATGAAAACCACGATCGTTTACGGGCTTTTCACGGTGCTGCTCGGGATCGGGCTGCTGCGGGGGCAGTCGTGGCTGGCGGCGATCATGAACGAAATGATGCCCATGCGACACGAAGGATGGATGATACTGACCCGCAGGCTCTGTGCACTTTTCGCCGGGCTCGCCATCGCGAATGAGGTGGTCTGGCGCACAATGTCCACGGACGCCTGGGTCAAGATCGAGACATTTGCCTTCCCGCTGATCCTTGCGGGGTTTCTGGTGTGGCAGACGGTTATGCTGCAGGAATACCTGATCACCGACGAGCCCGCAGACGAGGCCTAACCTTCCCTGACGCTGGCCAGGGCTTCGACCATGGGCGGCGGAATGTTCTCGACATGTACGGCATCGCGGCCCATTGAGCGGGCCACTTTGGCCGCCAGATCAATGGAAATGGCCGCTTCCAGCGCAAGTTTGAACCGGGTTGAACGTTCGCACTTGCGGTGCAGATCAGCAAAAGACCATTCCAGAACTTCGGCCCCCTGTTCAAGCCAGGTGGTTGCCGAACTCGGCACGCCCGTCAGAAAGGCAACCTCGCCAATGAATATCCCGGGCGTCAGCACAAACGCCTGATCCCCCTTGCGGACCAGCACAGATCCGTCGATCACGTAATAAAGTTTCTGACCGCGCTGGTTTTCGACCGTAATGCGCGTGTCCTCGGTGACGGTGTACCGCTGCGCCAGCTTCAGAAGCGCGCGGAAGTCACCCGGCGGCAGCTGTGGGAACGTGTCATAGATGTCCGCATGCGCACGCGGCAGGGCCAGCCGTGAATTGCGCGCCAGCAGGCTTGTGAGGCCTCCCAGGTTGGCGATCCCGATCAGCATGCTGACGTAGATAGCTTCCCACAAAGGGTTCTCGGCAATCGTGGAGTAGTAGACCAGATAAACACCAGTGCCGGCGAGAATCATCAGCCGAAGAATGATCTGGTTTGTAATAGCCAGGCCGCCGACATAAAAAGCGCCGGCCAGATAAACCAGATTTTCCGGAATGAGCGCCGTTTCTAACATGCAAACCCGTCTGAGTATTCACTAACAGGCGCAACTGTTGGGGAAAATGCGCACCGATGCAAAGAAAATCGAGACGTGCTGTATTATTTTTTGGGCGCGCTTTTGGCGTCAGTCACGCCGGAAAAGACTGTCCTGGGCATTCTTGTCTTTGCGGAAGTCAGCCCTTTTTTCGGCGTGGAGCGCGCGCCCGGCAATCACGCCAGGCCGTGCGGACAGAGTTTCGAGCCAACGGGCCATATGCGGCTTGTCGTCAAGCGTCTGCTGTTGCCCTTCCCAAAGTGATGCCCAGCCCCAGATAGACATATCCGCGATCGAATAGAAATCGCCTGCGACGAATTCGTTGTCCGCAAGGCGCCGGTCAAGTACGCCGTAAAGGCGCGCCGTCTCGGCCCTGTACCGGTCCTTGGCATAGGGCAGGTCATTGGGCGGGTTCATTGCGGGTGCGTATTTCAGGAAATGGTGCGCCTGACCGGCCATGGGACCAAGGCCTCCCATCTGCCACATCAGCCATTCGGTCACAGCGATCTTTTCGCGCGGCGTGGTGCCACCGAATTTCCCGGTCTTTTCGGCCAGATACTGCAGGATGGCACCGGATTCGAATATGGAGACCGGCGCACCGCCGGGGCCATCATGATCCACGATGGCGGGCATGCGGTTGTTGGGGGCGATCTTCAGAAAGTCCGGTGCAAACTGATCTCCCGCCCCGATATTGATGAGGTGCGTCTCATAGTCCAGCGCCATCTCCTCCAAGGCAATCGAGATCTTCCAGCCGTTTGGTGTGGGCCAGAAGTAGAGATCAATAGGCGTGCTCATTTTGTTTTTCCTGCGCTGGTGACCCGGCCATGATGCGCTTTTTCACCTGATGGGCAAGCCACTGCGCATGTCTGAGCTGCTGCGGAAGGCTCACAACTTTGCGAAGGCCGGACCAACGCGGGGCCGGCATCTGTGGCAGAATGCCAGCCAGGCTGCGGGCCCCCGGGGCTGCTGCGTCACGCAGCAGGTGGTTGTAAAAGGGCATCACGCCGCGGCGGCGGTACGTGGACCAGTGGCATACCCGGTGGTCGGGCGGTGCGATCACAGCGCCGATGCGGGCAAGTGCGGTAAGGGTCTCGGGGCAGTCGATCTGCAGCGTCGCAACGTTGGGTGCGGCGATCCCCAGTCCGATTGTTGTGTCGCCCGGAACAGAAGAGGGCACCAGTCTTTCAAACGCGAGATCAAACAGGTCGTTTTCGCGGCTTGTGATGTTGAAGACCTCAGAGGCGCGTCCGGCCGGCGTGTCGAGCATGGCACTGGCGCGCCCGGCATAACTGGCACCTGCCAGCAGGATCATGCGGCGCAGGGCGCCGGCAGGCAGATGGGGCAGGGCGGACAGAGCAGTTTCTGCCCCCATGGAATGCGCGATGACATGGATCGGGCGCCCCGGTTGCGCACTATGCACCGCAACGATGATGTCAGCCAGGCTGCGTCCCAGCCGGGAAGCCCGCCGGTGCACCTTGCGCAGTGGGCCACGGGCGTGCCAGCCGAATGCGATACCCAGCCCCTCAGACGCACAATCTTCTGAAAATCCCAGTGCAGCAGGCCAGCTGTCCGGCCGGTAGCCGAATATCTTCGCATGGGGACAGTGCGCGGCCAGCGCCGGGTCGTACTTGTAACCGTGGACCATGATGACCACCGGACCGGGCGCAACCCTTGTCAGGTGGTCCCATGCAGACACATCTGCGTTATGCAGCGCGGGCCCGTCAGGCGTCGCGTTGATCCGGAGCAGCGGCATACGAGGCGCCCCCATCTATATCTTGTGGTTGAGGTGTCTCATATGCATACGACAGCAGAATGAATGAAATATTACTGCACCGTGACGGTGTTGACGCGGACAGAGCTCTGTTCTATCGCTGCGGCGTGGCGATTTGTTACCGGATTGCGGGCCACGTTAAACATTCCGCTAAAAGGTCACCGATGAGGAAACCCCGTCGCGCTGACCGTGACAGGGGTTTTTTTATTGCCCGTATGGGCCGGAAAGAGATGAACATGACAAAAGATCTGAACAAGCGTACCCGTGCTGTGCATGCGGGTACCCGCCGCAGCCAGTATGGCGAGGTGTCAGAAGCGATATTTCTGACGCAGGGTTTTGTTTACGACAGCGCAGAGCAGGCCGAGGCGCGGTTCCTGGAATCCGGCCCGGATGAATTCATTTATGCCCGGTACGGCAATCCGACGGTCGCGATGTTCGAGGAACGGATCGCAGCTCTTGAGGGCGCAGAGGACGCTTTTGCGACCGCCTCCGGCATGGCGGCTGTGTCCGGGGCGCTGATGTCGATGCTGCGGGCCGGGGATCACGTTGTGTCTGCGCGGGCGCTATTCGGATCGTGTCTTTATGTGCTCGAGGAGGTGCTGACACGCTACGGGGTAGAGGTCACCTTTGTGGACGGTACTGATCTTGACCAGTGGGATGCGGCGATCCGGGAAGACACAAAAGCAGTTTTCTTCGAATCCATTTCCAATCCGACGCTTCAGGTGGTCGATATTGCAGGCGTTGCAGCGCTTGCACATGCGCGTGGTGCCAGAGTGCTGGTCGACAATGTTTTCGCCACGCCCGTCTGGTCCGACGCAATCGCACAGGGTGCGGATGTGGTGATTTATTCGGCGACCAAACATATCGACGGACAGGGGCGCGCGCTGGGTGGCGTCATCCTCGGGACACAGGAATTTATACGCAAAACTGTCGAGCCCTACATGAAACACACCGGGGGCTCCATGAGCCCGTTCACCGCATGGGTTATGCTCAAGGGTCTTGAGACAATGGACCTGAGGGTGCGGGCCCAGACGGCCAGCGCGACGGCTATCGCACAGGCGCTTGAGGGGCATGAAAAACTGGCACGTGTCATCTATCCGGGCCTTGCCAGTCATGCGCAGAACGATCTGGTGCAGCGTCAGATGGGGCAGGGCGGAACCGTGCTCTCTATTGATCTCAGTGTTGGAAAAGACGCGGCCTTCCGGTTTCTGAATGCGATCCGGATCGGTGTGATCTCCAACAACCTTGGTGATGCCAAGACAATTATGACCCATCCCGCGACGACCACGCACCAGCGACTTCCGGATGATCAGAAAGACATACTCGGTATCACGCCGGGTTTGGTCCGGATCAGTGTCGGGATCGAGCATTCAGATGATCTGGTGGCGGATATTCTTGCTGCCCTTCAGGTGGCCTGACGCTGCCTGGCGCGTCAGATCTGATGCAGCGGCGCGAATTTTCCCCTTGCGCGGTACGGAATCCAAAGTGATCCCGCATCGAAGGTATGACGTATAAGTGACTGAGATTGGCAAGCGGGCGGCGACGCCCTAAGTGTATGCCAGACGTTGTCACAAGGGACATAGCGATGAATATCCACACACCCGTCGTCGGCACCACACCGGATCGCGATGAAGCCGAAGCCGCACTCGACGTACTGCGTCAGTGGGCCAAAGGTGCAAGCGAGACAGAAATTCTGGAATTGGATCCGTCTGTTGCGGGGTTGGTGCCGGGTTCTGATGCATCCGGCTATCCGGCGTTTTCGCGCGTCTACCCCGAAGGTTTTGCCGTGGATGATGGTTACAAATCCACCTTGCCTGACCTGCAGAACGGACCGTCCAGTCTGATCCGTGGTGCAAAACAGCAAATCCAGCATGTGGGTATTTCAAATTTCCGCCTGCCGATCCGTTTTCACACGCGGGATGCGGGCGATCTGACGCTGGAAGCTTCTGTCACGGGCACGGTCAGCCTGGAGGCGGACAAAAAGGGCATCAACATGTCCCGGATCATGCGCAGTTTCTACCGGCATGCGGAAGAGACCTTCAGTTTTGAGGTCATCGAAGCCGCACTTGATGACTATATCACCGACCTTGAGAGCTTTGACGCGCGCATTCAGATGCGGTTCAGCTTTCCGATGAAGGTTGAAAGCCTGCGTTCTGGCCTGTCGGGTTATCAGTACTATGACATTGCGCTGGAACTGGTTGAACAGGACGGCGTGCGTAAAAAAATCATGCACCTCGATTATGTGTATTCCTCGACCTGCCCCTGCTCGCTGGAGCTGTCGGAGCATGCGCGGGCCACGCGCGGTCAGCTTGCCACACCGCATTCTCAGCGGTCCGTGGCACGGGTCTCCGTGGAAATCGACAATGACGCGGGCTGTCTGTGGTTTGAGGATCTGATCGACGCCTGCCGCCGGGCTGTCCCCACCGAGACTCAGGTGATGGTCAAGCGCGAGGACGAGCAGGCCTTTGCGGAACTGAACGCCGCAAACCCGATTTTTGTCGAGGATGCAGCGCGCCTTTTCTGTCAGCAACTGCAGTCTGACGTGCGCGTCGGAGACTTCCGTGTGGTCGCGAGCCACCAGGAAAGTCTGCACAGCCATGATGCCGTCAGCGTGCTGGTGGAAGGCGACACCTTTGCTTCCGAAAGCATTGATCCCAAGCTCTTCAACACCCTGTTCCACGTCGGCTGAACCGGTTTCACTTATGCACTCATTGCAAGGCGCGTCCGAAACGGCGCGCCTTTTAACCTATTTTTAACGCCGCGCTGCAGCATTGACCTGGCGGCTATGCAGAGATTGCAATTCTAATCAGGGGCAGCCCGTATATATACAGGCGGTAACACAACACCCCTGAAAGGTAAGAGGTTCACAATGGCCTTCCATGATACTCACGCCGCCGCTCCTCGCGACATCCTTCATTCCGCCTATTCCGGCATTGTTCAGTTCTTTGCCAACCTGGGACACTCTATCGTACTGGCTTCTGAAGCCCGCCGCCGTCTCGAGGTTGTCGAAAATCTGCAAAGCCGTTCGGATGCTGAACTGGCCGCAGTCGGCCTGAAGCGCGACGACATCGTCCGTCACGTCTTCAGCGACCTGTATTACAGCTGAGACAGATCTGCGGCGCAGACTGACACCTGGCCGGGTGGTGCTTGACACTGGTCCGGCCAGCAGCCAACCCTGCGCTCATGCTGGATCTGCGCCCTGTCGGATATGTCATCGGTTTGCTCGTGGCCGTGCTGGGCGTGGCCATGTTGCTGCCCATGCTGGTGGATCTTGCTGAAAACCGTGGCCACTGGCCGGTTTTCGCGCAATCCGCGCTGATTACCACGCTTGCCGGCGGGCTTATCGCCGGTGCCTGCGCCAACGGTGTCAAAGAGGGCCTGACCATTCAGCAGACCTTTCTGCTGACCACCTTTGTCTGGATCGCCCTGCCGCTTTTTGGTGCATTGCCCTTTGTGCTGGGCGAAACCGATGCTCGTTTCGTGGATGCGTTTTTTGAGGCGATGTCGGGGCTGACAACCACCGGATCAACTGTTTTCTCCGGGCTTGAGGACATGCCGAAGGGCATCCTGCTCTGGCGCGGTATCATGCAGTGGCTTGGTGGTATCGGCATCATCGTTGTGGCGATGGTTTTCCTGCCCGAACTGCGCGTGGGCGGGATGCAGATCTTCAAATCCGAAGGTTTTGATACCATGGGGAAAATCCTTCCCCGCGCCGGTCAGATCGCAAGCCAGATATCATCGATCTATCTGGCCCTGACGATGGCCTGTGCCCTTGTGTATCTTGGTCTAGGCATGGGGGCATTCGATGCAACCGTGCATGCTCTGACCACTGTATCGACGGGTGGTTTTGCGAACTATGACGCCTCCTTTGGTGCCTTCTCCGGCCCGCACGAATACGCGGCTACACTCTTTATGATCCTGGCGGCTCTGCCCTTTGTTCGCTATGTGCAGCTGATCAACGGGCAGTCCTCGCCGCTATTGCGGGACAGCCAGGTACTGACGTTTCTTGCAACGATTGTGGTGGTGCTGGTCATCATGTCCGCCGTGCTCGTACAGACCAATCCGCAGTTCTGGGGCGACTCGGTGCGTCAGGCTCTGTTTAACCTGACCTCGATCATGACAGGCACAGGCTATGCCTCGGTCGACTACATGGGGTGGGGGCCGTTTCTGGTGTCGATGTTCTTTTTCATCGGCCTGATCGGTGGCTGCGCGGGTTCAACGACCTGTTCGATCAAGATTTTCCGGTATCAGCTGCTCTTTGCTTCCATCAAGATGCAGCTGCGCAAAATCCGCTCCCCCAACGGGGTGTTTGTTGTGCGTTACGACAGGCGGCGCGTGGATCAGGAAGTGCTCAGCTCGGTCATGTCCTTCTTCATGTTCTTTGTTGTGACCCTGGGACTGCTTGCGGTTGCCCTCAGCCTCACGGGGCTGGACTTCATCACCGCCGTTTCCGGTGCCGCGACCGCGCTGTCAAATGTAGGTCCGGGTCTTGGCGACCAGATCGGCCCTGCGGGGAATTTTGGCGGGCTGAACGATACCGCCAAATGGCTGCTGGCCATTGCGATGCTGCTGGGGCGGCTCGAACTGCTGGCGGTCTACGCCATTCTGACTGTGAACTTCTGGAGAAACTGAGATGCAAAGGCCACTGGGCGCGCAGATATCCCATATGCTCAAAGACCGTGGTGTCGATGTGATTTTTGGCATTCCGGGCGTGCATAATCAGGAGATGTACCGGGGCATCGAAGAGGCCGGCATCACCCATGTGCTGGCGCGCCACGAACAGGGCGCGGGTTTTATGGCCGATGGCTATGCGCGCGCAACGGGCAAGCCGGGCGTGGCCTATGTGATCACCGGGCCGGGTCTGTGCAATATCATGACACCAATGGGGCAGGCCTGGTCGGATTCGGTGCCGATGCTGGTGATCTCAAGCTGCCTTGATGAGACGGCCGCAACCCGAGGCCAGCTGCATCAGATGAATGATCAGCGCGCGGCGGCCGAAACAGTCTGCGACTGGTCCGAAGAAGCGCGGACGGCAGAGTCGGCATATACACTGATCGACCGGGCGTTCAGCGAATTCCGACATCAGCGGAAACGCCCGAAACACATTCAGGTACCGATCGCCGCGGGGTGTGCCGCGGCGGCCCCGGCTCCACCTGAGGCGTACTTTGATGCCGCACGCAGACAGGTTGCACCTGCGCCGGCATGCGGTGACGTCGCGCAGATGCTGAAGACTGCGAAACGCCCGGTGTTTGTGTTCGGCGGTGGTGCTGCGCATCTGCCCCAGGGCGACGTGGCCCTGCGCGTTGCCGAAAAATCAGGTTCTGCGGTTTTCACAACTTACGCAGGCCGGGGGATCGTACCCCCCGATTACCCGCTGTTGTTCGGCTCCTGGCTCGCACGCCCTGACAGCCACGCTGTGATTTCTTCCGCTGATCTTGTGATTGCGGTGGGGACCGAGCTGGCTGAAGTAGATCTGTGGCGCGCAAAGATTGCTGAAGACGTGACGCTTGTGCGTGTCGACACCGATGCATCCGTTCTGGCGGACCCCCATAACGCCGGCCTGCGCATCAACGCGGATGCCGCGGATTTTCTGGATGCCCTGCTGTCTGCGATGGCGGACAGCCAGAGTGCGTCGGGATGGAGCGCAGATGAGGTTGCCGCAACCCGCAAGCGCTGGCGCTCTGAACTGGACGCTGAGCGCCCCGGCATCCTGCCCGTCTGCGATGCGCTGAAGGAGTGTCTGCCCGAAGGCACCATGATCTATTCTGACATGACGCAGTTTGCCTATGCCGCCAAGGAAGTCTGGGACATGGACCGGCCGGGTCACTGGCACCATCCATATGGCTTTGGCACGCTGGGCTATGCCACGCCAGCGGCCATTGGTGGTGCGATTGCGCGCCCCGGACTGCCCACTATGGCGATCATCGGCGACTACGGGTTCCATTATACAATGCAGGAGCTGGGTGTGGCCGTAGAGCTGGGTCTGAGCCTGCCTATCTTCCTGTGGGACAATGGCAAACTGGGCGAGATTGAGGACAGTATGGTGCGTGCTCAGATTGCGCCCAATGCTGTGGTCGCGCACAACCCTGATTTCTGCAAACTGGCGGAAGCATTCGGCGCCCGCTCTGCGGCACCTGCCGATCTCGGCGCTCTGCAGTCAGCAGTCCGGGCGGCTTTTGAAGCGGACGGCCCAACGCTGATCTATGTGAACTCCGGAATTGCGGGCTAGCTGCGGGATCACTCCCAGCAGCTCACAAGCACGGTCATGTCAGCGCCCAGAGAAGCGATGTCTTCGGGGGCCAGCGTATCGGTGCGCGCGCTGTAGGTCACATCGAGGCCGGCGCGTGTTGCAAAGTCAGACAGAGCCGCAGGGCTCAGAGAAAACTGAACATCGTCCGGCAACTGGCGATTGCTCTTTGGCCGGGGCAAAAGCATGCCAAAGACATTTCCGTTCTGATCCATCACCGGACCACCCTGATCACCGGTCAGTGCAGGCACGGTCAGACGGTTGAGCGTCGGCTCTCCTCCAAGACCGCTGAGATCCTCCAGCGCGCCAAAAGTCACTGAAGGCGCATTGAGCGTGCCCTCATAGGAATATCCGGCAACCGCAATCTCTGAGCTGAGCTGTGGCGGCACCGGGCTGAAGCTCGCCACGTTGAGCGGCGACAGGGTCTCTCCCGGGGTCACCAGAGCAATGCCGCGATCGGCGTCAATCAGGCTGAGTTCCGCATCCAGTTCACCGTCCAGTGTGATCCGCGAGCAGTTCTGGACAACCTCGGCCGTGGTCAGTACCGCGCCCCGCTGCGTGACAAAAAAGCCGGACCGCGATGCACGCGGGCGCCGGACTGACAGGCCGGAAACCAGATCGGCATCCTGTGTCAGCGTCGTGCCGGTCGCCGGATCCATGACGCCGGGCAGACGTGTCAGACTGGTGTCCATCCGTGAAATCAAACGTGTGCGCCGTGCCTCATCATCAGCGGGCCAAACCAGAGTGAACCCTTTGATCTCGCCACTTCGCAGGCTCACCCGTGTTTCGCTGACAATTCTGTTGCTGCGGCCAACAATGGTGAAACCGTCCCGTTTCAGGGCCCGGTCGCCCTGAAGCGGCACAATGCTGAGCGTTTGCATCACTGCATAAAGGCCGGCCAGCGTATCCCGGTCCCCGGGCTGACTGATCAGCACGACCATCGGGCCGTTTTCCTGCAGGGGGCGGTAATGGGCAAATGGGGCTTCATAGCGGTCAAACTGCACAACTGACATTGGCAGGCTTATTGAAATACCCGCAGTAGCATCACGCACTGTCTGCAGGCCGAGACCGTCGAGTATGGCGTTGTACTGCGCAATCAGGCTCGTGCGCTGGCGTGTGGTCAGGACACCTGTTTCCGGCAGATCGTTCGCCCGCTGCCAGGCAGACATGCTCGCACGCGTTCCGCGTCCGAAGGCGCCGTCAATGGCGCCACGGTAAAAGCCGCCATCCTGCAGCGCGATCTGCAGTTCCTGACGTTCTTCACGTGTCAGCGCCCGTTCGCTGCGCAGCGCCGCGGCGCGGTTTTCCGGGTCCGGCGTGTCCGTGACCGCAGGCGTTTCCGGTAGGGCTTCGGGCGCTGTCGTGACGGTTTCCGCCGGTGCGGGTTGAGCCGGGACAGGTGCGGGTGCGGCTTCAGTGGTCAGGCTTGTCACACCCTGCGTGTTCACCGGCCAGTATTGCGCGCCGTACGCGCCGCTTTGCGCAATGTAGCTGTCGCGCGGGATCAACCCGTCGCGCCGGTAAACCTGCAGCACCTGCTGTGCGTCCGCCCGGGAATAGGGGCCAAGTGCAATCGCGAACCAGCCTCTGCCCATATCAAAGCCTGCGACATCCTCGAGTGTCCGGGCGTATTCAGCCGCCTGATCTGTTGCTTCTGCGAGGCTCGGCCGGGCTGCAATCTGGACCCAGACAACGTCCTGAGCGCCCTGCGCCCGTGCGCCCTGGGCAGGCATCAGAACCAGCAAAGCCAGAACAAAAACATACCGCAACATAATCCGCTTACTCCTGCGTCCTGAACACCGGCGACACATAATCAGGAAAACAGCACTTTGGCCATAAGACATTGGTCAATTTATCCCGTTCCGCGCAATTGACGCCCGCATCACGCGCACGTAGGTAAGGCGCGCAGGAAACCCCCGAGGCACAGGCCATGACCATGACCGTCGACCGACCAAAGTCGTTTCAGGAAATCATTCTGCGGCTGCAGAACTACTGGGCCGCGAAAGGTTGTGCTGTGCTGCAGCCCTACGACATGGAAGTTGGTGCGGGCACTTTCCACCCCGCAACAACGCTGCGCAGCCTCGGAACGCTGCCTTGGGCGGCCGCATATGTGCAGCCGTCGCGGCGCCCGACCGACGGGCGATATGGCGACAGTCCCAACCGCTGGCAGCACTACTACCAGTACCAGGTGATCATCAAACCCAGCCCGCCGGATCTGCAGGATCTGTATCTCGGGTCACTGGAAGCGATCGGCATTGACATGGCACTGCATGATATCCGCTTTGTCGAGGACGACTGGGAAAGCCCGACCCTGGGCGCCTGGGGTCTGGGCTGGGAAGTCTGGTGTGACGGTATGGAAGTCAGCCAGTTCACTTATTTCCAGCAGGTAGGCGGTCATGACTGTCACCCGGTATCGGGCGAGCTGACCTATGGTCTGGAACGGCTGGCCATGTATGTGCTGGGATTTGATGACGGTAACGAGATGCCGTTCAACGACCCGGACTGCCCGATCCCGCTGACCTATGGGGATGTCTTCCGCGAGGCGGAGGCGCAATACGCCCGCTGGAACTTTGATGTAGCGGATACCGACATCCTGCTGAAGCATTTTATTGATGCAGAGGCCGAATGCGCGCGCATTCTGGACGCACCGGTCGATGACCCGAAAACAGGCCGCCGGATCGTCATGGCGCAACCCGCTTACGACCAGGCGATCAAGGCCAGCCACATCTTTAACCTGCTGGATGCGCGCGGCGTAATTTCGGTCACCGAACGCCAGGCCTATATCGGCCGGGTCCGGACACTGACCAAACGCTGTGCCGATGCCTTCGTGCAGACACAGGCCGGGGGCTGGACCCCGGAGACGGCTGCATGAACGGGAAAATAGTCGGAACGGTTATCATGGTCAGTGCGCTGGTCGCGGGTGCGGCTCTTTATTATCTGCAGGTTTATGGCTTTTACGAAGAAGCCTCGGCCGATGTGCAGGAGGTGCGGCTGATGTCGCTGACGGCGCAGGAACCTGTTGCGATCCTGGCCGAAGGGATCGAGGCGATTGATGCCGAAAGCTCGCCCATCCGGTTCCGTGCCTGCTTCCGGACATCTTCCAGCCTTGCAATGCTGACTGAAACCTATGTCGGGCTGGACCGTGCTGTGCCACGCAATGCACCCGAGTGGTTTGACTGCTTTGACGCGTCGGCCCTTGCTGCGGAACTGCAGGCCGGCACGGCGCTGGCTTTCCTGGGCGAAAAGAATGTGGCCTTTGGTGTGGACCGGATCGTTGCGATTACCGACGACGGCCGTGGCTATATCTGGCACGAACTGAATGACTGCGGCGAGAAAGCCTATGATGGCACTGTCGTCGGCGAAGAATGCCCCAAACCGGATGCGAACTGATGCCTGATCTGCTGATTGAACTCTTTTCCGAGGAAATTCCCGCACGGATGCAGACGCGGGCCGGCGAGGACCTGAAAAAGCGTATCACGGATGGTCTCGTCGATGCGGGCCTGACCTACGCCTCTGCGGCCGCCTTCACAACGCCGCGCCGCCTGACACTCGCGCTGGGTGGTCTGCTGGCCGAAAGCCCGACCACTGTCGAAGAGCGCAAAGGGCCGCGCGCTGACGCACCGGAAAAGGCGATCGAAGGCTTTCTGCGCGGTGCCGGTCTGAGCCGGGATGATCTCGAAGAGCGCGACACACCGAAAGGTCCGGTGCTGTTCGCAAAGATCTCCAGACAGGGCCGCCCGGCAGCAGATATCGTTGCTGAGGTTCTGGAAAAGACAATTCGTGAATTCCCCTGGCCCAAGTCCATGCGGTGGGGCAGTGGCAGCCTGCGCTGGGTGCGTCCGCTGCATTCCATTCTGTGTATTCTGTGCGACGAGGCGGGCGCCAGTGTTGTGCCTCTGGACGTGGATGGGATCGTGTCGGGCGATACCACAACAGGTCACCGCTTTATGGCGCCGGCACCGTTCCTGGTGACGTCTTTTGACGATTATACCGACAAACTGAAACAGGCTTCCGTGGTACTGGACCCTGCGGAACGGGCCGATACGATCTGGAACGATGCCACCAATCAGGCCTTTGCGAACGGTCTTGAAGTGGTTGAGGACAAAGGTCTGCTGGCCGAGGTCGCGGGCCTCGTTGAATGGCCCGTGGTCCTGATGGGCCGCATTGCTGATGACTTCCTCGATCTGCCGCCCGAAGTGCTGCAGACCTCAATGAAGGAACACCAGAAATTCTTCTCGGTACGCAATCCGAAAACGGGCCGGATCGAACGCTTCATTACCGTGGCGAACCGTGAAACTGCTGACAATGGCGCGACCATTCTGGCGGGGTACGAAAAGGTGCTGGCGGCCCGTCTGGCCGATGCTAAGTTCTTCTGGGAGAACGATCTGAGGGTGGCCAACGGTGATATGTCCGTTTGGCTGGATGCACTGAAAAACGTGACGTTCCACAACAAACTGGGCACCCAGGCGGAGCTCGTGGACCGCATGGCCAGCCTGTCACGTGAACTGGCCCCTCTGGTCGGCGCGGATGCAGATGCCGCCGAAGAGGCCGCGCGTCTGGCCAAGGCGGATCTCAGCTCGGAAATGGTTTATGAGTTCCCCGAACTGCAGGGTCTGATGGGCCGCTACTATATTGAGGCATCGGGCCGTTCTGCCGAAATCGCGGCCGCCGCAGAGGAACATTACGCTCCGCTGGGCCCCTCTGATGCGGTGCCGACCGCACCGGTTTCAGTGGCAGTATCGCTGGCGGAGAAGATCGACAAGCTAACAGGTTTCTGGGCGATTGATGAAAAGCCGACGGGCTCAAAGGACCCCTTTGCGCTGCGTCGGGCGGCACTTGGGATCATCCGGATCGTACTGGAAAACGACCTGAGCCTTAGACTGGCGGATGTATTCACGCACAGCTCAGGCGCGATGTCCGCAGCGGGCGTTTCCGGAAAAGCCGACACGTCCGACATTGTTTCCTTCATCCACGACCGCCTCAAAGTCTACCTGCGGGACCAGGGTGTCCGTCATGACGTGATCGACGCCTGTATTGCGATGGACGGCAGTGACGATCTGGCGCTGCTGGTCAAACGGGCACGGGTGCTGTCGGACGTGCTGGGCACCGATGATGGGGAAAACCTGATCCAGGCCTATAAACGCGCGAACAACATTCTTGCACAGGCTGAAGAGACCGATGGCGTGGAATACAGTTATGGCGCGGACGTGAAATTTGCCGAAACGGACGAAGAACGCGCGCTGTTTGATGCACTCGATGCTGCAGAGGCGGCCATTGCCCCGGCTATGCAGACAGGGGACTTCCCGGCCGCGATGACTGCAATGGCGGCGCTGCGTGCGCCGGTAGACGCGTTTTTCACTGCCGTTCAGGTGAACGCGGACAATGCAACCGTACGTCGCAACCGTCTCAACCTGCTCAGCCGTATCACGCGCATCTGCAGATCGGTCGCCGACCTGACGCGGATAGAGGGTTAAAAAACAACCCTTTGCCCGCCGTTGCGTGGGCCGAGGGTCTTGTCACATTGGCTTTACGCCGTATGCTGCACCCCTGAGAAAAAGGTGCCGCAGTGCAGAATAACCCGCATACAACCCTTGTTACGCCGAAAGCGCCGATTGCGACCGACACCCATGGTGGCCGGGCAAAGTGCCTGCAGCGTCTGGTGCGGCTTGATCTGCCGGTTCCCCGCACGGTGGCGCTGTCCTTTGAGGCAGTGGAACGTATTGCCCGGGGCGAGATGCCGGATATTCCGGCAATTGTGTCGCAGTTTGCAGAGGGGGCGCTGCTCTGCGTGCGTCCATCCTCCGAGGACCCGGACTGGGGCGGGCCCGGTGCCATTCTCAATATCGGGATGAATGCAGACCGGCAGGCTGATCTTGCGGCCCGGTTGGGCGCGGAAGCCGCCGAGGCCATCTACACGCGCTTCGTTCAGTCCTATGCGGTGGATGTCGCACGTCTTGATCCGGATATGTTCGATGATGTGCGCCCCGAAAGTGCGGCAGGGCTCAAGGATTCGCTCTATGCCTATGAGGCAGAATATGAGGAACCGTTTCCCACGGACCCCGCGGAACAGCTGACGGCGGTCCTGAAGTCCATGGCGCGGGCCTGGGACGGCACAACTGCGCGCCTGCTGCGCCAGGCCAAAGGTGCCCCTGCGGACGCAGGCCTGGGGCTGGTCGTCCAGGAAATGGCCCTGGGTCTTGGTTCAGGCGAATGCGGGTCCGGCGTGCTGCAACTGGTCAACAGCGAAACAGGTTTGCCGCAGATCACAGGCCGGTATCTCAGCCAGAGCCAGGGGCGGGATGCGCTAGAAGGCGATGCCGCAGCCGTCTATCTGAGCCGTGATGCGCGTGGACCGTCGCTTGAAGAACTAGTTCCGGATGTGTTTGCGCGTCTGCGCGATCATGCGTCGCTGATGCGCGAACGCCTGCGTGAGGAGATGCAGCTGGAGTTTGTGTTGGACAATGGTGCATTGCACATTCTGGACGGTGTGCGCGTCGCGCGGTCGAGCCAGGCAGCCGTTCGGATCGCTGTGCGCCTCGCAGAGGATGAAATCATTCCGCGGGCGGAAGCCCTGATGCGGGTGCAGCCCCGAACGCTGTCTGAACTGCTGCACCGCCAGGTCAGCCCAGCGGCACGACGCGATGTTATCGGGACTGGGATTGCCGCCAGCCCGGGTGCTGCAACGGGCCAGATTGTGTTCAGTGCTGCTGAGGCGCAGGCCAGTGCGTCACGCGGTGAGCCCTGCATATTGGTGCGCCGCGAAACCTCGCCCGAAGACATCCGTGGAATGCATGCGGCGGCTGGTGTTCTGACCGAACGTGGCGGCATCACGAGCCATGCCGCTGTGATCGGGCGCGGCATCGGCCTGCCGTGTGTTGTGGGTGCATCCAGCATGCGGTTCAACAGAAGCCAGAAGCAGCTCATTGCTGAAGACGGCAGGGTGTTCCAAAGCGGTGAAGTCATCACGGTTGACGGCACGTCCGGTGAGGTATTGGCCGGAGCCCCGGAAATGCGTGAGGCGGCTCTGGACGAAAGCTTCCAGCAGCTGATGGACTGGGCAGACGAGCTGCGCGACATCGATATCCGCGCCAATGCCGACACACCTGCGGATGCGCAGACGGCCCGGAATTTCAATGCCCAGGGGATCGGCCTCTGCCGGACCGAACATATGTTTTTTGAAACCGGGCGCCTGACGGTCATGCGGGAGATGATCTTTGCCGAGACCTCGCAGGACCGGCGGGCCGTTCTGGAACGTCTGCTGCCGATGCAGCGGGCGGACTTCACGCAGCTTTTCCGCATTATGCAGGGCAAGCCGGTCTGTATCCGTCTGTTTGATCCACCGCTGCACGAGTTTTTGCCCACCGACCGGGCCGGCCAGCGTGAACTGGCCGAAGCGCTTGATCTGCCGCTGTCGGACGTGACGCGCCGCATCAGTGCGATGTCGGAATACAACCCGATGCTCGGTCTGCGCGGGGTTCGCCTGGGTGTGACTGTACCCGAGATCTACGAAATGCAGGCACGTGCCATTTTCGAGGCGGCACTGGATGCCAGTGAGGACGGTGCTCCCGTCGTGCCGGAAATTATGATTCCGCTGGTGTCAGCAAAACGTGAGGTCGAACTGGTAAAGGTCGCGATCGACGCGGTAGCTGCTGCTGTCAGGTCAGAGCGGGACTGTGATTTCGATTTCCGCCTGGGTGTCATGGTGGAGACGCCACGCGCAGCGCTGCGCACGGCAGATATCGCACCCTACTGCGCATTTCTGAGTTTTGGCACAAATGACCTCACGCAGATGGCCTATGGCCTGTCACGTGACGACGCCGGTCGTTTTATGTCCGATTATGTGCAGCAGGGTGTTTTCCCCGAAGACCCGTTCCACGTCCTCGACGCAGAAGGTGTTGGTGAGCTGCTTAAGATTGGGGCAGGAAGAGGGCGCGGGGCGCAACCTGACATCACGCTCTCTGTCTGCGGCGAGCATGGTGGTAACCCCGAATCGATCTCCTTCTGCAGGGACGCCGGATTCGACTATGTGTCCTGTTCCCCCTTCCGGGTACCGGTGGCGCGACTAGCTGCCGCACAACTGGCGATTTCTGACAAGATATCGTGATTTTCCAAGAAAAACACACCGAATGTAGTGTTTTTCCGTCCGATTTTCACTTCAAAATCCTCATTCGTTAACCACGAATCCGGCCGTAAACTTTACGTCAACCTTTTATCCGGTTAGAGCACGCCGCAGAGTTTAAGGTGGGGGACGCAGTTATGCGTGGAATCTGCAAGACAGCTTTTTCGTTTTTTTTGGGATTAAATATTGGTTTTATCGCGGCAGGCCCGGGCATTTCCAGCCCAGGCGTCAGTGGCAATTCTGAAGCGGCATCCCTGCAGGAAGTGACCGAGGCACGCATGCGCGACACGCGTCTGCCGGCGGCGACGCCTGTGAAAGTGGAATTCTCGCGCAGCTGGGTAGACGCCCAGCCGGAAGCCGTGGGCGGCGACGAGCTTGGCTGCCTCGCTGAGGCGCTTTATTTCGAAGCGCGTGGCGAGACTGTTAAAGGTCAGTTCGCGGTGGCCGAAGTCATTCTGAACCGTGTGAAGTCGGAACGGTTTCCGTCGTCAGCATGTGGCGTGATCAATCAGGGCACAGGCAAAAAATACCAGTGCCAGTTCACCTATACATGCGATGGCCACAAGGAAGTGATCCGCGAGCCGCGTGCATTCGAACGGGTGTCGAAAGTTGCCCGTGTCGCACTGGATGGCCTCGCGCCCAAGCTGACTGAGGGCGCAACACACTATCACACGACCGCAGTCAGTCCGCGCTGGTCGCGGGTCTATACCAAGACAACGGCAATCGGCGATCATATCTTTTACCGGCACACCTGGCAGACTGCGAGCAACTGACGCATTCCTGCCATGGCGCGACGGTTCCGGGCCTGATAATGCGTGCGTGTGGCCTATCACGGGCCACACAGAACCGCAGGGAAAGGCCCTATCCATGAGCTCTGAAATCAGAATGGCATTCGCGCATCCAGCAGAGCGTGCCGAGGCTACTGCAGCCGAGGGGCCTCTGGACAGGATTTCGCTGCGCGATCATATCGTGGATGTCGAGATTGGTGCGTTTCAGGCTGAGCGCGGTGTGACCCAGCGAATCTGTTTCAATGTCGTCGTAGAGGTGCGCCCGCTGACCGGACCGATTGATGACGATGTGGACAGGATTCTGAGCTACGACAAAGTCACCGAAGCCATCGCAACGGAGCTGTCGGACGAGCGTCTCAACCTGCTGGAAACCCTTGCCGAACGTGTAGCGGAGCGCATTCTGCTTGAGCCGCAGGCAGAACGGGCATTCGTCCGCATTGAAAAACTGGACCGTGGGCCAGGCGCTCTGGGTGTGGAAATCGTGCGGGCGCGGGACCAGGTCGATGCAGACCGTGGCGCCGCTACGGAAACGCTGAACCCGGAACTGGTGTATTTCAGCAATGAGGCTGTCGCGTCGCCTCATCTGAAAGGCTGGATAGACCAGCTGGCTGCACTTGGTCGTCCGCTGATCTTCTGCGTCGGGGCCCCGGATCTGCCGGCGCCGCAGACGGGACACCGGATGGCACAGCGCCGCATAGATCTGCTGGCGATCGAGCAGAACGCCTGGACGCTTGCCGCGCGCGACGACCGGTGTGTTGTTGTCTCGACACGTACAGAGCTGGACTGGGCCATGCGCAATGGGCAGTCCTGCGTCTGGGCACCCTCAAAGATTGTTCTTGATGCAGTTGACGGGCCGTCTGCGCAGCCGCGCGATGCCGTGGCGCTGGCGGCGTGGTTCGCCGCGACTTTTGACGCGCGCGAGCTTCTGGTCATCGGATCAGAAGAACCGGACGAAGCGTCCGTTCCACTGCGCCATGTATCGGCAGATCAGCCGGAACTCTGACCGGTGGGCTCTGTTTTCCGCCCGATCGCTCAGACGGATCCGGCCCGGCCGGCAGATGCGGTCACACTTGCCGGTGGCTGGTGCTGGTTCAACGAGGCAGAGGTTCTTGAGCGTGGAAAACCAGCCCGGGTCATAAGCGCCGCAGACGTGCCGGCCAGCGTTCTGGAGATGCTGTCTCAACCGAGGGATGCTGTTGCCGGTGTGACCTTTGACCGGCCGCGGATCATGGGCATTCTCAACGTGACGCCGGACAGTTTTTCGGATGGCGGTCGCCATTTCACGGCGGCTGCGGCGATGGCTGCAGCGCTTTCGATGAAGGCGGCAGATATCGTGGATGTCGGAGGCGAATCCACGCGGCCAGGCGCAGTCACTGTGCCGGTTGAGGAAGAGATACGGCGGACGGTTCCGGTGATCAGTGCACTGCGCGGGGCCGGCATGGACGGCCCGCTGTCCATCGATACGCGCAAAGCGACTGTTGCGGATGCGGCTCTGGCGGCCGGAGCCGATCTGGTGAACGATGTCTCCGGCTTTACCTACGACAGCGATCTCGCACCGCTGTGTGCTGACCGGAATGCACCCGTCTGTGTGATGCATGCCCAGGGAGACCCGGCCACGATGCAGCAAAACCCGACATATGATGATGTTGTGCTGGACGTATATGAATTTCTGGAAACCAGAATTACAGACCTCATTCAACAGGGCATTCCCCGCAACCGCATAATTGCAGACCCGGGCATCGGTTTTGGAAAGACTGAGGCGCATAATCTGGCGCTTCTGGCGCGCCTGTCTGTTTTCCACGGTCTCGGTGTGCCGGTGTTGCTCGGAGCTTCGCGCAAGCGGTTTATCGGGCGCATCGGTGAAGCGGCCGAGCCGTCAGACCGGATGCCTGGCTCCGTAGCTGTTGCGCTCGCAGCATTGAAACATGGGACACAAATTGTGCGCGTACATGACGTGCCGGAGACCGCTCAGGCCATTGCGCTGTGGCGGGCAACCGTGGCAGGACATGCCAATGGATAAGCTTTTTGGTACCGATGGCGTGCGCGGCACAGCCAACATTCACCCGATGACCGCCGAAATGGCGCTGCGGATTGGCGCGTCCGTGGGACGATACTTCAGTCGCGAAACGTCCTCCGTGCACCGCGTTGTTATCGGCAAGGACACGCGCCTTTCCGGCTACATGTTTGAGAATGCTCTGACCGCCGGTCTGACGTCTACCGGAATGAATGTGCTGTTGCTGGGGCCGGTGCCGACGCCCGCAGTTGGTTTGCTGACAAGATCCATGCGGGCGGATCTGGGCGTTATGATTTCCGCCAGCCACAACCCCGCACAGGATAACGGCATCAAATTCTTTGGCCCGGATGGATTCAAACTGTCTGATCAGGTCGAAGCCGAGATCGAAGCACTGATTGCTGAAGGCGTAACCGCAGCAGCTGCCGACGGCATCGGACGGGCCAAACGCATCGACGATGGCCGGTTCCGGTACATCGAACGCGTCAAAACTTCGTTCCCGCGTCAGATGCGGCTGGATGGGCTGAAAGTTGTCGTGGACTGCGCGAATGGTGCGGCTTACCGCGTGGCGCCCGAAGCGCTCTGGGAACTGGGGGCGACCGTCATTCCGGTGGGCGTCGCGCCAAACGGGCAGAACATCAACAACGGATGCGGCTCCACCAGCCCCGCATTGGCGGCGGAGAGTGTAATCGCTCATGGCGCAGACGTCGGCATTTGCCTCGACGGTGATGCGGACCGCGTCATTCTGCTGGATGAACACGGACGGGTCGGCGACGGTGATCAGTTTATGGCCCTAATGGCTTCCCGCTGGGCAGCAGAAGGCAGGCTGGCCAATGAGGCCCTTGTTGCGACGGTCATGTCCAATCTTGGGCTGGAAAAGTTTCTGGAAAACAAAGGGCTGCGGCTGGAACGTACGGGGGTGGGCGACCGCTACGTGGTCGAGCGGATGCGCGCCGGCGGTTTCAACCTTGGTGGTGAGCAATCCGGTCACATTGTGATGACCGACTATGCGACGACCGGCGACGGCCTGATGGCTGGCCTGCAATTCCTGGCCGAAATGGTGTCGTCGGGAAAACCTGCAAGTGAATTGCTGCACAACTTTGACCCGGTGCCTCAGCTGCTGAAGAACGTGCGCTTTGCGTCGGGTCAGACACCGCTCGACGCAGAGCCTGTAAAGGCGGCGATCCGGACTGCAGAGGACGAACTGCGCGGGCAGGGCAGACTGCTGATCCGCAAGTCCGGGACGGAACCACTGATCCGTGTCATGGCGGAACATGAAAATCCGGCTGTTATGGAAACGGCCGTGGACCGTGTGGTTGAAGCCGTGGCAGATGCGGTCAGCGGAGCCTAAGACTTCCCGAACAATCTGCGGAAGGCGCCATACTGGCTGAGACCTACACCACTGAGGATAAGTACCATTGCCAGCAGCAGCGATGGTGGCAGAGGCTCCGACAGAAAAAACGCGCCGAGCACGACGGACCAGACGGGCACCTGGTAGTTGGTCAGGGACATGAAAACCGGGCCAGCGGTGCGCACAACGAGGACACGCAGCAGATTGGCCGCTGCTGTCGGGATCAGGCCAAGCATGGCAATCACAAACAGTGTTTTCTGGTCGGGAACCGGCGGCAGCCCTTCGTTCATGAGGGCGATCGGAACCGTTATCGCCGCACCGATGATGAGCAGAACAGTAGACAGCCCGATGGTGTCAACGGGTGGCAGCCGTCGCATCAGAATACTGGAGGTGGCGTAACAACTGGCAGCGCCGATACAGGCAGCGCGCCCATAGGGTTCCAGTGCAGCCCCGGTCGTTTCAAAGGCCTGCCCACCGATCAGAATACAGACACCAACGAAGCCGATAATAAACCCTCCGGCTTTGCGCGGGGTGATTTTTTCGCCGGGCACGAGGTAATGTGCGAGCGGCAGAATGATAAGCGCCACAGAGGCCATGGAGACGCCGGCAAAACCCGAAGTTACATACTGCTGCCCCCAGGCGAGCAGCATGAACGGGATCGCAGAACTGAGCGCCCCGATTGCGAGTGTTGCGGACCATGCGCTGCGGTCGGGCGCTTCGCTGAACAGCCGGAAGCCCAGAATACCCCAGATTGCGGTCATGAGCGACGCGGCAAATACGATCCGCCCTGCTGCCAGCCAGAATGGTGTCATGCCCTGCAGTGCGATCTCGGTAACCAGAAAAGTGCCGCCCCAGGTGAAGCCGAGTATCGCGACCATCATCCAGCTGCGCGCTGTTATCTGCGGGGCGGAGGTCAAGGCCGGGTGCTCTGATCTGACACTATGATGAAGGGCATGAATTCTTCCGCAAAGACTAAAGACGGGTCATCCATGTACGTCAGATACCTGCGTGCATTTCCGGAAAACTTCAGCGCGCGGGGGGCGGGGCATTACTGATCCGGAGCGGGATGGGTGCAGTGCCCGGGAAGCCACGCGGCCCCCGGACACCTGCATGAGCGAAAGGCGGCCCGATGGATCCACCGGGCCGGCCATCATCAGTTCTTGGATTTGTCGACCATTTTGCCGGCAGAAATCCAGGGCATCATGCCGCGCAGTGTTTCACCTGTTGCTTCGATCTGGTGTTCGTCGTTGATACGGCGGGTCCCTTTGAAGAATGGCTGACCAACAGCGTTTTCTGCCATGAAGTCACGCACGAATTTACCGGTCTGAATGTCTGTCAGAATGGCTTTCATCCGGGCCTTTGTCTCGTCATAGGGCAGAACGCGCGGGCCGGAGACATATTCGCCGTATTCCGCAGTGTTCGAGATCGAGTAGTTCATGTTGGCGATGCCGCCTTCATAGATCAGGTCAACAATCAGCTTCACTTCGTGCAGGCACTCGAAATAGGCCATTTCGGGTGCGTAACCGGCTTCGACCAGTGTTTCAAAGCCCATGCGGATCAGTTCGACGAGACCACCGCAAAGAACCGCCTGTTCGCCGAAGAGGTCGGTTTCGCACTCTTCACGGAAGTTGGTTTCGATGATGCCCGAGCGGCCGCCGCCGATGGCGGAGCAGTAGGACAGACCGATTTCAAGCGCGCGGCCGGAGGCGTTGTTGTCCACAGCTACGAGGCAGGGCACGCCGCCCCCTTTGGTGTATTCACCGCGCACGGTGTGGCCAGGACCTTTGGGCGCCATCATGATGACGTCGACGCCTTCTTTGGGCTCGATCAGACCAAAGTGAACGTTCAGCCCGTGTGCGAATGCGATTGCAGCACCTTCACGGATGTTGTCATGCACATAATTTTTGTATGTTTCAGCCTGCAGCTCATCGGGCATTGTGAACATGATGAGATCGGCCCAGGCTGCCGCTTCGGCGATACCCATAACCTGAAGGCCTTCGCCTTCGGCTTTGGCGGCGGATGGCGAGCCTTCACGCAGGGCAACGGCCAGGTTTTTCGCGCCGCTGTCCCGCAGGTTCAGCGCATGTGCGTGCCCCTGGGAGCCATAGCCCAGAATGGCGACTTTCATGTCTTTGATCAGGTTAACATCGCAGTCGCGATCATAATAAACGCGCATTCCGGCGCTCCTCTTCCAGATGTGAATTCTGAGGCGAACATAAAGCGCTTCCCAGCTCTGGAATACTGTTGAACCTGAATAAATTCTCAGTAAAAGTGCCGCAATTATTCGCATAGTGACAATAAAACGAAAATATCATGCTTGACGATCTCGACAGACGCATTCTGCGCCATTGGCAGGCAGATCCAGCGCTCAGCCCTGCAGAGCTTGCAGAGCGCTGCGCGGTGACGGCTGGCAAAGCATCCCGCCGTATTGCGCGGATGCAGGATGACGGCGTCATTTCCGGCGTAGGTGCGATCGTTGACTGGGCGGCTCTGGGTTACAGCGTCGAAGTATCCCTGCGGGTTACGCTCGACAAAACCGTGGCACGGTCGTTCGATGATTTCATTGCCGCAGCCCGCGAGGTGCCGGAAGTGACCGAAATTCAGACTTTCCTGGGCAGGGTGGATGTCAGGCTGAACATTATTGCACGGGACATGGCGGATTATCAGGAGATTTACCGCAGTCGCGTTCTGACCCTGCCGCATATCGCTGACATCGAAGCGCTGATGCTGGTGGCGCGGATCAAGGCTGAGGAGGCGCTGCCGCTGTGACCGAACTTGACGACACCGACCACGCCCTGATCCGGGCTCTGGCCCGCGATGCAACGCAGAGCGCGGGTGTGCTGGGGCGCCGGTTTGGCCTGTCACAGCCAGCAACATGGCGGCGTATCCGCAAACTGGAACAGGCAGGTATCCTGCGCGGTCGTCAGCTGCGTCTCAATGCAGAGAAGCTCGGGTTTGGCGTTACGGTCTTTCTGGGTGTGAAACTGGCAACAAAGGGGCGGGTCAGTCTGGATGATTTCGAACGGGCGGTGACGGCCATTCCGGAAGTCCAGCGCGTTGAGCACGTCCTGGGGCTGTACGATTACCGCCTGCGCGTAGTGGCCCGTGATCTGTCAGATTTCGAACGCGTCTTGCGCAGGCGCATCATGACGCTGCCCGGTGTGGGTGATGTCGAAGCAAATGTTCTGCTGAGTGAAGAACAGCGTCCCGGCCCGCTGGGTTTGTAAAGGAAACGTGGGTTTCCGATGAACGGCGCGGATATGCAGCCTGCGCTGCCTGTATACATAAGTAGACTTTGCCAACCGATGGCCGGCAGGGTACCTCTGTGCCAGCAAACGGGAGGTTCTCACATGGCAGCATTGCTCGATACAGTTGATCCGGAGGGGCTTGAGGAGTTTTCTGTGGTCTTCACGGACCGCTCTCTGAATTCAATGAGTAAGGCATTTCAGCAGGTCATGAATGACATGTCCTCGATGCTCAAAGAGGTTTATGCTGCGGATGCCGTTGCGGTCATCCCGGGTGGCGGTACCTACGGTATGGAGGCCGTCGCGCGCCAGTTTGCGCGGAATGCTGAAGTGGTCGTGGTGCGCAACGGCTGGTTCTCCTATCGCTGGAGCCAGATTTTCGAAACAGGCGGGCTCACAGCAAACACCACCGTTCTCAAGGCACGTCAGACCGGCAATGCCAGCCCGTCTCCTTTCGCGCCCGCGCCGATTGAAGATGTCAAAGAAGCCATCGCATCCCAGAAACCTGCCGTGGTTTTCGCACCGCATGTGGAGACCAGTGCTGGGGTGATCCTGCCGGACGATTATATCGCGGCGATGGCGCAGGCCGCGCACGACGTCGGTGCCCTCATGGTGCTGGATTGTATCGCCTCGGGCTGCGCCTGGGTGAACATGCGCAAACTTGGCGTGGATGTCCTGATCTCAGCGCCTCAGAAGGGCTGGTCAGCCTCGCCTTCTGCGGGTCTGGTGATGATGTCTGACCGGGCCGTCAGCCGGCTGGAAGAGACATCTTCCGACAGCTTTGCCATCGATCTGGGCAAGTGGCACAGCATCATGCAGGCCTATGAGAACGGCGGTCACGCCTATCACGCCACGATGCCAACGGATGCGCTGCGTGCGTTCCGGGATACGATGCTCGAAACGCAGGAATACGGTTTTGAGCGTCTGAAGGAAGCGCAGTGGAAACTGGGTGATGCCGTCCGCGGTATGCTCGCCGTAAAGGGCGTGGTTTCCGTGGCGGCCGAAGGCTGCGGCGCGCCGGGTGTTGTTGTCAGTTATACCTCTGACCCTGATATTCAGAATGGCAGTAAATTCGCCGCGAAAGGTATGCAGATTGCGGCGGGTGTGCCGCTGCAGTGTGACGAACCGGCTGATTTCCGAACCTTCAGGCTGGGCCTCTTTGGTCTGGATAAACTCTATGATGTGGACGGTACGCTGGCGCGTCTCGGCCGCGTGCTGGACGAGGTTATCTGACCCCGAGCCCCATCTGCATCAGGGTTTTGCGCACGGGTGCGATCGCATATAGCGCCTGCAGACCGGCAGCGCGCGCATCCCTCAGCGCCGGGGTGCTCACCTGGCTGGCACGGTTCAGCAGATCAATTCCCTGCACCCGCAGTGAAATATCAGAATAACGTGCTTTGTGGTAGGCATCCAGCATTGCCCGGTCCCCAAGGGTGTCCGGGCTCTTACAGGCCAGGTCGAGCAATGTTGCGGTGTCAGCGAGGCTCATATTAAGGCCCTGCGCCCCGATCGGGGGCACCACATGCGCAGCCTCGGCAATGAGAGCGGTCCGTTCTGCCGCCAGCTGGTCTGCTTTCTGACTGATGATCGGCCAGATCGTTCTGTGCGAAGCCAGCGTCAGCGGGCCGAAAAGGTGACAGCTGCGCTCGCTCATCGCGGCTTCAAACGCGGACACCTCCATCCCGAACCTCGTTTGAGCCAGCGGTCCGTCATCCATCCAAACAACTGCAGAGGAGGGCTTTCCGTCGAGATCGGGCAGAGGCACCAAAGTAAAAGGTCCGCCCGTGCGATGGATCTCTGTCGAAACATTTTCGTGCGGTTCAGGGTGCGTAACCGTAAAAGCCAGCGCCTTCTGACCGTAGCGCCTTGTGCTTACGCCGATACCGGCGGCCTGCCGGACGGGTGAGTGGCGACCGTCTGCCGCAATCACCAGACGCGCGTGTATCCGGGATTTGTCACTCAATGTGATCCGCGCGCCGGTTTCGCGGGTGAACACAGATTGTGTCGCTGTGCCTGGCCTGAAATCGACGGTTTCGAGCGCATCAAGGCGGCTGACCATTTCGCGCCGCAGCAGCCAGTTGGGGAAATTCCAGCCAAAGGGCTGTTCCGAGATGTCGGCTGCCCTGAATTCCCTCGTCAGGCGTGCCTCTGCCGTCTCGCCGCCCGCATCAACAATGCGCATAATCTGAAGTGGAGCCGCGTGTGGTGCCAGCGCCTCCCAGAGCCCTGCGGCTTCGAGCACCCGGCGCGCGGGCTGCAGCATAGCCGTGGAGCGCATGTCTGCAGCAGCATTGTCACGTTCGGTGACCGGCGGTGCAGGATCCACACAAACCACGGAAAACCCCGCGCTGCCACATGCAGCCGCAGCGGTCATTCCAGCGATGCCGCCGCCTGAAATCAGAATGTCACAGGATATGTCTGTCATTTTGTGTCGTCCATTGCGGGCACCCTAGTCGCCGCAACAATCCTTGACCAGACGTGTCATCCCCAGGTGATCATCAGCAATAGGACAAAGATGACGGGCACCAGTGCGAGGGCAGGCAGATACAGCCCGGGCAAACCAAAGATCAGGGCAGATGACATCCAGCTGCTGAAGAAAAAGATCAGGGCGAACCAGACGTTATTCTGGTCCCCGAATGTCACGTCGCGCGCAATCCAGCCAATAACGGGGATCGCGAAAAGAAGGCGTTGCCAGAGCGGCAGGGCAGGCAGATGTGTGGCAAGAGCCATGTCGTAAGCACTCCAGTTGAATATCCATTTCAGATGGGGTGCAGCGGGCACAAAAACAGGTGCCCGATTGTCGCATCCGTCCGTCAGTTAAGGGCGTTAAGGAATCTGTTCAGATCATCCGTGTGGAACTGGATATGTGGCCCTGGCGCGCGTTCTGCTGCCACATGCACCGTGCGCATGCCCATCGCATGAGGGGCCTTAAGATTACGTGAATCATCCTCAAACATCGCTGCATTTTCTGGTGCCAGACCGTCCTGCGCGAAAACCTTTTCGAATGCCTGTACTTCTGGTTTTGGCAGATAATCCGCATGTTCGACGCCGTACACGGCATCAAAAATACCGCCAAGGCCGCGGGCCTCCAGCACCCGTTGCGCATAGGGTGCGCAGCCGTTTGTGTAAACAATTCGGCGGCCGGGAAGATTGCGGATCAGATGAGCAAGTTCAGGGTCAGGTTGCAGGCTGTCCATGGGGATGTCGTGAACATCCTCCAGGTATGGCTCCGGATCGACATCGTGTTCGCGCATCAGACCGGCCAGTGTCGTCCCGTGGGTTGCCCAATAGAGTTTGCGCAGCCTGTCGGCCTCGGCACGGTCAACCGACAGGGTCTCCATCACCCAGCGCGTCATCCGGACCTCAATGAGGTCGAAAAGCCGCGCAGACGGCGGATACAGGGTGTGATCCAGATCGAACACCCAAGTCTGAACGTGAGAAAAAGCTTTCTTTGGCATGGCTCTGAGATACATCCATCAGCACATTGTGCAAGAGCAGACAGGCTTGCCTGTCCGGCATTCAGATCGTTAAGGTGGGTAAACCACTTTGGAAAGAGGCACTTATGGCATTGCAGAAACCCTCCCAGACGGATGCCTATTCCATGATACTGGAGGCCATCGACCTTGGTGTTTACCGCCCGGGTGACAGGCTTGTGGAAAGCGAGCTTGCCGAGCGTTTTGGTGTGTCCCGCACGCCGATCCGCGAAGCGCTGCAACGTCTGGAGACCCAGTCACTGCTGGCGCGGGATGGCCGGAGCCTCATTGTCGCTTCTCTGGACCATAACCAGATGGCTGAGCTCTATGTAGTACGCCGTGAACTGGAAGGGCTTGCCGCACGGCTGGCAGCGCAGCACGCTACCAGCGAAGAGGTGCGCATTCTGCGCGATATGGTCGAGGAGGACAACGCGCTGACGGACAATCCCGCAGCCCTCTCGCGGGCCAACCGGCGCTTCCACAAACAGATCCATCTGGCGTCCCACAACCGCTACCTAGTACAGCAGCTGGACCTTGTGCACCGCACCATGGCGCTTATGGCGACGACATCTCTGGCGGCTCAGGGCCGTGGGGAGATTGCGCAGGCGGAGCATGACAGAATTGTCCGTGCCATAGAGGAGCGTGATGCGGACGGGGCGGATGAAGCCTTGCGCGAGCACATTTCCGTGGCCTTCATGACCCGTCTCAAGCAGGACGCAACCCAGCGTCAGGACGAATCCTGACGAATTCTTTCAGGGATGTTGACCGGCCGGCTGACCCCATGCTGGGTTTTGTCCCAGTAAAAAGGCGCCCGCACCAGTTCCCACAGCGCTTTATAGGCCGCCAGTGTGCCGAGGGTGAAATATAGGCCCATGGTTGGCACGAAGGGCATCAGGTGCTGCCTCGGCTTATCAGCCGTCGCAATCAGGCCTGCACCGAGTGTCAGCACAGCAGACAGAATAAACAGCACGATCATACCGGTGACAGCACCGGTGCCGAGCGTTTCAGAGATCGGATGGCCGAGACTGGCGAGCACAAGCCAGAAGGACCATAGCATAGGGGCCAGGGCGAACTGTGCAACGGTTGCAAAAAAGAGGGTCTGCACACCAAGGAACCTTGCCGTGCCGAGGTCCCGCCATAGCTGGCCCGGGTTTCGCATGTGGACGCAGTATGTGATCAGAAACCCCTTGAGCCAGCGGGACCGCTGGCGCACCCATGGCCAAGCGCGGCTTGTCGCCTCTTCATGCGTGACCGTGGGCAACAGTTCGGTGACGTAGCCGTGACGCGCCAGACGCAGGCCGAGATCGGCGTCTTCCGTGACGTTATGGGCGTCCCAGCCACCCAGATCCTCAAGCGCGCGCCGCCGGAAGAAGAGGGTGGTACCGCCCAGCGGTACGACGAGGCCCATGCGCGCGATACCGGGCAGGAATACGCGCCACCAGGTGGCATATTCGATGCAGAAACAGCGGGTCAGCCAGTTTGAGCGCGCGTTGTAGTAGTCAAGAACGCCCTGCACGCAGGCGGTGTTGGGGGGCGCATTCCGGAAATGCGTCACCACTTTTTCGATCTGATCCGCCTCAGGCCAGTCTTCAGCATCCCAGACACCAATGATCGACCCGCGACAGAAATCCAGCGCGTAATTGAGCGCCCTCGGTTTGGTTGTCAGCGTGCCTGCTTCGGGCACTTCGATGACCCGCATCCACTCCGGGAGTTCCGTTTTCGCAATGGTTTCGCGCGTCAGCGTATCACCGGCCTCCAGCACCAGCACGATTTCGAGCAGTGATTTTGGATACGTCAGTCCGGACAGGCGCTGGATCAGCTGGCCGGCAATTTCACGTTCCCGCAGCAGCGGCACAAGGACGGACACGCGGGGCATCCGAAACCGGGTCTCTCCGGCATTGATCGTGGCCAGACCGCGCGCACCGATGGTCTGTGTTGCCCCGGTAATGCGCAGTGCCGCATCAGCCCGCAAACCGCCCAGCATGACCAGTTCGTCTTTGGGTTTTGCCGGTGCTGGCGGGGGTTTCACCAGCTGCAACAGACGTGAGGAGCCCAGGCCTGCGATCTTCTTCGGAAGTGCCGCAGGCGTCAGATGCGCTGCAAGGGCCACGAGTTTCAGGACGGTTGTCATGAGGAGTGTGGCTGTGGCGAAGAGGGTAAGTGCTGTGACGAGCAATGCAGGCGCGGTTATCGCGAGAGCTGCTGTCAGCACAAGAGCTGCTGAGCACCACCGCGAACGTGCTTTTCCTGACGCTTCCCACCCCCGGCAGCTTTCCCGGGCCGGCACGCGCTGGGCGGCTTCTGCGGCAAGTTCCGGGCCGTAGAGATGGCTGATGCGGGACTGGACTTCAGCCTCTTCCAGAATGACAGGAAAGAGATTTTTCCCGCGCGGCCCGAGGGCTTGCTGAAGCTGCGAAAAGGCATCAGGACTGCTTGTCGCGACCTGCACGCCGGAAGGGCTCTCGCGCCATGGCACAACCCCATAGCGCAGGCAGAGTGAAGCGGGCAGATGCCGTGCGAGATTAGGCGCAGGCAGGTTACGGCTGGGATCGGCTTCTTCTGTTCCTGCCTGAAAGGCCAGTGCGGACAGAACCTCCTGCCTGCTGACCAGGCCTTCGGCTACAAGGATATCCCCAAGGGGCGCGTCGATGCGCTGCTGAAGTGCCAGCGCATGTCTGAGGTCATCCTGCCCGATGGCACCCTGGTCCAGCAGGACCGACCCGACAGGCGCACGGGGCACGCCGGGATGGGTGCGCTTTGGCTTTGCCAGTCGCAGGTCAAAGTCGTTCATCGGTCAGCCCGGTTCAGGAATACCGGCCGAAACTTTCAGATCATGGTTAAG